>NZ_VCNC01000001.1:348125-696250 GCF_006210265.1 Desulfovibrio sp. UCD-KL4C
GTCTGCGCCAGACATAAGAGTCTTGACGATAAACAGGGGATCTATTCTCCCTGAACAGGGAACCTTTATAACTCGTAAATCAGTCGGTTGTTTGAATCTTCCTACTCCGGCGGTATCAGCACCACCATATGAGCACCAGTTACAGAGAAAACCGACGATTCTAAGTTCTTTTCCTTCTAGAATCGGCATATTGCGTTAACCTCCGCGAGAATCTGGTTGTCAGTGAAATGTTGAAGCTGAACTGCGCCCTGAGGACAGGTTGAAGTACAGATTCCGCAGCCCTGACAAATGGTTTCAATCACTTCAGCCTTCTTCATGCCGCGGAATTCAACTGCTTTAATGGCTCCGAAGGGACAAGTTTGAATACACTTTCCACATCCGATACAGCGCTTGATATCAACCACTGAAACCTGCGGATCACTTGCAAGCATGTCTTGTGAGAATAGTCCGAGAACTTTAGACGCTGCAGCGCTGCCTTGTGCTACTGAAGCAGGGATATCTTTCGGTCCCTGACAGGAGCCTGCGAGATAAACTCCGGCAGTGTTTGTTTCAACAGGCTTAAGTTTTGGATGTCCTTCCATGTAAAAGCCGTAAGCATCGTATGAAATACGCAGTTTCTTGGCCAGATCAGTAGCTCCGACAGCGGATTCTACTCCTACTGCGAGAACAACCAGATCAGCATCAATTTCAACTTGAGCACCCATAAGAGTATCAGCTCCGCGAACAACCAGTTTATCCCCTTTGGGGTAAATCATTGAAACGCGACCACGGATATAGTTGGCTCCATACTCTTCCATAGCGCGACGGGTAAACTCGTCGTACATTTTACCGGGAGAGCGGATATCCATATAGAATACATGTGACTGAGAATCAGGAATGTGGTCTTTGGTCAGAATTGACTGCTTAGCTGTGTACATACAGCAGAAGCCGGAACAATAAGGACGGCCGACTGATTTATCTCTTGATCCTACGCATTGGATGAAAACAACATCTTTCGGTTCTTTACCGTCAGAAGGACGTTTGATGTGTCCTTCGCTCGGGCCGGAAGCGGAAAGCATGCGTTCGTACTGTAAAGAAGTAATAACATCGGGGTATTTCCCGCCGCCATATTCTCCGTATACAGTCCAGTCGAAGAGGTCATATCCTGTTGCGGCGACAACTGCGCCGACGCTTTCAGTGATGAATTCATCTTGCTGGGTAAAATCAATTGCTTCCGAAGGACAGACTTTAGCACAGACTCCGCATTTGTCTTTTTGTATTTTCATACAGAAGTTGGGGTCTATTTTAGCTTTTTTAGGAATGGCCTGTGGAAATGGAATATTGATAGCAGTAGTCTTTCCAAGCTCTTCGTTGAAAGGGTCGCGTGACTTTCTGCTTGGACATTTTTCCATGCAAAGTCCGCAACCTGTACAGAGATTCCAATCAACGTAGCTGGCTTTTTTCTTGATTTTGATTTCAAAGTTGCCGACATAACCGTTCACTTCTTCAATCTCAGAATAAGCGTGAAGTGTGATGTTAGGATGTTGAGCAACATCAACCATGCGAGGTCCAAGGATACAACTGGAACAGTCCACAGTAGGGAATGTTTTATCCAGTTTAGCCATCTTACCGCCGATGGTAGTTTCTTTTTCAACAAGAACTACTTCGAGTCCGCCATCTGCACAGTCCAGCGCTGCCTGAATTCCGGCAACACCGCCGCCGATGATTAAAACCCTTTTATTAACAGGGAACTGTTTAGAGAACAGTGGGCGATTCTTGAGAAGTTTTGCCGCAGCCATACGAACAAGGTCAGTAGACTTGTTGGTATTGGCTTCTTTATCCTTCCCGATCCACGAAACGTGTTCTCTGATATTTGCCATCTCGAAAAGATAGCGGTTGAGTCCCGCTCTTTCCAAAGTACGGCGGAAAGTAGGTTCGTGCATTCTGGGTGTACAGGATGCGACGACCACACCATCGAGATGGTGTTCTTTAATTGCTTCTATTATACCATCCTGTCCAGGTTCGGAGCAGGCGTACATTGTATCTGTTGCGAATACTACGCCGGGAAATTCCCGGGCAGCTGCTGCAACCGCGGCTGTATCCACGGTCCCTTCAATATTAGATCCGCAGTGACAGACAAAGACTCCTATTTTCATTTAAGTCTTCTCCTTAACGTTCTTGACCGGAGTGGAGCTGGCTTAGGAAGCCTCGTCCCTGCCGATGGCATTAATAACTTTGCGAGGGCTTACGCAGAGCTTGTCGATTCCGAGTTTCTTTTCGCTTAGTCCAAGAGCCAATCCAATAAGTTGGGTGTAGTAAAACACCGGGATATCGTAATTGGTTCCGCCGGATGAATTAATTTGATCCTGTCTCAGATCAAGGTTCATCTGGCACAAAGGACATGCTGTTGCCAGTGCATCGGCTCCGATGTCTTTTGCTGCATCAAGCAGTTTGCCGGATAGGTTCATAACAATATCCTTACGTGGGATACCGAATGAGGCCCCGCAGCATTCAACTTTAAGCGGGAAAGGAAGTACAGTCGCTCCAAGGGCTGTCAGGATGTTATCCATAGCCATTGGATGTTCAGGGTCATCAAAATTCATGACTTCCGGTGGACGGTTCATAATGCAACCGTAATATGCTGCGACTTTTAGTCCCTTTAACGGTTTAACCGTCTTGTCTTTAAGGGCTTTTACTCCCATGTCTTCAACGAGAATCTGCAATACTGATTTAGTTGCAACTCCGCCCTGATAGGGAGTGTCGAGCAAGTTGTTTACCTTCTCACGAAAGACGTCCTTTTCCATTCTATGGGTGGCAGTCTTGAGGTTGGTCAAACAACTTGGACAAGGAGTTATTGCAGTATCCAGATCCATTTTTTCAACCAGTGCAAGGTTGCGGGCTGAAAGGGCTGACGACAAAGTATGATCAACTGTGTGTGCCGGAGTGGAACCGCAGCAACTCCAATCGGGAATATCCGTCAGAGTTATGCCCAGTTCTGCGCATATTGCGCGGGTGGACATATCATATTCAATAGACGTTCCGGTGCCTGAGCACCCGGGATAATACGCGTAGGTTAAGGAATCACTCATTTACGAGACTCCTCTCTAAAACGGTTAAAGATCTTTTTAACTTCTTCTTTGCCCTGCATGTTGGGTGGGGTGAAATGCATTTTGCCTTTCGGTAGAATTTTCGGCCCAAGATCAAGGTCTGTCCAGAAGCGTCCTGTCTTAGCAATGTAGGACACTAAGAGCCCTATTTCAAAAGCTCGCCCGTTGTTTTCAACGGATGACAGGAAGCTGTCCCAGAAGGATTTAACTGTTGGCACTGGAGAGTAGCCGTTGCGACGTGCCATATGGCGTAATACGTCCATTATGTGGGCTACATCAATGTTATTAGGACATCGGGTTGTGCATGACTCGCATGTTGCACATAGCCAAAGAGATTTCGACTTCAGAACAGTTTCTTTTTGCCCAGCCTGCACAAGGCGCATAATCTGATTCACAGGTTGATCATATACAAATGTATATGGACAACCTGCGGTACAGTTACCGCATTGGTAGCATTGGCTCATAATCTGCCCGCTTTCATCTTCGACTTGCCTTACAAAATTAGCGTCGTAAGATTTGGTAATATTTACTATTTCCATAAATAAGTAGCCGCCTTTACGCGTTTGAGTTCGGTGGAGCGAACTTTTTGTGTGTAGATTGGCTTAAAGATTGATAACAGAGGATGTATTCTTAAGTTGAGGCATAGTGCCAGAAGATCTATCCTTACCGCAAGTAGTATTCACATCGCTCGGACCTTGGTATAAAAAATAAATTATGTCAAAATACTATATTGATTTGAGGATCAATATGGATAAGTGAATATAGTTATTATTTTAGTATTTGATCATGAAAATTTCAAAAATTTGTACATAATATTTAAAAAATATTAACTGTTAAGTTATAGTAATTGTACATCTACTTGGCTACATTTACCTTCACATGTGTTGATAAAACGAGTAACACATTTGTCAAAACAGCATTTAAGTAAGTATGAATTATTTATGAAATGGAGATGCAGGGGCTTATAAGTCTGAAGAATTTCAGTTTAATGATGGGCGTAATTTCAGTGGTGAAGGGGAAGTGTAATTTCTTATACTTTAAGATTGGGGTAAATTTTATGCGAGGAAAAACCTATGCCGTACGGGTTGGAGCTTTTTTAGCGTTACTGACAATTTATGGATTGTCATACGTTGATTACGGTATCACAAATTCTGCAACCTATGTAGGTTCAAAGGCTTGCGCAGAATGTCATGAGGAAGAATACTCAAATTATAGCAAGTTCTCTAAAAAAGCTCACTCAAGTGCCAGTGTTAAAATTATGGCTTCCGATCTTGATTCTGAAGAAGTTAAAGAATGTTACGGCTGTCACGCTACAGGTTACGGGAAACCCGGAGGATTTGTATCATACGAAGCAACTCCTGATTTAGCTGATGCGGGTTGTGAAGTTTGTCATGGCCCTGGCTCTCTTCATGTGCAGGACGGAGATCCTGAGCTCATTAAAAGCAAACTAAATGTTAAGGATTGTGAGGTTTGTCATAATGCTGACAGAGTTGAAAATTTTAACTTTAAACCGCTGATTTTCGGCGGAGCACACTAAGGGAGATCTTATGAATTTTATCAAAAACTCCCTTGGAAATAAAGTTTTGGTTTTAACTTCTTTGTTAACCGCAATAGTTTTTATTTGCTTGTTCATAGCAAACTCTTACTGGCAAAAAGATGCAATGCTGCATGAAATTGAAGGTGCCGCCGTGCGATCGGCTGATTTAGTTCAGCTCGCTATCAGGGAGCCGATGGCAAAAGGTAATAACAAAGGCACTACAGAGAAGTTTGCTATAGTTTCAGAAAACTATAAAGAGATAGGTGCTTATCTGACTAATTATAAAGGTAATATTACTTATTCTACTTCTAAAAAAGATCTGCGTTCAGATTTGGCACCAAAGTTTGATAATCCTGATGTAAGGAATCTTTACCTGAAAAGCCTTAAATCCACTGTTAAGCACGGGATGATGTCTGAGGTGGGTGGTAAGAAAGTTTTTGTTGAAGTTGAATCAATAAAAAATGAAAAGCGTTGTCATCATTGTCATGGCAGAAAGCAACCTATTCTTGGTTCGTTAGTAATGGTTCAGGATGTGTCCGGTCAGTTTGATTCCTTAGTAAATTCGCAAATTAAAGGAGCGTTATTATCATTCACCGGATTTGTTGTTTTACTTGGAGCGTTATTGTTTTTCATGCGGAAATCAATTGTTAATCGGATTGAGGTAATTGTCGGGGCAGCAAATGAATTCACAGCCGGAAATCTTGATGCTCGTTTTGATGTACCCGGGAGCGATGAATTAGGTCTGCTCGGTAAGGATCTTGCTAAAATGGCCAGACAGATCAAAGATCAGTTGCAGTATAATAAGGGCGTATTAAGTGGCATTACTGTACCTCTGATTGTAACTGACGCGAATAATGATATTGGGTTTGTGAATGAGCCTATGCTTAAAATTCTTCAAAAGTCAGAATCGGATATAGTTGGTTCTTCTATTGGACAATTTTTTATGAAAGATGGCAGGGCTATTACTGCCGAGGCTTTTGAGACGAAAGAATGCCCTCAAGGGTTAATTCGCTATAAAAGAGAAGACGGAATTGAATTTCCGCTTAAATATCAGGTTTGCGCTCTTTTAAATGCTGAGGAGAAGGCCGTCGGGGCTATTGCCGTAATGGTTGACCTCACAGAAGAAGAAGAAAATCGGATGCATATTGAAAAGCAACAGGAAGACCTCCTTGATGTTGCAAATGAAGTTACTGAAGTTTCAACGAAACTGCTTTCTTATTCAGGTAAATTGTCGCAGCAGATGAATGAACTTACGATCGGCGTGGATACCACTGCTATGCAGACCGGACAGGTTGCTACAGCTATGGAGCAAATGAATGCCACTGTTTTGGAAGTTGCACAGAACACCGGAGAAACCGCTGAAGCATCTGAAAGAGCAAATACTGTTGCTCATGAAGGTGGTGCTGTTGTAAGAAATACTGTTAAAGAAATTCACTTGGTTACTGACACTACAGATAGACTCGCAGTGCTTTTGAAAGATTTATCTGTTCGGGCTGAGAACATCGGAGCTGTCATGTCAGTAATTAATGATATTGCAGATCAGACTAACTTGCTGGCTCTTAACGCTGCTATTGAGGCAGCCCGTGCCGGAGATGCAGGGCGAGGGTTTGCAGTTGTTGCGGATGAAGTCCGTAAACTTGCTGAAAAGACAATGTCTGCAACTGATGAAGTTGAAGGGGCTATCGACCTTATTCAGCAGAGCACAAAAGAAGTTGTTTCCGAAATGTCTGATGCACGTGAGCGGGTCCGTAAAACAGTTACGATGGCAGAAGGGGCCGGTGGCGTTCTAGACTCTATTGTTAAGGAGTCTGAAACTATAGCCGATATGGTCAGAGCAATTGCTACAGCGGCTGAAGAGCAGTCAGCAACAAGCGATGAAGTTAACAACAGTGTTACTGAAATTAACAATCTCTCACAGACTCTCTCGCAGGGGATTTTAAATGCGAATGGGGGAATTCAGGAAGTTTCTGAAATGGCACAGCATTTAAGTGAGCTTGTTTCTAAGTTTAAATAAAAATTAATATAAAGAACAAATAAAAACGGCCCTCTGAAAATCTTTTCAGAGGGCCGTTTTTATTGCGAAATGAATATTAACGCCAGCCTTTTCCGGTGTTACTGAAAATTTCTGTAATGCGAATCCGCTTAGCCGGTTTGAAGTGCTTGCTTCGGGCGATTTGAGGAGTCTTGCCGCTACTTTCGTATATCGTTTCTACATATTTAAGAAGTCCGATAAGTCCTCTTTTTTTTGAGCTTGTTTTTTTGACCGTACACTGGATACTTTCGGGGTCTATGGCATGATATCTGGCTAGATAGGCACCGTCTTTAAGTGGAAGGATTTCCATATGCTGGATTCCTTTTATATGACTCCGATTGAGTTTTACAACCCAGTTATGTGAAAAGTTCTGAAAGTGGCTCAATTCATTTGTATCTGTAGCTTTACGGGCGAATGCGCTTGAAGCTAATAATAGGCAAAAAATAATTGCGAGCGTGTTTATTTTAGCAAGTTTCATTTGGTTCTCCAAAGTAGAATAGGTTGGATAGAGCTACGCTCTTTCCAACCTATTCTTAGTCTAAATTAGCTTTGAAAACAAGAACCGGACAAGATATCCTAATTGTTCGTTTTATTCCTGAACGTCAATTTCAACACGACGGTTGAGCTTGCGTCCTTCCTTCGTGTTGTTATCGTATTTAGGATTCATTTCACCGTAACCGGTAACGACAATACGGTCTTTAGGGATTCCGTTTTTAGCCATCCAGTTTGCTACAGATTCAGCTCTGCGCATTGATAGGCCTTGGTTGTATTTTTCAGGTCCGGTGCTGTCTGTGTGACCGCCGATCATGACCTTGAGGTTAGGATATGATTCGAGTATTGCAGCACCTTCAACAAGGGAAGGTTCCATTTCTTCAGTAATTTGGTACTTGTCGAAACCAAAGTTAAGATTACGGAAGACAATTTTTTCCTGCATAGGAGCAACTACAGGAACAGGGATGATTTCGACGATAAGCTCTTCTTCCTGAGTGTAGAAAACATCCTGTGCGAATTTATCAAGTACAGCTTTGTTTGAAAGAGAGGAAGCTTCAACAAATATTCCACAAGGGGTAAGTGAAGCCAGCTTCTTCATAACGGCGCTTCCTTCAGGAGTGTCAGCTACACTAATAGTATGCAGACATAAGCGGTCACCATATTTTTTAGAAAGCTGCGAAACAATTGCTGCCGGGTTTCTTCCTGAATTGGAAAGACCGTCAGAAACAAAGATTACAGCCATTTTGCCTTTCCATGTGGAAAGAGCTTTGTCTAAATCAGTAAAGCCGCTTCCAATAGGAGTAGACTGGAAAAATGGCAAATCAGTAGAAATTGATGACAATCCCTTTGCAATTGTACTCTTGTTATAGGTAGTTTTGGGGGAATAGGTTGTGAAGTTAGGCATTGTATACAGTGCTGACTGGTAACCAAGATTAGGAATAACTCCATTCAGCTGTTTAAGTGCATTGAGTCCAGCAACAATTTTAGATGCTCCGGTTGCCTTATAAGATTGAGCCATTGATGGTGAAGTGTCAATAAACAGAGCAAATGCATCAACTTTTGGCGTAAGTATAATTTTACTTTCAGCAGATGCTAATGATCCCATCGCCATAAAAGCGACAAGTGTAAGAGTTAGAAGTGGAATCAATTTTTTAGTTCTCATTATTAAATCCCTCCAAGTAGTTGGTTAATAGGTTTTAAAGTTATATTTATGAAACAATTATTATGGCATTACTTGTTTTTAGGCAATAGATTTGTATTATTTAAGTTGCAATTATTCGTCTCTTATAAGTTCCTACCATTTCTTGTATAGTTCGTTAACTTAATGTGCTGCACCGTTTGTGCAGGAGCTGTGTTTATTATATTATTGTTTTAGTCGATATCCTCATTTCCCGCTATCTTAGGTCATATCTGTCATCAATAAACTTAGGCCAAAGCTCATTTTTTATATCCCTATTCCGATAGCAGACGTCGCAATGGTAGTAATAGGTTAGATGCATCCCAAGGCTGGGATTACCTCACTATAGAGTTTTGCTTTTACTGTGTAGTTTCTATTCAATTTTATGTTACCTTTTTGGAATTGTTATTAAAAAAAAAGTATATATTAAAAAAGTCTAGAAAAAATCATGACATGCATGATAGTTTGTTCTATTATAGCATTAAATTAAGAGTGATCAAGTATTAAAATTAAAATTCTGAGATTTTATTAATAAATTAAATGAAAGTATGTAGTGTTTTTGTATTCAAAAATATTTTTTATTATTTAAAATGTTTTTATATTATGTGAATTATTATTAAGTAAAGCTCTTAATGCAACAATAGCTAATGTATAAAGTTGTTACTGCTGAAAAAAATAATGTAGTGTTGATAAATATATATTGATTAGTACTGTTAAATAGTCTCTATCATAAGTTTAAGCTATAAAGATTTAATCTAATTTTTTACAATTTTTACAGCTAGATAATTGTTTGTGTGAATTTGAAGAGGTCTTTTTTTAGCCGTTATATTTATGTCCTGAGGGTGGCGTAGCAGTGAATTTTTATATAACTGGTGAAATGTAGTTGAAAAAAGATAGAAAAATAAGTAACATCCGGCAACTTGAACTGTGTAATTACTTAGAAAATAAGTCATATCTGCTTAAAAAAGCTGGAGAATTTAAATATGTATATAGTTACCGGCGGTGCCGGTTTCATCGGCAGTGCTATGGTTTGGAAGCTCAATCAGATGGGCATTGACGATATTTTGATCGTTGATAACCTTGCAAAAACCGATAAATGGAAAAATTTAGTTAATCTTCGTTATGAAGATTATGTCCATAGAGACCAGTTCTATAAAATCATTCTTGAAGGTGAAGATCCTTTTCAGACTGAGGCTATCATTCATATGGGAGCTTGTTCATCTACTACAGAATTGGACGCAGATTTTTTGATGGAGAACAACTATCGCTATACACAGATGCTTTGTCGCTTCTGTCTTCAGCATGATATCCGTTTTATAAATGCTTCAAGCGCTGCTACATATGGTGACGGTCGGTTTGGGTTCAATGATAACCATGATGGTATCACGCAGCTTAAACCCATGAACATGTATGGTTATTCCAAGCAGCTTTTCGATTTATGGGCCCTCCGCGGAGGTATTCTGGATAAGCTGGTCAGTCTTAAATTTTTCAACGTTTTCGGACCTAATGAATACCACAAAGATGATATGAGAAGTGTCATCTGCAAAGCTTACCGTCAGATAAGCGATTCCGGTGAAATGAAGCTTTTTAAATCATACAAGCCAGAATATACCGACGGCGGACAGAAGCGTGACTTTGTTTATATCAAAGATTGCGTCGATGTTATGTGGTGGTTTCTTCAGAACAAGGATAAAAACGGTATTTTCAACATAGGTACTGGACAGGCTCGGCAGTGGAATGAGCTTGCACATTCCGTGTTTGCCGCTATGGATGTTGACCCTAATATAAGCTACATCGAAATGCCCGAGTCTATTAGAGATAAATATCAATATCTTACTCAGGCCGATATGAGTAAGCTCGTTGCCGCAGGGTATGATAAACCGTTCACTTCACTTGAAGATGCGGCTAAAGATTATGTGCAGAATTATCTTGCGCAAGAAGATCCCTATTTAAAAAGTTAACAATTAACATTGTTGAATAGCAGAGGTATGTCGTTTTGAAATCAAGGTTTATCATACTCATAGTTTGCCTACTTTTGTGCATCTCGGGATATGCTTATGCTCAAGAGCTGGTGGTTGTATCTAGCCCCGGAGGTAACGGTACAGCTCAGGCAGAGCAAGAGTGGCACTTCTCTGCAGATAAAGTTGTTGCCGAGAATGACAGTGAGTATATTCAAGCCTACGGTAACGTAATTATCCGAAGCGGGAAAAGTTACCTCAAAGCCGACTTTGCACGTTTTTATCAGGCTACTAAGTGGATTTATCTGAAAGGTAACGTTAAAGCTGAGTGGGAAGGTGATTTCTACAATGCTGCTGAGGCTGAATTCGATCTGAATAATATGGTTGGATGGCTTAAGAAAGGACGCGTATTTGTTGCAAAACCCCATGTTTATTTTGAGAGTGAATTTATAGAAAAGCATAACGGGGCTACTTACAGCTTTAAAGATGCAAAAGTTACTGCCTGTGACGGAGAAAATCCGGCTTGGTCTTTTGAGGCCGGAGAAGGTGATATAACTCTGAACGGGTATGCAAGGCTTTGGCATTCCAAATTTAAAATTAAAGGTGTCCCTGTTGCATATACGCCTTTCATGAGCCTCCCGATCGATCAAAGACGCCAGTCAGGTCTGCTGACTCCTGAATTAGGTTCATCAAAAAAGAAAGGTATAAGAGTTAGTGTTCCTTACTACTGGGCTATTAATGACGAAATGGATCTTACCGCTCACGCTGAATATCTAGGTAAACGCGGTTTCAGGCCTGGCGTGGAATTCCGTCATACCGAGGATGCAAACTCAAAGGGCGAATGGCGTGCAGATTGGTTGTATGACGGTAAAGCATATGACAACGCTGTTGACGCTGAGAGTGTCTTTAAAGATGAGGGGATGATCAGACCTAATCATAATAGGTGGTGGATCAGATCAAAATATAACGGTTATATAGGTTCTCCTGACTGGCAGACTATTGTAGACCTTGATGCTGTTTCTGATCAGGACTATCTGCGTGAATTCAGCTCAGGTGCAAACGGATACGAATCAACCCGTGACAGTTTCTTAGAAGAATTCGGACGTGATATTGAAGCGGCAGATTCAGATCATAGAATCAGTACTGCGTTGATTGCTAAAAGCTGGAATAATTATTCTATTTCGGGTCTTGTTCAGTATGATGAGAATTTGAATTATCGTAATGGTAATAACCCCGGTGATAAAAATCCCACCTTGCAAAAATTGCCTCAGTTAAATGCATATGCCTTTAGGGGAAAATTGTTTGGTACGCCTCTGGAATGGGAAGGTGAAGCTAGTGCTAACTATTTCTGGCGTGAATACGGTATGTCCGGTGGAAGATTTGATGTCCATCCTGAAATCAGCATGCCTCTTTCCGCAGGCGGAATAACTTTTATTCCACGTGCAGGAGTAAGAGCGACATCGTATGTTGTGGACTCTTTCCAGAATGCAAGTTCTAAGGTCAGCAGAGATTCATCTCAGGGGCGCATACTTGCGGATGCCGGAGTCAGCGCATTTTCAGACTTTTTCAGAGTTTTTGATTTAGGTTCAGCTCCTGTCATTTCTAAAGAAAATATAGGTAAAAGCAGTTGGACAAAGATAAAACATAACTTCATTCCACGTCTTGATTACAACTGGGTGCAGGATGATCCTGATCAGGATAAACTTCCGTATTTTGATTCCAGAGATCGTATTACGAATGCAAATGATATTACTTTCTCACTGACAAATGTACTTGATCGTAGTCGATCAATGGTAACATCCGGAAAAGACGGTGAAGCAGTTCTGGAAGATGACTATTTAGAATTTTTCAGATTCCGTCTTGAAGAAGGATACGATATTGATGAGGCTGACCGCTCAACAGATTTAAGTCAGTACGAACGTCGCCCGTTCTCAGATTTAATGGGTGAGATTATTCTTACTCCTTACAACTACGTGAGCCTGACTTCTAAAACATATTTGTCTCCGTATCTCGGTGATATAACCGAGCATGAAAATCTTTTGAAATTCTTTAATGATACATATGGAGAAATCTTATTCGGCTACGACTATCTGCGGAAAATTGATGAATATAAGCGTCAGCAGGATAATGATATGCAGATTATGAGATATGCAGCTAAAGCGTATTTGCCATGGGGACTTGTTGTTACAGGTCAGTACCGTGTGGATGTTGATAGTAGCAAGGATCTTGAAAAAACGGTTTCTCTAGGCTGGAATCATCAGTGTTTTTCCGTTGAAGTCCTCGCATCAACTACAACACTTGATGAACGTTACAGCGTAAACTTTAATCTTATCGATTTTAGTTCATTCTAGTTCTTTAAAAAAATGATTGAAATTTTAAGGCCCCCCGTTCATATGATGGACGGGGGGCCTTCCTTCTTGTAGGCTGTTTTCAGTTTCAATAATCAAACTAAGATTAAATTAGAATATGCCAACATTAAGGATTTAAGTATCTGGATATGAGTAGAAGTAAAATTCATGTTCTCCCTGCCGCACTCAGAAATCAGATTGCTGCCGGGGAGGTTGTCGAGCGTCCGTCGAGCGTTGTTAAAGAGCTTGTTGAAAATTCTATTGATGCTGGAAGTTCTCAGATAGACGTAACTGTAGAGCGTGGAGGACAAGGGCTTCTTGCTGTACGTGATAATGGTTCTGGAATACCCTCTGAGGAACTGAATCTGGCTGTTACAAGGCATGCTACTAGCAAGATAGCGGATGTCGAAGATTTGTCTGCCATCACAAGCTTTGGCTTCAGAGGTGAAGCCCTGCCGAGTATTGCATCAGTTTCAAGGTTTAAAATGTCCTCCTGCACAGCCAGTGCGCAGGAAGGTTGGTTTATAAATGTTGAGGGCGGTGATGTCCTTGATGAAGGTCCAGCTGTAATGCCCGGTGGAACAAGGGTTGAAGTTAAGGATCTGTTTTATAATATCCCTGCCCGACTTAAATTCTTAAAAAATGAATCAACTGAAGCTCGTAGGAGCAATCAGGTCTTGTTTAAAATCAGCCTTGCGAATCTGCAAGCAGGTTTTTCGTTTACTTCTAATGGCAAAGAGCAATTTAGACTTCCGCCTGGCCAAATACTTCCAGACAGACTTGCTGTTTTCTGGCCGCGAAATATTTGTGAATCTCTGCTTACTTTTTCCTACGCAGCAGGAGTGATGAAAGTCTCAGGATGCGCAGGAATACCTTCTCTGGCACAGGGGCGAGGAGACAGGATCATTATGTTTGTCAATGGTCGACCTGTTCAGGATAAACTCCTGCTCAGCGCGATTAGAGGTGCGTATAAAGGAAGACTTATTTCTAGAGAATATCCTCAAGCTGTGATCTTTTTGGACCTTCCTCCGGAACTCGTCGATGTGAATGTACATCCTGCTAAAATGGAAGTTCGTTTTCAGGATGAGCGTTCAATTTACAGCATTATTCATAATGGAATTTCGCAGGCTCTTTCCCGTTATGAACTTGGAGTTATTGAAGGTGAAGATGTTTTACATGCAGGAACTGATAACTCTGAACAGAGTTCATCAGCTAATAATTCATTGATAGCTTCATCTAAAAATAGACCAACAGCTTCACACGTAAACTTACCAATTGAGCCTCGTCCAAAATTCTCTAGTTGGAATGAATTCAAGAATACTGATTATTCCAATGATCAGGATGAGCACACTGATTTTACGAGCGCCTCAACTCCTTCGG
Source organism: Desulfovibrio sp. UCD-KL4C (assembly GCF_006210265.1). Lineage (NCBI taxonomy): Bacteria > Pseudomonadati > Thermodesulfobacteriota > Desulfovibrionia > Desulfovibrionales > Desulfovibrionaceae > Desulfovibrio > Desulfovibrio sp. UCD-KL4C. Next base: position 362,136 of record NZ_VCNC01000001.1, read on the forward strand.
TAAAGATCAGAAAAAGTGCGGACTACGTTAACGAGCAGCCTTTAGAGTATGAAGCGCGTGATAATGAAAGTCCTAAAATAGAGAACCTTGCCCGTTCTGAGAAAGAGGCAATTGAGCACCCAATTCAGACTGAGCAAACCTTTTCTGCTTTGCGTAGTAATTTTGTACCAGGAACATCAATTGAATATCTCGGGCAGGTAGCAGATACTTATCTTGTTCTTAAGTTAGTTAATGGCTCGTTGGGCCTTCTTGATCAACATGCCGCTCATGAACGGGTGATATACTATCATATGCGCGCTGCGCGGACTAAAGGCGAATATCGGCCATTAGCTATTCCTATCGAGCTGACTCTTCATCCAAGCGAAGTTTCGCGGGTTCAGGAAATGTGGGAAGAACTGCGTAATGCCGGCTTTCTTCTTGAGCTTGAAAATGGTTCAAATCTTTCCATGCGCGGCATACCTCCAAGCCTTGAAACTGGAGAGGCAAAGGAGTACTTGAGAGCTGCGGTGGACGGGCAAGCTAAGAATTTAGATGACTTATGGGTGATGCTTTCCTGCAAATCTGCCATTAAGGCAAATCAACCACTTGCGTTAGACGAAGCTTTAGCTTTGCTTGAGGCATGGGTAAAATGTCCACAGCGAGAATATTGTCCTCACGGTAGGCCGGCAATGATTAGTTGGTCTTTTTCGGAAATGGAAAAACTTTTTAAACGCAAATAGATCATATTTTAGCAAGGTATGCGGTAGATAAAATGGCAATCGGTTATAATACTTTTGAAGTTCGCATTGATTTAAACGCTATACGTCACAACTACAGAGTCCTTTGCGAAAAGGGTTCTAACGTTTACGGTGTAATCAAAGCTGATGCATACGGACATGGCATGGAACGCGTAGCTAAAGCTCTCGAAAGCGAAGGTGCTGACACATTCGCTGTTGGAACCATTGGAGAGGCTGTACAGCTACGGCATAATGGATCTGAGAAGAGAATTATTTCATTGGTCGGTCCACTGAATGAAGCTGACTGTCTTGATCTTGCAGAAAATAAAATAATCCCGTTTATAGGTTCTTTTGATCAACTTGATCTGTTAACGTCAGTAGTCAAAAAGAATAATCTTGAGGTTGAAATAAGCCTGAAATTTGAAACAGGAATGTCTCGTCTCGGGTTTAATACAGATGAACTGCCAAAATTGATAAAAGCTCTTAAAATCATTCCGCAGATCCATCCTGTAATGGCCAGTTCGCACCTTGCAACATCAGATGACCCCGCTTACGAAGATTATGTTGAGTCCCAGGCTGCTAAGTTTAAATTTATTTTAGAAACCCTTGAATCTGCCGGAATCAAAGTTGAAGCTAGTCTTGCTAATTCTGCCGGAATTTTAAAGCATGATAAACTTCATTTTTCTGCGCAGCGTGGCGGTGTTGCTCTTTATGGAGTGAATCCGTTAAGCGGTACAAAATGGGAAGATTTTGGAACGAATCTTAAACCGGCAATGCAGGTCTGCACTAAAATAGCCACAGTCCGTGAGCTTAAGAAAGGACAATCTATAAGTTACGGATGCACTTACACTGCACAAAAAGACATGAAAGTTGCCATTGTCTGTGCTGGGTATGCTGACGGATACAGCAGAGGACTTTCCAGTAAAGGATTTATGTGCATAAACGGTCACCGCGCTCCGATTGTAGGGCGTGTGTGCATGCAGCTTACCGCGGTTGATATAAGCGCTATTCCTGATGTAAAATTCGGAGATACAGCTTATCTGCTAGGTGGAGAAGGTGCTGGGTTTATTACTGCAGAAGATCTTGCTTCTTGGTGGGGCACAATTACTTATGAAATTTTCTGTCTTCTTGGGCTTAGTCCGAAGAGTTACATTGAATAAAGCGTGCATTAAATATGCTTCAAGTCGAAGTAAAAATTGTTTTAGGAGGAAGTTGATATGAGTTGGAAAGTTGCTGAAAGTCATCCCCTTAAGGATGTTGAACCTGCCGAACTTAGATACAAATGGGAAGAAATTGCAATTGATATGGCTTTAATCCCCGAGAACAATGTTCGTGTGTACATCGAAGACGGTATTGTCCGCATTGAAGTCAGTGAAGAATTATGGGACTGTATGGCTGGAATTTAGTTGTTTAGGGGTGGTTTTTTAATCACCCCTAAATGTTAAGACCATTTGATCTGTAAAATATTTACCGGAGGTCATTCTGCCCATGATTTTAGAAAATGGATTGATGATTTCACGCTCCAAATTTAGATGTCTGCCTCTTTTGTGGCTGACTGTCTTAAGTATATTTTTTTTATGGGGCTGCTCCGGTGACACAGAGAAAGAAAGTTCTAAACTAAAAGTTGGAGTCATTGCGGTTACCAGCGGTGAGCTCTTTAGAAAAGGTTCATATGTTGTAACAGCTGTCCGCTATGCAACTGATAAAGTTAATGCAGAGGGCGGAATTGACATTTCAGGTGTTAACCATCTGGTAGAGTTGTATCCGGCTGATAGTGGAGGTTCTCCTGAGATTGCAGCTCAGCTAGCTCATCGTTTGATTGAGAAAGATAAAGTTTCAGTTATTGTCGGGGGAGTGAGTAGCTCTGTTGCACTTGCTATCGCCGATGTCTGTGAAAAAAAGAAAGTTCCCTTCATAACTCCTGTCGCAAGTACTACAAAACTCACAAAATTTAAGTATTCATTCAGAGTTTCATATACAAGTTCTGTACAAGCTGCAGCCATTGCGACATTTGTAAGCAAAGATTTGAACCGAGAACCTGTTGCAGTTCTATATGGGGCTGATAATCCTTATAGTGTTGAGTTGGCCACATTATTTAAAAAGAATTATGAAAATGACGGTGGAGCTGTTATTGCCTTAGCGCATTACCCACAAGGTGCCCGTGAGTACGGTAAACAGCTAAAAAAAATTATCGCAACTCACCCTAAAATTTTATTCCTACCTAACAATACTAAAAAAATACAGATACAAGCTATGCAGGCCAGACAGCTCGGCTTTAAAGGAACTTTTTTAGGAGGAGATTCATGGGATCCTGTAGATTTGCTTAGAAATAAAGTTTTCAATAATAGCTACTTTACAGATCATTGGTTTCCAGGGCTTTCAATAGCTGGATCAGCAAAATTTGAAGCAGATTATAAGAAAAAAAATGGGGTGGATGCGACAGAAGTTGAAGCCTTATCCTACGATGCTGTAATGAGTCTTTTCGTCGCAGTAAAATATGCAAACTCAACAAATCCTGTTGCAATACGTGAAGGGTTGATTGATATGCCTCCATACGCCGGAGTAACAGGAAAATTTGATTATAATAACAACGGCGATCCCGACAAAGACGTTTTTATTTCAAATATTAAGAACGGGAAGGTCATTTTAAGTAATACTATTTTTACTAAGTAATTAATTTCGAAAATAAAAAGCCTGATGGCCCGTAGACGATGAGTTCTGCGGGCCATCAGTACTTAAGGAGTAGGAAGGCGATATACTTTGTACTAGTAAAGTATCTTAGTGATCGCAGGTGTTTTGTCCGGTAACAAGTGTTCCTGCAAGATAATTGGCAACAACATTTTCAGGAGCTTCTGCCGGAGAGCCAACAATTACTCTTACGCCTGCATCAGTGAACATGGTCTGCGCTTTTGCGCCCATTCCTCCGGCAAGTACAAGCTGTACATTTTGGTCTGCAATCCATTTAGGGATAACGCCAGGCTCATGAGGTGGAGGTGTTTCCATATTTATGGATACAACGCCTTTGGTCAAAGTATCAACATCTACCAGCGCAAACTGCTCGCAATGTCCAAAATGCATGCAGAGCTTGCCGCCTGCGACAGGGACAGCGATTCTTACCATGCCGTTTTTGCCTTTAAGATCATCAAGAGAAGGCATTTTTAAATTTTCCTGTAATGATTCTGTTAGGTCGAGCATTGGCTTTACAATTGCGCCTAATGCCTGTCCTGTTGCACCTTCATGGTCAACTCTGACCATTGGGTAACCTTCATCGCCTGAACGTCCAACTTCAGGATCGAGAGGGATTTTGCCAAGGAATTTTACGCCCATTTCTTTTGCAAGCTCTTCACCACCGCCGGTGTTGAAGATATTATGAATGCTGCCGCAGTCAGGACAAACAAAGCCACTCATGTTTTCAACAATTCCGAGGATGGGATTACCGACCTGTTTGCAGAAATTAACTGAGCGACGAACGTCATCAATAGCAACACCTTGTGGAGTTGTAACGATTACAGCATGTGCATCAGATCCCAGTGTCTGGAGAGCGGAAAGAGGTTCGTCACCTGTTCCGGGAGGGCAGTCTACAACGAGGAAATCAAGATCTCCCCATGCCACGTCCTGTACAAACTGTTTGATTAAACCGATTTTTACAGGGCCACGCCATATAACAGGATCGTCTTTACTTGGAAGCATGAAGCCGAGAGACATTACCCATAGATTTTTGCTGTATGAGATCGGTTCAATGATTTCGTGACCGATATGCGGTTTCTGATCTTCAAGACAAAGTAACCTAGGGACACTTGGACCATGAACGTCAACATCAAGCAGACCTACTTGTTTTCCGGCAAGGGAAAGAGCCACAGCAATGTTTGTTGCAACAGTGCTTTTGCCTACTCCGCCTTTACCTGAAATAACAACAATCTTATGTTTAATTCTGGAAAGCGTTTTTTTTAGCTTCGCATCTTCAGGGCTGCAACCCTGAGATGAACATCCTGAACCGGAGGAAGAACAACTTCCGCAAGCTTGATCGCTCATTTATAGTCTCCTGCCCCTTGGAAATGGGGGTTATGTTTTACCTTAAGACGCGTGAGTAAACTGACGTCTTAAGTCTACAATGTAATAAATATTGTTCCAAAGTAAGGCTCGTCCCAAGGATGTCAACATCCGATGGAACGAGCCTGTTTGTACTTATTTTTTCTTTCTACCAATGTCCTGGCTTGTCAGCACCGGAAGCTTCTTCCAGTTTACCGCCCTTGTAAGCAGCAAAAGCTTCTTCAACCGTACCGCCTTCAATGAGGTATACTTTGATTTTACCTTTATCCAGAGCAGTGAAAGCCTTAGGGCCGACATGTCCGGTAATGATACTTTTTGCGCCTGTTGCGGCTACATTTTGTGCAGCCTGAATTCCTGCTCCCTGCGGAGCTTCCAGATTTTGTGTGTTATCTACATATTCATGTGAGCCGTTATCTGTGTCTAAAACACAAAAGCCTTTGGCGCGTCCGAAACGTGGATCTACTGAGTCACTGAGGTTGGGGCCTTGGCAGCTAATTGCAATTTTCATTTTATTTCTCCTTGAGTCGGTGATTGGAATTAAGTCCGTTACCTTTTTTTTGGTGGCATCTGCCTTGTTGTCTTGCCCTACCAGCACAACCAGGCATGATGAATTTTTCCAGCATATTCAGTCTGCATGCTTCGAGGATTTCATCAATTGTACCTCTTACCCATGGAACGACTTTAATTCCGGAATTTTCCAGAGCGTTCCGCGTGCAGCCGCAAATAGCACCGCATATGAGATATGTTGCTCCGCAGGTCAAAGTGGCGGATGTTCTGTCCTTCGGGTCCTTTGAGGGAAGGGTTAGAAGACCTGCGGGGCAAATTTTATTGTCTATTAACCGGAACATTTTAAGTTCCGTTGCGTTGTCAAAAACAGAGGCTAACCTGTCTTCAAAACAGGCCAAGCAAAGTGTTTTTGCGGGATTTATATTGCGTTCTCTGTTTCCTCTCATGCCCGATACAAAGCATTGTGCATGCCTGTTTAAAATAATCTTGTTATTCCAGTATGTTGATAAATTTAAAGAAGGAAGGATTAGGGAAGTGAGGCTTTTTATGCGTCTGTAAAGAAAGGGGCGGGCTAGTTATGCGCCTTTTTCTTCGCAGCGGGCAATAGATCTGCGCAAAGTATCTTTGGAGATACCTAGTTCTCTGCAAGTAGCCATCTTTTTGCCGTTATTTCTTTCAAGAGCACGGCTGATAGCAAGACATTTAATTTCTTCGAGAGTCATGGCTCTATCTTCGTGCGTAAGCTGGTTTTTTACCTGAGGCTGTAGATATTCCGGCAGGTGTTCAATTTGAATAAATCCTGACGGGCAGAGGATAAAGGCAAATTCGAGGATATTTTCAAGTTCTCGAACATTGCCGGGGTAGGGGTGGCGCATGAATATTTGTAAGGCATCTTCGGAGATTCCTTCAATCGTTTTACCTTGCAGTGCATTTAGTCTGTTTATGAAGTGGTTTATTAAAAGCGGAATATCTTCAGGGCGTTGTTTAAGAGAAGGAAGATTTAAGGTCACAACGTTCAGTCTGTAAAAAAGATCCTGACGGAATGTTCCATTCTTAACAAGTTCTGCTAAATTCCGGTTGGTAGCCGCCACAATTCTAACATTAGCATTTATGCTGGAGGTAGCTCCAAGTGGCTCAAAAGTCTTTTCTTGAAGAACTCTGAGCAGTTTTACTTGAAGTTTCGGTGGCATGTCACCTATTTCATCAAGAAAAATAGTTCCGCCTGCAGCAAGTTCAAAACGTCCCGGTTTGTCTTTGCGGGCATCAGTAAAGGCTCCGGCCTTATATCCAAAAAGTTCTGACTCAAGTAGATTGTCCGGCAGAGCTCCGCAGTTTACAGCAATAAAAGGTCCGTGCTTACGGTCACTTAAATTGTGTATGGCCCTTGCAAAAAGTTCTTTTCCTGTACCTGATTCTCCAAGAAGCAGGACCGTAGCTTCACTTTTACTCACCTGCGGCATAATCGTAAAAACTTTGGTAAGCGGCTTACTTTTTCCTATAATATCTTCAAAACGCCATGAGTCATGAACTTCGCGACGCATGATTTGAATATCAGAAAGATCGCGAAAGCTCTCAACTCCGCCGATGGTCTTACCGCCGGCGTCAACAAGTGGGGCCGCGCTGATGGATACGGGGACTTTTTTACCGTCAGCGTGAATGAAGAAGATGGATTTGTTGCTGAGACGCCCGTTGTGTTTCATGCAGGAGCGCAGTGCGCAGTCTCCGTCACATAGACTGGAATGGAATACTTCCCAACACTTTGAACCGACAGCTTCCTCACAGGGGATGCCTGTAATTCTGCTTGCTGCTTCATTAAAAAAAGTAACGTTCCATTCTTTGTCTACAGTGAAGACCCCGTCTGCAAGTGAGTCAAGCACGGCAGAACAAGGAAGGTTGCTGGGAAATTTCATTTTCCTCTCCGCACGATTCCGGTTGTTCTGATATAATTACTACGCCCCTATCGATTTTTCATCTTCAAGGGGCGTGTCTAGTTCTTTTCAAGCTTATAAAGCCAGTTACGGTTTTAAGCTTTTTTAGCTCTGGCTTCTCTGAGCCACTGGTACCAATCTTCAAGCCCTTCGCGAGTGCGACATGAAAGCGGGAAGATAGAGATGTCCGCATTTAGCTTGCGGGCATGTCTTTTAGCATTTTCAAGGTCAAAATCAACATAAGGAAGAAGATCAGTTTTGTTAAGAATCATAACAGAAGAAATATGGAACATGAGAGGGTACTTTTCAGGTTTATCATCGCCCTCAGTCACTGTCAGCAAGGTTACTTTATGATCTTCTCCGACATTAAATTCAGCAGGACAAACAAGGTTGCCCACGTTTTCAACAAAAAGGATATCAAGCCCTTCAGTCTCAATTAAAGAAAGAGCTTCTTTGACCTGACTTGAGTTGAGGTGACAGCCTCCTTCAGTATTGATCTGAACAGCCTGAGCTCCCGTTGCTGCTACGCGGCGTGCATCGTTATCTGTCTGTAAATCACCTTCAATAACCGCCATTTTGAACTCATCTTTGAGGTCAGCAAGGGTCTTTTCAAGAAGGCTGGTTTTACCAGATCCAGGAGAACTCATGAGGTTAAGACACAGGATTTTATTTTCAGTAAAAAAACTATTCAGTTGTTCTGCAATTCGATCATTTGCTTCTAGAATATTTCTTATAACAGGAACTTCACCCATTTTCGTCTCCTTTATAAATCTTAATCGATCTCTAATCCTTCGATTTGTAATTCCTTACCTTGAAGAACCTTATGTCCTATTTCAAGGCCACAGTCTGGACAGGGCATGTAAAGCTTATCCTCAGGGATGAACTCTTTTTGGCAACCGCCGCAACTGACTTTTATAGGTATTTCATTAACAACGAGAACAGAACCTTCGAGAGGTGTCTCTACGGTAACGGCTTCCCATCCAAAGATCAAAGCGTCTGAGACGATTCCCGCAAGAGCTCCGTTAGCCACAATTACTTTTTTGAGTGTGGCATCTGGGTGCTTCTCCATTTCCTCTTGGACTATTGCAAGTATACTTTGAGCGATTGACATTTCATGCATGAATTTGGACTACCCCAAAAAGGAGTCAGGGGCAAGATACTTCAAAGTAGAAAATGAATGGGTTTAGCTATTTGCATTTAAAATAAGTGTTTATTTTTGAATATATAACAGCTTAAAAGGATTGATATAATATAAGTTGCTATTTGCTGCGCTATTCATAAACCTTGCGTAAGTGGTAGGAGTGTTTTATCGACCTGTAATACGTTGCAGACGTTTGGATGCCTCTTTTTAAAAAGTGTATTCATATTTCAATGTTAATGCTTAAAGCATAACTTTATTACGAGTTCGGTATATCCGGATTCTGGAGGACTAGTAGATGTATGTAGGACTGAAAATGCTCAAGGATTTTGTTACAGTAACTCCTGAAACTTTAGTGAAGGATGCGAACAAACTTCTCGAAGATAATCAGTTGTGGATGCTTCTTGTCAAAGAAGGTGAAGAGCTGATTGGTTATGTCACCAAAGAGGACGTCCGGGCAGCTCTGCCATCCGTCATAACTTCTCTTGAAAAACATGAGCTCGGTTATTTGCTTAACAAGATCACTGTCAAAGAAGTCGTCCGTAAAAGTATAACCACAATTCCTCCTGAAACAGATATCGAATCGGCTGCAGACCTTATGTACGAGATGAATCTCTCAGGTCTAGCCGTTGTAGATAAAGATGGAAAGTTGATCGGTTATATCAACCGGAATAAAATGTTGGAAGTTCTCGTTGAAGAAATGGGGCTTAAGCAAGGCGGTTCGCGCATTGTAGTTGAAGCGGAAGAAAGAACTGGAGTTCTGTATGAACTCGCAGGTATTATTTCAAATATGAAATACAGTATTATCAGCACAGGACTATTTCTCTATAAAAACCGCAGAATGGTGGTTGTTCGTGTAGATACTGATGACCCTTCTCCTATAATCGAATTGTTAAGGGAACGCGGGCATAAAGTTGTAGGTCCGGATTCATTTAAACATGAATGGAAATCATAGTTTCTGATTCAACTTTTTAAAAGTAAAGAGGGCCGTATCCCAAAAGATACGGCCCTTTTCTATTGGGTCTATTACCCTGGAAATTGACGGTATAATTATCTACTGATTAACCGCAGCTTCCTGAACATGAGCCGCATTCGCTTCCGCCGCCCATTTCCATAGCAGAAGTAATAACAAATCCGCTATAGCTCAGGTCTACTTTGAAAGGACTTCCTTTTCCGTTAAGTTCTTTGTCTATCACAAAGTTGAATCCCGCTGCATCAAGGTTCTCATCAGTGTCTTTTGGCTCATCCAGAGCCAATGCCAATCTAGGGCCTGCTCAGCCGCCTGTGGCGAGGTAGATGCGAATGGGAGCTTTTTCTTTATCAGCAAAATAGCTTTCTAGCTGTTTGGTGGCAGCTTCTGTAATTTCAATCATTACTTTTCTCCTTATAGATTTTGTCTATATGAAAGTAAGTTTTCTATTAGGTTTTGTCAATTATGTAATGTTGACCTTGAAAGTCTCTTAAGGTAGGAAATAAATTCAATTCCATTTTATTTTTAAACTTATTTGTTTTAGATATTTCAACAAGACAAACTAAACGCTCCATCGTTTATAGGGAGTCATTATAATGAAGACTAAAGATCTCATCCTGGAAACAGCCAAAGAAATGATTTCACAGGTGGGTTTTCATAGAGCAACTACTTCTAATTTAGCTAAAGCAGCTAATATCTCAGAAGGAACCATATACAGGCACTTTGAAAGTAAAGAGGATATTCTTCTTCACATTCTCACAGGGCTTGAAAATGAATTTTCATATTATATTGAAAGCATTCATCAGAAAATTGATAAAGACGAATGCTCATTTGATTTGATAATGTCAGAATATTTTGATTTTGTTACAGCCAATGAAGTTGACCTTAAGATCATGCTTTCCACATATGGGTTGCTGGATTCTTCTAAACGCTTGATGGCTATTTTCCTTAAGAATCTTGAACTTATTCTTGGTGAATGCATTAAGGCAGGAATCAAAAAAGGTGCCGTTAAAGATGTGCCTGTGGAAGAAAATGCCACAGTCGTCATGACTATTATTTTCGGATTGACTAGACTTCACCTGTACTGGCCTGGGCAAAGTGATGTTCGCGCAGAAGCTATTGCTTTTTGCCGTCGCAGTCTGCTCAAATAGATTTTATCGATAAGTTTTTTGCAGGGTCGTTCAATAATGAACGGCCCTTTTTTTTGATCTGATCAAACTGTAAAAAATTTCAGCCTCAGTGCATTTGTAACGACAGTTACTGAACTGATCGACATTGCCGCAGCGGCAAACATAGGTGAAAGAGTCGGCCCACCGAAAATGTAGAGCACCCCTGCCGCAATTGGAATTCCCAGTATATTGAAAGCAAAGGCCCAGAAAAGGTTCTGCTTGATGTTTCTAACAGTAGCCCGGCTGAGTGCTAAAGCTGTTAGAACTCCTGTTAGTTCCCCTTTCATCAGCACTATATCGCCTGATTCAATGGCAACATCAATTCCTGTTCCCATAGCAATTCCAAGATCCGCTGAGGCAAGAGCCGGAGCATCGTTGATTCCGTCACCCACCATTGCTACTTTTCTTCCTTTAGCTTTTTCTCTGTTAACAACTTCGGCTTTGCGGTCCGGCATTACTTGTGCGACTACTTCATCGATTCCCGCGCTTTTTGCTATTGTTCTGGCAACTTTTTCGTTGTCTCCGGTAAGCATGACAGTTTTTACGCCTAAGGCGTGAAGATTTTTTATTGTCGCAGGAGCTTCTTTTTTAATTTTATCAGCAATTGCCATTATTGCGGCAAGTTTTTCGTCTATGGCTATATAAAGTGGGCTTTGTCCTGCCGATTCGAAGCGAGAGGCTGCTTCCACAGCGTTTTTACCATCAAGCGCTGCTACAAAATTACGACTCAGGTATTCTTTATTGCCAAGCAGCATTGAGTGTCCGTCTGTCTTTGTTGCAATGCCGAGCCCTGCTACTCCATTAAATGAAGTTGTTTCGGGTAGAGATAATTCTTTTTTTTCAGCCGCGCGCAGAACTGCTTTCGCAAGGGGGTGTTCAGACTGCTGTTCTGCTGAAGCTGCGAGAGACAGCAGTTCTTCTGCATTTTGTCCATCCGCTAGAAATATATCGACTAGCTCTGGCTGACCGTAAGTTAAAGTGCCTGTCTTGTCGAAGATCATGGTGTTAATTTTGCCAGCTGTTTCAAGAGCTTCACCTGATTTAACAAGTACACCGAGCTGAGCTCCGCGTCCTGTTCCGACCATAATTGCTGTCGGGGTAGCAAGGCCCATTGCGCACGGGCAGGCAATAACCATTACGCTGATGAAAATGCGCAGGGCAAAAGAAAAAGGTTCTGCACTGAAAACGTACCAACTGAGACCGGAAAGAACCGCAACAGCCATTACCGTAGGCACGAAATAAAAACTCACAGTATCCGCAAGGCTGGAAATAGGAGCTTTGGACCCTTGAGCTTCTTGAACGAGTTTAATAATGCGCGAAAGAACAGTGTTTTCTCCGACATTTTTCACCCGTACTTTTAGTGCTCCGCCGCCTGTATTTACCGTACCACTTGCAACGGAGTCTCCGGCCGTTTTTGATACAGGCATGCTCTCACCTGTGAGCATTGATTCATCCAGTTCAGAGCGTCCTTCATACACAGTTCCGTCCGCGCCGACTCTGTCACCGGGGCGAATCAGAATATTATCACCGGCTCCGATTTCTTCGATCGGAGTTGAAATCTGTTTACCGTTTTCGAGTAGGATGGCCATTGCCGGAGTCAGATCCATTAATTTTTCAATGGCTTCTGAAGTGCGTGATTTAGCACGTCCTTCTTGAAATTTTCCTAGCAGAATAAGCGTAATAATCGTTGCGGCGGACTCGAAATAAAGATCCATGGCTTTTGCCATAGGATCAACACCGATTGCAATTTCAACAAGGTTCCAGAAGGAATATACAAACGCCGCAGATGTTCCTACTGCGATCAATGAATCCATGTTTGGAGCGCCGCGCATAATGTTCGGGATACCATGGGTGTAGAAATCTTTACCGAACCAGATTACAGGTAAAGTCAAGAAAAGTTGAACGAGGGCAAATCCTAGAGGAGATTCATGCGGACTTATAAAAGAAGGCAGCCCCATACCAATCATGTGCCCCATTGTTATGATGAGCAAAGGAATGGTGAATACTAAAGCATAAATCAGCTTTTTTTTCATTAAAGCTAATTTTGCTGCACTTTCTTCACGTCTGATTTCAAAATTTTTATGAGCATTCTGCGCAGATTCTATTTCTCCGGCTTCGAACCCGATATCTTTTATGGCTTGTCTTATTTCCCTTAGTGAAATAATCGCTGAATTAAATTTTATAGTTGCAGTTTCTCCGGGTAGGCTGACTCCTGTTTTGATTATTCCGTCCGTATTATTTAAAACCCGTTCAAGTCTTGATGAACAAGCCGAGCAGGTCATGCCGGATATAGGCAAAAGGATCTCTGTTCCTGCAATTTTTTCAGTAGCTTCAAATCCAGCATCCTCAACCATTTTAATGAGTTCAGCGGTTGAAACCGACTCATTATCAAAATTTACGCTTAAGGATTCAGTAGCCAGATTGACGCTGGCATGCTTAACTCCATCCACGTTATTGATGACCCTTTCGAGTCTTGATGAACATGCCGAGCAGGTCATCCCTTTTATTTCAAAAAGTGTATTCATAGTTTTTCCTGCAATATATATTGCCTAGGTACTGTTCAGGGATTGCATTGCCCTGTTACATTTTTTATAGCTATTTGCGAAACCAAGCGGCGAAAGATAATATTGAGAATCATTTTACTGTAGCTAAGTGTAATTACCAATGTGATTTTTGCAAGTGATTATACCGTGGACTGAATCTTAAAATAAAAAAAGTTTTGAATATAAAGTTCAATTTCTTCAAAGGCGGAGTAATATGCAAAAACAAAAGATTATCCTTTCAGAAAAAGATATATCCCGTACGCTTGATAGACTTGCTTCTGAGGTTACCGAGCGCCGCGGTGACTGCGAAAAGCTTGCCATTATAGGGATTCAGCGTCGCGGCGCAGATTTGGCTCAGAGGCTTAAGGACCTGCTCGACAATCGACTTGGAAGGAAAATCCCCCTCGGCAAGCTTGATATCAATCTTTACCGTGACGATTGGACAAATTTAAGCCGCCAACCGAGTATTAATTGTACAGAAATACCTTTTGATATTGAAGGCGCATCAATTATTCTTGTTGATGACGTCCTTTTCTCAGGAAGAACAATTCGTGCGGCTCTTGAAGCTATTCTAGATTTCGGCAGACCCCGTAGAGTTGAGCTGCTGGTACTTATTGATCGCGGACACCGTGAGCTGCCTATTCGTGCTGATTATGTAGGGAAGGAAGTGCGGACAGGTGAAGATGAGCATGTAAATGTTCTTGTAAAAGAGCATGATGATGAAGATAAAGTTGTGCTTATTCTGCCTGAATAATTAATTAAAAATTTGTATTAAAACCGGAAGGTTCGTTTTCATATGAGTGATAGGGAATTAGTCTTTTCAGATGAGTGCGCTGTTAGCCTTATAGGAATGGCCGGAGCTGGAAAATCAACGCTTGCACCGCTTCTTGCTGCAAAATTAGGCTGGGAATTTATTGATACAGATCTGGTAGTGGAGTCTTTCTATGGAAGGCCGCTTCAGGAAGTAGTGGATCATCTTGGGCTTGCGGGCTTTCGTGGGGCTGAAGAAGAAATCCTTTCTACTCTCGGCGTTATAAGAACAGTGGTTTCCACCGGAGGAAGTGTTGTTTACGGCGAGCGGGCGATGGAAAGGCTTAAAAGCCTCGGCCCTGTTATTTACTTGCGTATGGGATGTGAAACCTGCCTTAAGCGGGTTGGTAAAGGTGACGGTCGGGGACTGGCTATAAGACCCGACCAAAGCGTTGAAAGTCTCTTTAATGAACGTGTTCCTCTTTACGAACGCTATGCTGATTTTGCAGTTGATACAGATAAATTTTCTTCTGCTGAATGTGCTGAGAAAATTTCTCAGTGGCTAAAATCAATACAAGAATAAAAGTAAGTTAAGGTTCTATAATCCATGAAAAAAATGACCAGACAAACTGTTTTTCGTAAACTTGATTCTCTTTATGAGCGTATGGCTTCAGTTTATGCAGATACTTCCGCTCGTATTGGGCTTTCGTGTGAAAATTGTGAAGAAAACTGTTGTACCAGCTATTTTCAGCACCATACATATGTTGAGTGGCTGTATTTATGGCAGGGATTAAACAAGCTTACTGAAGAAAAAAGAAATGAATACATAAGGCGGGCCGAGGATTATGTGCGTGGAGCACGCGCTATGCTTGAAAATGGTGTGCGTCCCAAGATTATGTGTCCATTAAATGATGATGGCCTTTGCGGTGCATACAAGCACAGACTCATGATCTGTCGTATGCACGGAGTTGTGAACACCTTGCAACAACCGAACGGTGAGCAGCATGCTTTCCCAGGATGTTTCAAGTGTCAGGCTCTTACAGAAAATATGGAGAACGTCCCTGTTCTGGATAGAACCCCACTTTACAGAGATTTAGTCGGGCTGGAAATGGCTTTGCTTGGTAACAAGATTAAGACTATGCCCAAAGTAGATCTCACCCTTGCTGAAATGATCATTATGGGGCCACCTGATCTGAATAAAAAGTAAGATCGAGATAGTGGTACTGTGCTGTTCAGGATTTATGAGCTGTAGCCTGTAGGAATCCTATGAAATCTTCCATGCCCAGTTTGCGGCATTTTATGTAACGTATGGCATATTCTCTGAAAGTCAGCTCTGCTCCGTATACATGGTAGCGTGTGTCTGGGCCGCAGAATTCTAAGCCCAGATATTCGGCGATTTGTGGATGGATAGGCTGTTCAAAGTCCGGGAACGGTTCTGGGAATGCCCCTATATGAGCTGTGGTCAGTTCACTGAGATTCAACTCGAACAAGATTGCGTTCGCAGTATTTGTCAGTAGTTCTTTCCCCGGATGATTAATAGTGTTGAAAAGTTTTCTCTGTTTGTAGTTTGCAAGAATGTGATCGACGTATTTTGCAGAGCAGAAACTTTCTTTCTGTCTTTCTATTTTTTCAGATTCAGCAATTATTGATTTGAAGTCGTAGATATTTGTCAGCTTGGCATTCATAAAGAGGTGTATAATCTGGGATTCGTCAAGATCTCTTTCAAATAGAGATTCCAGAAAAATGTCAGGGTAGTCGAATCCTTTTTGCCGTGACCAGAGCGGCCAGTAGTGGATGAAAAGCATGCTCGGAAAAGCGATGGTTTTGCATGTGTCTTTCAGCTTGGAGCAAATGGTCTCCGAAGATAGTTCACCCCATCCTTTCGCAAGATGTTGGTACAGAAAAAGGTCGCACTTTGAAAGAAGTTCATCCGGTATCGGCTCTCGTATATAGTTGGTGAAACGGTAAGTGTTGTAACTTTCCTTAAATTCAGGACTTAAATTTAAAAGATCCTCAATTGGTTCACCTTGGCAGTTAGCCTGCAATATGCAAGTTTTCTTTTTCATTATGGAGCGCAGATTAGCATAATCCACTATGATAGCACAATAAAGAGAAGCCTCACTTCGTGAGCAGCCATGAGCATGATCTTCATAACTAAGCCCATAGGGCATCAAAGATAATTATTTTAAGGTAAAATATATGAAAAGTTACTCCAGAGCAGATTTAGAAGCCG
This sequence comes from Desulfovibrio sp. UCD-KL4C, assembly GCF_006210265.1. Taxonomy (NCBI): domain Bacteria; kingdom Pseudomonadati; phylum Thermodesulfobacteriota; class Desulfovibrionia; order Desulfovibrionales; family Desulfovibrionaceae; genus Desulfovibrio; species Desulfovibrio sp. UCD-KL4C. The sequence goes on from NZ_VCNC01000001.1 coordinate 378,140, forward strand.
TTATTTCAAGTGTGGCAGAAGTTGATGCTGCGCTTGAAAAATATGCACGAGCTCATCTGGATAATTTGACCAAGCCCATAGGCAGTCTCGGCCGTTTAGAAGACCTTGCTGTAAAAATGTATATGGCTTCCGGTGGTAATCCTCCTAAGTCTGATCCGGCCCGTATATATGCTATTGCCGGAGACCACGGTGTTAATGCTGAAAACGTCAGCTTTTTCACTCAGGAAGTAACCCGCCAGATGGTTGAAAATTTTCTTCGCGGAGGCGCAGGTATCAACGTTCTTGCAAATACTTCCGGCGTAGAACTACTGGTCGTTGATGCCGGATGCGCAGGCGGACCTTTCCCTGACCATTCTAATTTGATACAGCGTAAAATTAATTGCGGCACAGCAAATATTTCTAAAGGTCCGGCTATGACTGAGGAAGATTGCTTAAAGGCCATATTTCTTGGTATTGATTTGGCAGACGAGGCATACAGTGAAGGGATTAAAACTCTTGGAACCGGTGAAATGGGGGTTTCAAACACAACTCCTTCAACAGCTTTGTACTGCGCTTTTTACGATCTTGATCCTAAATTTGTAACTGGCCCTGGTGGCGGAATTGATGCCGAAGGTATAGTCAGAAAAACTGGGGTTGTTTGTAATTCGCTTATTGCAAATAAGGATGCCATTAAAACCGGTGACCCTCTTACAATTCTAACAGCTTTAGGCGGGTATGAGATTGCCGCTCTGGCAGGGCTTATCATCGGCGGAGCAAAGAACAGGCAGATGGTCTGTATTGACGGTTTTATTTCAACTGCGGCTTACGCTGCTGCGTGTAAGCTCTGTCCGGCTGTCAGCGGATATTCCGTTTTGAGTCATGCGTCAGCAGAGCCCGGTTATGCAGGAGTTGTGAAAGCTCTCGGCAGAAGACCTTTATTGCATCTTGATATGAGGCTTGGTGAAGGATCAGGGGCTGCTTTGAGTATGTTTATGCTTCGGGCAGCAGCTAATATTTATAATGATATGGCAACATTTGATGATGCCGGAGTTGATTCTGGAAACTGATAATTACTTAAAGGAGAATGACTATGTCCGCTTGGGAACTGGTCAAGTCTGTTAAAGCCGCGGGTTGAGCCGCCAAGATTGCTCCGGGGGACCTGGCGCAAGTGCTTGAAGGGTTAGCCGTGGAAGACGAACGTCTGCTGACCGGACTAGGGGGGAATGAAGATTCCGCCATAGTGTCTTTTCCTGCGGGCAAAGCCCTTGTTCAGACTTTGGATTTCTTTACACCTGTTGTTAATAATCCGTATTGGTTTGGTCAGATTGCTGCGGCTAATTCTTTATCCGATGTTTATGCCATGGGCGGAGAGCCTTGGACAGTTATGAATATAGTTTGTTATCCCATGAAAAAAATGGGTGGCGAAGTGCTGCGCGAGATTCTTAAAGGCGGCATGGATAAAACCCGCGAGGCCGGAGCTGTCCTTGCTGGCGGGCATAGTGTTGAAGATGATGAAATTAAATATGGTCTTTCAGTCACCGGATTTGTAGACCCTGCCGGTTTTGCCTCGAACAAAGGACTGCGTGAGGGCGATCAGTTGCTCTTAACCAAACCTCTCGGAACTGGAGTGCTGGCGACAGCCTTAAAAGCTGACTGGGACGGCGCAGAACGTTTTGAGAGGGATGTTTATAAATGGTCTTCCCGTTTAAACAGCGGCGGCGGAAAAGTCATTCGTGAGCTGGGCTTAAAAGGAGCCACCGATATTACCGGATTCGGGCTTGGCGGGCATGTTTTGGAGATGGCGGAAGCTTCAGGCGTAGCTGTTGAACTGTGGCTTGATAAAGTGCCGTTTATGGACGAGGTTATTGATCTGGCATCGATGGGCTTGATTCCGGCAGGCAGTTTTGCCAATCGTAATTTTTGCAGTTCACAGGTGGAAACAGCTACAGGGGTTGATCCTATTAAGACTGATCTTGTTTTTGATGCCCAGACTTCCGGTGGGTTAATTCTAGCTGTTCCTGCGGAAAAGTTGCAGCAGGCTAAAGATATGCTTCTTGAAGCAAGTGACTTGGCAGAACATGTCGGACAGGTTGTTTCGTTTGACAATAGTAGAGGGCGGCTGCGAATCGGGTAATATGATTGTGTTATTTTATAAAATTAAAAAAGCGCGTATCTGTTACAGTTACGCGCTTTTGTCATAAATAGGTCAGGATTTTTTAAACTCTTATGGAGGTGGTACTGAATGTTATGCACTACCGTGGCTTGAACTTACAGCCTGAATAAGATTTCCACTGGCATTGTATACTGGTGAAGATTCAATCTTTACAAGTTCACGGTGCATCGAAGGATCAGCAAAAGCTTGTCTGTGCAATCTCCTGCGTTGTAACACCTTCATAGAGTCAGCTAAAGTTTCCATTTCCCTTTGCGGGGCAGCCTGAGCCACTTGTCCAAGATTTAAAGAATTAGTCATTGTAGGCCTCCATCCGTGGAAGTTATAAGTAAAATAGGTTCTGTGGAAAGATCCTGTTTAAAAGTCTTATCGGTTGGTCTTAATAAAACTTAATGTTGAGTCTTAAATTGTATGATTAACGATTTAGGAGTATTACCAAATTACGGAAATATTTTTTGATTTTAATAAGAAAAAGCCCGATATCTTGTACATCAAAAGGGATGTAAAAGATATCGGGCTTAAATTCTCTAAAGCTGAACAGGAAAAAATTAGTCTTTCCAGTTCCACCATTGCTCTAGGTGCGGGGTACGTTCTTCATTATTAACACAGTAAACAACACACCTAAAAACATAAAGCATGCAACGATCAACATGCTGTCCGGCTAATTCTTCCAGACGCAGATACATGTTTTCCGGATCTTCCCCCTTAATTTCCTCAAGAGAGCGATACCCCATGTTCCAAAGATCTTCGGCAATCGACTTGCCTACTCCAGGCAGGGTGCGGAAACTTTTCAGGATATCAAGCTTTGCATTTATCATAGACGCGATCGAGAATTTCTTTAGCTCCGGCAGCAAGTACGTTATCAGCTAAGCTGGTTCCGAGTTCCCAAGCCTCATCGGCAGAGCCGCTTTTTTCGAGTCTGATAGGGCTGCTTCCATCGATATCCGCCACAAATCCTGTCAGTTTGATCTGATTGTCTTTTAGCACTGACCATGCGGCAATAGGGACCTGACATCCGCCGTCAAGACCTGTCAGGAAGCCGCGTTCAGCGCGAACCTGACGCGCAGTATCTTCATCGTGAAGGAATGCTAGAATGTCCTGAATTTCTGTGTCTTCGATTCTGTATTCTATTCCTAGTGCGCCTTGAGCTACAGCCGGAAGAAAGTGTGGAGGCCCGAGAATTTCGCTCTTAGGAGCGGAAAGATTAAGTCTGTTCATGCCTGCTGTTGCAACAACTATGGCATCAAATTCTCCAGCTAAAAGCTTTCCTACACGGGTATCTAGGTTACCGCGAAGTGATTTGATTTTAAGATCGCTGCGCAAAGTAAGAAGCTGAGACTGCCTGCGCAGAGAGCTTGTTCCGACAACTGCGCCGATTGGCAGATCTTTAAGCGAATCGTATTTTACGGAGAGGAGAGAATCGGTATCTGCTTCTCTTGGCGGGATGATTCCGACTTCAAGTCCTTCAGGAAGTTCTGTCGGTACATCTTTCATGCTGTGTACAGCTAAATCAGCTTTTTGGGCAAGCAGGGCTTCTTCAATTTCTTTTACAAAAAGTCCCTTACCACCAACTTTTGCAAGTGGAACGTCTAGAATTTTATCGCCCTTGGTTTTAATCTTGAGCAGTTGTACTTCGATATCGGGGTATTCGCTGCGAAGAAGATCTGAAATATGATTTGCCTGCCAGAGAGCAAGTTTACTGCCACGTGTCGCGATGGTTATTTTTCTCATTATGCCGCCGTTTAATTTTGAAATTAGTTACTGAATCAGCCGCAGGAAGAGCAATTCCCACCTGAACATCCCGAACAGCCGCCACCGGATGACGGCGCAGATGGAGCAGGTGCGCCCATGTCTCTTGAGTCTGAAGCTCCACCGTTTTTGAACTTACAGGCAGAAATAAGTTTTTCTGTTCCGGTAGACTTACACTCTGGACAGGGAGGGCATTCATCACGGTTGAAAACAAGTTCTTCAAACACTTTTCCACAGTCTGCACATTTAAATTCGTATATTGGCATGAATTACTCCATGTTTTGAAAGTATTGTCGAGAAAATTGCATAGCCCAAAACAGCTTAGCGGGCAATGTCCTAAGCCCATATAAGTACGCTTACGGAAATTGCAATAAAAAACGCGGCCTACTTGTCAGTAAGCCGCGTTTTATGTGGAGTAATTGATGACAGGTGCTATTTGGTCTTAGCAATCGGCCATACTTCTTCGATTTTTTCAATCGGAGTAATTTCAATTTTACTGCGCAGTTCGTCTGGAATATCTTCAAGGTCTTTCGCATTCTGTGAAGGAATAAGAACCCGCTTCATTCCAAGTGATACCGCAGCAAGAATTTTTTCTTTGATTCCGCCGACTGGCAAGACTCGTCCGCGCAGGGATATTTCACCTGTCATTGCAAGTTCTGGATCAACAGGAATATTGGTGAGCGCAGAAATAAGTGCAGTTACCAGTGTAACACCTGCTGAAGGTCCATCTTTAGGTGTTGCGCCATCAGGTACGTGAATATGCAGGTCCTGTTCTTCGTGGAAGTTAGGGCTGATTCCATATTCATCTGCATGGCGGCGGGCGAAGGAAACTGCGGCCTGCGCTGATTCTTTCATTACATCTCCAAGCTGTCCGGTAAGGAGCAGTTTGCCCTTGCCGGGCATAGCAGAGACTTCAATATGTAGAGTTGTCCCGCCCACAGGAGTCCATGCCAGACCTACAGCAACTCCAGGAGGAAGTATGTGTTCTCGTTCGTCTTCAAGATACCTTGGAATACCGAGTAGTTTTTGAAGATTCTCTTTAGTCACTTCAAACGGTCCGCTTTCGCCTTCAGCTTTTTTGCGGGCCAGTTTACGGCATACACTTCCCACTTCGCGCTCAAGGTTTCTAAGACCTGCTTCGCGAGTGTATTCTTTAATAATTTTAGCCAGAACTTCATCAGTCATGGTTAGTTCATTTTCCCCGAGCCCGTTTTCCTTTGCCTGACGGGAAAGAAGGTAACGGCGGGCAATTTTGACTTTTTCATGCTCTGTGTAACCGGGGAGTCTGATAACTTCCATGCGGTCAAGCAAAGGACGTGGGATGGAGTCCAAAACGTTAGCTGTGCAAATGAACATTACTTTTGAAAGGTCATAAGGAACGTTTAAGTAATGGTCGGTAAAAGAGTTGTTCTGTTCAGGATCGAGAACTTCAAGTAAAGCAGAAGATGGGTCGCCTCTGAAGTCTGAACCGAGTTTATCTATTTCATCCAGCATAAGAACAGGATTGCGGGTTCCGCACTGTTTCATTGCCTGAATAATGCGCCCGGGCATGGAGCCTATATAGGTTCTGCGATGGCCACGGATTTCTGCTTCATCACGCATTCCGCCAAGAGACATACGGTGGAATTTGCGTTGCAAACTGCGCGCAATAGAACGACCTAGCGAAGTTTTACCAACCCCTGGAGGGCCCACAAAGCAAAGGATAGGACCTTTCATTGAAGGATTCAGTTTGCGTACACTTAAATATTCAAGGATACGTTCTTTAACTTTTTCAAGATCGTAATGATCTTCATCTAATATTGTTTTAGCTTCTTTGATATCCAGGCGGTCGCGGGACTGTTTTTTCCAAGGAATCTCAGTCATCCAGTCAAGGTACGACCTGATAACGGTTGCCTCGGATGCGTCAGGGTGCATGGATTCGAGGCGGCGGAGCTGTTTTTCCGCTTCAGCGCGAACATCTTTAGGCATTTTAGCCTTTTTAATGGCCTCACGTATTTCGTCCATTTCTTCAGCTTCGTCAGCTGATTCCCCAAGTTCACCTTTGATGGCTTTAAGCTGTTCGCGTAGATAAAAATCACGTTGAGCTTTGTCCATGCCTTCTTTTGCTCTGCTCTGAATCTTGTTCTGCATGGAAGCGACTTCAACTTCCTGAGTAAGCTGAGTGTTGACCAGTGTTAATCGTTCAACTGGTTCTTCGCATTCAAGTATAGACTGGGCAATAGCGACCTTCATTCTCAGATTGGATGCTATAAGGTCTGCGAGTCTGCCCGGTTCATTTACATTATTAAGCACGCTCATAATGTCAGAGGAAGAAATTCCGCGTAGTGTAAGAATCTTTTCACTCTGCTCGCGTGATGATCTGACCAGTGCTTCCTGTTCAGAAGAAATATCGCTTACAGCCGGTTCAGGAATAGTTTCGATTTCAGCTATATGAAACGGTTCAGATCCGATAAATCTTTTTACTTTAGCTCTTGATACACCTTGCACCAACACTTTGAGCCTACCGTCAGGCATTTTGAGCATGCGCATAATCATACAAACCGTTCCGGTGGTGTAAAGATCGTCATGCTCAGGAGCTTCAATACTTTCGTCCTGCTGTGTGAGGATCATTACGTAACGGTCACCGGTCATTGCAGCTTCAACAGCGCTTACTGATTTTTCGCGACCTACAAACAGTGGCAGAATCATGTAGTTGAATACAACTATATCACGCACTGCCAGCACTGGCAGAGTTGTAGGAATGTTTTCCTGTGCACTTTCAGCAATATTTCCGGCTTCATCCAGCAGGTCCGCAGTGTCATGAAGAACATTTAGCGGAGAAACTGGCGGCTTGTTAAGCCCCTGATTGTTTCCGGCATCAGATAAACTCTTTGCTTTAACATTTTTTATTGGGCCGGCTTTGTTCTTTTTGCGCATCTTGAGCGGCTTAATAGGTGATTTCTTTTTTTTCAACGGAAGATCCTTATGTCAAAGGTGGTTGTTTATTTAACAATATAATGAATAAATCTTTTCAATCTCAGTCTTTTTAGGAATGAGTCTGGAAACATTTGTTTACATTACGAAAGCTTGGCATAAAGCTATGGCGAATATCAATTCACCTTGTTTCAAATAAATCGTGCATTATGTCGTAATTAATCTCGTCACATTTAAAGTCTTTGATCTGCGCTAAAGAAGGATTGACAAGAAGTCTTTTAATCTTGTCAATATCTGTTTCACTGCCTTGAAATAGAATTTCAATCTTTTGCCATCTATATTTTTAACCCAGCCGTTAAAATTAAGGGACACGTCTTAATCGTTACCCATGAACGAAAGAATATACTTTGAACCTTACCAGCACTCAGTGATAGCTCCTGTTCGTCTAGTTTCCTCTGGGATTGAGGTCGAATTATAATCGTCCTGATTCCATAAAACTGTAATGCCTGTCTGCTGTAACAATAACATGATCAAGCAGACGTATATCAAGTTCCCGGCAAGCTGATTTAATTTCCATTGTTCTTGCCAAATCTTCCGGGGACGGAGAAGGGTCTCCACCGGGATGATTATGAGACAGAATTACTCCGCTTGCGTTGTGTCTGAGAGCTAGCGCAACAATTTCTCGTGGGAAAACAGCCGTTTTATCGACAGTGCCTTTCGTAAGCTTTTCCCAGCATATCACTTTATTCCCGTTGTTGACCAGTGCTACCCAGAATTGTTCAACTTCCAAATTACCTATTCGTGCTATGGCTGCTCTTGAAACAGCATCTGGAGATGAAAGGGCATCTTGCACATACATCGGTTCTTCGGCCATTCTTGTCCAGAATTCACGAAGAAGTTTAAAATAAGTTAAAACTCCCGGGCCGATTCCAGTAATTTTTTTCAGTCTTTCGTCAGAGCCTTTAAAAACTCCACCCAGTGTTTCAAATTCTGCCAGCAGATCTTTGGCTATGGGTTTTGTATCTTGCCTTGGAAGCACCTGCCCGAGCATAAGCTCTAGGATTTCATAGTCCGCCAAATTTTGAGAGTTATTGCAAAGACGCTCTTTTAGTCTTTGGCGGTGTCCATGGTAGTGCGGTTTGTCATTCATAAATAAATAGTAAGTCTGCTTTGGCAAGTCTTATAGTTAAAAAGTCGTCAAAATGAGTCAAAATAATCGAAAAAGATGTAAAAAAAAGATAAAATTAATGTTTTTTACGTCAATATACATGAGTATGAGATAAACTGGATGTCACGGCAAATCAACCTATGCGTGTATGGATTTGATCATATTTTGATTAAAAATCACTGTTTGGGTTAAAAAAAAGTTTTCAAGTTTAAAAAAAGGGGAGTTTGTTCAGAAAGATTAAAGACTCAGAATAGAAAAGATAAGGGTTATCTTCTACGATTTGATTGAGGTACTGCAAAAAGACTTGTTAGTGCGGCAACAAAAAGTTCGAGAGCCTGCTCCGGCCTCCGGCTTCCTGTTTTAATTCCGATTTCAGCTTCAAGGACGATGTCGAAAATCTTAGCGATGCGTGCAGGTCCTAACCGCTGTGCTAAAGCTTTTTTTTGTTTTTTAACAAATGGAGGTAATCCTACGGATGATTCTTCCCCGTGCAACATCATCCATAAATTTCGTGCTTCGCGAGTGAGGGACGCTGTAAGCATAAAGATCATGGAATCTTTTTCCATATGATTTGTAAGAACTCTCCGCCAAATTTCTATAGTATCTCCGCCTTGCGACATGGAATTCATGAATTCGAAAAAATTCATGTCTTCTGAAAAAGCAATCATGTCTAAATGGCCCATGAGTAGCTTTTTTTCAGGGCCGGTAGCTAGTTCAAGTTTATCTAGTTCGAGCTTTGCTGCTCTGGCGTCTTTAGGCAGGGCTTTAGTTAAAGCCTGCTTAACGCTGTTGTCCATAAGGATTGAGGTGCGTGCTGACCATTGATTTATAAAACCTGTGATTGATTTTTCATCAAGTCCTGCGGATTGCCATACCCAGTTCTGTTTTTCTGCGTATTTCCAGCATTTCTGTTTTTTTAGAACAGCTGGGATAGGTGCACTTTTCTTAGTCCATGCGCCTTCTAAGCATAGAAATAAAAAAGACGAGTCGGAAAGAGCTGATAAGGCCTTATCAAGTACTTTCCAAGTGGCGACTTTTAGAGTGTGGGCACGGCGTAATATGATCGCTTTGCTGGAACCGAAAAGAGTTTGGAGGGTCAGATCGTCCCAGAATGTGGACGGAAGTTCGTCGTCAGCCCAGTATACTTTTTTTTCAAAATCAGAAGCATTGTTGCTATCAAGAATTTCGGCAATGCGGCCATGGAGCAGCTCCGCATCAGGGCAGGTGAGAAAAATGTATCCCGGTCTGGACATGTTTATCCTGCTTGAGTTTTTGCTTCTTATTAACGGGGAATTGATTCTAAATCAGATTGCATTAGTCTTGAAAATCAACCGCTATTTTAGTGCATTCGTGCATAATATTTTATGCACGAATGCATCGCTTTTCAGGAAAATTGATTTTCTTAGTAAGCCTGATTCATGCGGTCAACAAGTCTGCGTATCATGAGTTCAACAACCAGCTTGTTTGTAGCATCTTCTTGCCCTGAAAAATATGATTCAGTTACACTCACAGTCCCTGAATTCCAGATTGTATGACCGTCTGCGGCATCTGTTATACGCATCTGAACTCTTAGAGTTGCATCATATTTTAGTGTAGTATCATCATCACCAAGTACGCGGCTGCCGTTTGAAAAACTTACGATTCTGATTTTGAAAAGAGCGTCTGCTTGTGGTTTATTAACCCATGTAAGTTGTCCGCGACGTGTGATCTCATCTCTTAGTCTTGATCTGATATCAGGTTCCAGCCAGCGTTCAAGTGTAGGGTTGGATACTTCGGCAATAGCGACTTTTCTAAACTGCTCAGGGAGTTTGTTCGGTTCGCTTGCAGAATTTTGATAACCGCATCCGCTGACGATGAAAACGAGACATAGAAGTAATAAGAGTCGTTTTACGTGGTTAATGGCGATCATTCTGAAGAGTCCCTGTTAGCCGCGTTTTGCGGGTTGCTGTTAATATTGAAAAAGCGGAGCGACATAAGCCGCTCCGCAATAATGTCTAATTGGCAACGATGTTGACCAGTTTACCCGGAACAACGATCACTTTTCTAACTGTCTTGCCTTCAATGTTTTTAACAACATTTTCATGAGCAAGAGCTTCTTTTTCAATTTCGTCTTTCGAGGCAGATGACGGAACAGATAGTTTTGCTCTCATTTTTCCGTTTACCTGAACGATAATGAGCAGTTCGTCAGTGACAAGTGCTGATTCATCATATTCAGGCCATGCAGCCGCGACAATTGATCCTTCATACCCCATAATCCCCCAAAGCTCTTCGCAGAGGTGAGGAGTGATTGGAGCAAGAACAGTCAGCACTGTGCTGAAAGCTGAAGACAAAGCAAATTTACCGCCGTCACTTTTAAGAAGAGTATCCTTAAGAGAATACATTTCATTGACCAGTTCCATTGTCGCTGCAATTACCGTGTTGAACTGGAATTTATTTTCCATGTCACGGTTTGCGCGGCTGACTGTTTCGTGTTCTTTACGGCGCAGATTCTTAGCTTCGGATGGAAGAGTGATTCCGTTTGGTGAAGCACATGGTCCTACAGGAGATATTGAACCTTCAAGTTCTTCAGCGAGTCGCCAGATTCTGTTAAGGAAGCGGGAAGCTCCTTCTAGTCCCTGATCACTCCACTCGAGGTCTTTTTCCGGTGGAGAAGCAAACAAAATAAAGAGTCTTGTTGCATCTGCACCGTATTTTGCAATCATGGCATTAGGGTCTACAACGTTGCCTTTAGATTTTGACATCTTAGCACCGTCTTTGAGGACCATTCCTTGAGTAAGCAGGTTTGCAAAAGGTTCATCAAGACCTGTGTAACCTTCGTCACGCAGTGCTTTGGTGAAGAATCTTGCATAAAGCAGATGTAAAATCGCATGCTCAATTCCGCCGATATACTGATCAACAGGAAGCCAGTAATCCAGAGCATCACGATTGAAAGCTCCGTCTTCTTTGCGTGCGTCAGTGTAGCGCAGGAAATACCATGAAGATTCAACAAAAGTATCCATCGTGTCGGTTTCCCGCTTAGCAGGTTTTCCACACTTAGGACAGGTTGTATTGATAAAAGAATCCATCTGCGGAAGCGGTGAACGACCATCTTCGTTCATAATTGCATCTTCAGGCAGCACGATGGGGAGATCTTTTTCTGGAACAGGCACAATTCCACACTCATCACAGTAAATAACAGGAATAGGAGACCCCCAGAATCTCTGGCGGGAAATATTCCAGTCACGCAGGCGATAGTTAATGGATTTTTTACCTTTACCACTTTTGCCTAAGTATTCAACAATTGCGCCTTTTGCATCTACGTTAGGCATATTGTCGAATTCACCGGAATTTATCAGTCTTCCGGGAGAAGTGAAGGCTCCAGTCATGCCCTCAAGGGATAAAGTTTCACCTTCTGGCTGAATTACAATCTGCATTGGCAGATTGTATTTTTTAGCAAAATCAAAATCGCGCTGATCATGTGCAGGAACAGCCATTACAGCACCGGTTCCGTATCCCATGAGTACAAAGTTTGCCACGTAGATGGGCATCTTTGCACCGTTAAGCGGATTGATGCAGTATGAACCTGTGAATACTCCTTCTTTTTCAAGGTCATCACCGGAACGGACAATGCGGTCCATGTTAGAAACTTTTGCGACGAACTCACGGACTTTATCAGCTTCCGGCTTGCCTGCAATAAGCTTTTCCACCATAGGGTGTTCAGCTGCAAGAGACATGAAAGTCGCACCGTAAAGAGTATCAGGACGGGTGGTGAAAACACTGATTGTATCACTTGTTTCGGCAACTTCAAAATCAAGTTCAGCACCGATACTTTTACCTATCCAGTTACGTTGCATGGTCAGAACTCTTTCAGGCCATCCGCCTTCAAGCTTGTTTAAGCTTTCAAGGAGTTCTTCTGCGTAATCAGTGATGCGCATGAACCATTGAGAAAGTTCTTTCTGTTCAACCTGAGTATCACAACGCCAGCAAAGACCGTCTTCAACCTGTTCGTTTGCGAGAACTGTATTACAGGTTTCACACCAGTTAACTGGAGATTTTTTGCGGTAGATTAAATCTTTTTTCAGGAAATCGAGGAAAAACTGCTGTTCCCATTTGTAATATCCTGGGTGACAGGTAGCCATTTCACGTCTCCAATCATAGGAGTAACCGAGGCGTGAAAGCTGTGTACGCATGTCATCTATATTGGCATAGGTCCATTCAGCAGGATGAGTTTTATTTTTGATCGCAGCATTTTCAGCAGGCAGGCCGAAAGCATCCCAACCCATGGGATGAAGGACATTGAATCCTTTCATTCTTTTGTAACGGGCAACTACATCAGATATTGAGTAGTTACGCACGTGTCCCATGTGGATTTTGCCGGATGGATACGGAAACATCTCTAATACATAATACTTGGGGCAAGATGTATCTGTTTCTACATGGAAGGCTCCTGTATCTGTCCAAGCCTTCTGCCATTTTTTTTCAATTATTTCTGGGTTGTATTTTCCGAAGCCCATTGTAAGATCCTTGCTTTTACTTTTTATGAGAGCGGAAAAGTGACATGCTCCCGATGAAAGGATAATTGTAATTAGAATTTTTTAGTAATTGGGAATTTTCCGCTATCTACATCGCGGGCAACAGCGTCGAGAATTCCGTTGATGAAATTGCGTGAATTATCATCACCGAATTTTTTAGCAAGCTCGATCCCTTCGTTGATACCTACTTTAAGGGGAATATCCGCCTTGTAAAGCAGTTCATATACGGAGAGTCTGAGGATCGCTAGTTCTGCTTTGGCTATGCGCTCGATTTTCCAATGTTTAGAATACTTGGTGATGATTTCATCCAACTCTTCGAGTTTATTCCAAATGCTGAGCAGGAGTTCACGAGCATACAAGATGAGATCTTCATCTGTTTCTCTGGTAACTGCGGGGCTCTGATTATATATACGTTCACATGTCCATCCTCCGTGAGGGGGGACAAAACTGATGCCGTAAAGAACTTGGAAAGCTAATATACGGCCTTTTCTGCGTAAACCTTTTGTCTGGGACATCTGACTTTATAATCCTGTTGGTTCGGGCGCACTTGCGCCGTATCCGTACGATACAATTAAATTGTTTTTAAAACAACACAACGGGCAATCGGGCTCCGATTTAAACCGGAGTCCGGCTGCCCATGTAATAATTACTAAATAAAACAGCCTGATATGGGCTGAGTTGTTTCAGAATACGTTGCTTAGATCTGCTCAAGAACTCTGATAGTTTCAAGCATAGCAGAAGCAGCTTCAACACCTTTGTTTCCACCTTTAGAGCCGGCACGTTCAATAGCCTGTTCAAGGGTGTCGCAGGTGAGTACTCCGAATCCGATTGGCAGATTATTATCAAGGCTGACCTGAGCAACTCCCTTAGCGCATTCATTTGAAACGAAGTCAAAGTGAGGTGTAGCTCCGCGAATTACAGTACCAAGGCAGACGATTCCGTTGAATGTTTTGGTTTCTGCAACTTTTTTGGTAACTACTGGAAGCTCAAAAGCTCCAGGAACTTTGATCAAAGTGATATTTTCTTTGCTGCAACCGTGACGTACTAAGTAGTCAACAGCTCCGCCAATTAGTCTATCAACAATAAAATCATTGAAACGTCCGGCAATCAAAGCAATCTTGAGATTTTTGGCGTCAAGCTGACCTTCGATAGTATTGATATGGTGCATGTCTGTCTCCGTTATTTCTTTTTGTCTTCCAGATGCTCCAGAAGGTGGCCCATCTTGTCTTTTTTGGTTTTAAGATAGTCGAAATTAACTTCACACGCATCCATTTCAATTGGAACGCGTTGAGTAACCTCAAGTCCGTATCCTTCAAGGCCTATGATCTTCTTGGGATTGTTAGTCATAAGCATCATTTTAGAAATCCCGAGCTGTACCAGAATCTGTGCGCCAGTTCCGTATTCACGGAGGTCTGCTTTGAATCCCAGTTTTTCGTTTGCTTCAACAGTATCGCAACCCTGATCCTGAAGATGGTAGGCTTTGATTTTGTTGCCGAGGCCGATTCCGCGACCTTCCTGTCTCATATAGAGCAGGACTCCCTTGCCTTCGTTGCGGATCATGCACATTGCTGAAGCTAGTTGGTCTCCGCAATCACAACGCATGGAACCAAATACATCACCAGTTAAGCATTCACTGTGCACTCTGACCAGAGTTGGTTCCGTTGGATCAATTTCACCCATAATCAGAGCAATATGTGTGCGGTTATCTTCGCTTGAATGGAAGGCAATTGCTTTAAAATCGCCCCAGCGAGTAGGTAGTTCAGCTTCAGCTTCACGTTTAACAGTGTGACTACCGAATTTCATGCGATATTTGATAAGATCTTCGGTGCTGCAAATTTTAAGGTCGTGCTTTTTAGCGTAAATTTCGAGGTCAGGCATTCTAGCCATTGTTCCATCATCTTTCATGATTTCGCAGATGACACCCGCAGGTTTAAGACCTGATAGACGAGCAAGATCTACACTTCCTTCAGTTTGTCCAGCGCGGACAAGCACTCCGCCTTCTTTGGCGCGGAGAGGGAAAATGTGACCGGGAGAGACGATATCTTCAGCTTTAACATCGTCAGCAACAGCAGCTAGTATTGTTGTGGCTCTGTCTTTTGCAGATATTCCGGTTGTCACTCCGTCACGGGCTTCGATGGAAACAGTGAAGTTAGTTCCGAACTGAGAATCATTATTTTGAGCCATCAGGGGAAGATTAATGGCATCGATCATTTCACCGGACATGGCTAGGCAAATAAGGCCTCTGCCGTGTGTTGCCATGAAATTGATTAGTTCAGGAGTAACTTTTTCAGCTGCGCAAACAAGATCCCCCTCATTTTCGCGGTCTTCATCATCCACCATGATGACCATGCGCCCAGCGCGGAGATCTTCAATCGCTTCTTCAATAGTACATAAAGGCATTTTGATATCCTCATGCTCCGGCATCTCGGAGTGTTCATTATATTTTTTCCGGTTCGATAGTTGCGAACTGGAGATGTCTTCTTACCTTAAAAAACAAAAAGGGTGAAATATGTTTTTAAAAGATCAAATTTTTCATTATTTGAATGTTTTAAAATGTTATTTGCTGAGCCTTATTCAGCTTTAAAACCCGTTTTTTCTGAGGAAATCCATTGTTAATTTACTTTCAGCACTTTCTGATTTTGCTGATGCAGTTTTTCCAGTCCATGGTCCGAGCATTCTTTGAACATATTTACCGATAACATCTGTTTCCATGTTAACACGGTAACCTGGTTTCCAGTCTGAAATTGTTGTCTGATCCTGTGTCTCTGGAATTATATTAACCTCCAGAAAGTCAGCGCCGCAATTATTCACAGTCAGGCTTATACCGTCAAGCCCTATAGAACCTTTAGGCACAACAAAAGGACCATGCTCAACAGGAAATTTGATTTTGTAAGTTTTTGATTCTCCGGCAGGTCTTACAGATTCTACTGAAGCAATACAATCAACGTGTCCGCTGACGATATGTCCTCCAAGTTTGTCGCCCATAGCCAGTGCTCGTTCATAGTTGATTTTAGATCCCGGTTTTAAGTCGCCGAGATTTGTGCAGTCCATGGTTTCTTTACTTGCGTAACATGAAAACCAGCTGTCACTGTAAGTTTCAACTGTGAGACAAACTCCATTAATAGCAATGGATTCACCTTTGGCATAATCTTTAATCTCAGGAGCAGTTACTGTAAAACGGGTTTCTTTTCCTCTGTTTTCAGCTTTTGCGATCGAGCCTTTACCCTGAATAAGTCCGGTGAACATCTTTGGTCCTTTATCTGTCAGCGGGTTTGAAAACTATTTTTAAATCACAACCGCTTTGGCTTACGCGGCTGACCCTGAAATTAAGGGCTTCTTCCATAAATTGTTTGTCTGATCCGGCAAAGTTAGCTCTTGCGAGAGAGTTTCCAAGAATACGCGGAGCCTGATACATTACGAATTCATCGATCAAATCCTGCTCTACCAGTGATAAAGCCAGCTTGCCTCCGCCTTCACAAAGGGTGCGGAGCACTCCGTGTTTTTCGCGCATAAATTTGAATCCGTAATCAAATATAAGTCCTTTTTCATCGCAGGGAAGACCTATAATTTCAATACCTTTATTAATAAGCTCTTTTGCGGTTTCAGATGCAGCCTGCTCTGTAGTTGTCCAGAAGATTGTTTCTTTGGCGCGAGTTGTGGTCAGAGTAAATGCTTCATGATTTTTAGGAAGTTTAGTTGTTACGACCACAGCTTTGGGTTGTGTGAACCCTTCAGGCTTAATTTCAAGACGGCAGTTGAGTGAAGGATTATCTTCACGCAATGTGTTGCCGCCGATAATTACCGCGCCTACAATGGTGCGGAGTTTTTGAACATCTTCGAAAGAGTCAGGGCTGGAGACCGCTTCCTGTCTTCCGGTTGTTCCGGCAATTTTGCCGTCGAGTGTGGAAGCCAGTTTTAGAATTGAGTATGGACGGTTAGTATTCTGCCAGGTCAGAAAGTCGGAAATTAGGTCGAGGCATTGCTCTTCAAGTACACCTGTTTCGACTTTTACACCTTTAGATTTTAAGAATTCTAATCCACCAGCAGCCTTTGGATTAGGATCTCTTGTACCTACGACAATGTGAGGGATTCCGGCTTCAATAATTCCTTCGGTGCATGGCGGAGTTTTGCCGTAATGGTTGCAAGGCTCAAGCGTTACAAACATGGTACATTTTGTCATATCCACATTTTGGGCTTTTGCCTCGGCAATGCAGTTACGCTCTGCGTGTAGTCCGCCGCAATATTGATGCCATCCTTCAGCCACAATTTGTCCGTCTCGAACCATTACAGCTCCAACAGTAGGGTTGGGAGCTGTGCGAGCTCTGCCACGCAAAGCCAGACTCACGGCGCGGGCCATGAACTGTTCAGATGAATTAAATGTCGAACTGCAAAAGTTCAAACTTTACTCCAGCTTCTTTAAACATGGCTTCAGATAATTCGTCTGGATAGCTTTCTGCAAAATACACTGCTGTTACGCCTGTATTTATGAGCATTTTGGTGCAGATAAGGCATGGTTGAGTGGTGCAGTAAATTTCGCAACCTTGGAGCTTGATGCCGTGAACAGCAGCCTGAATGATAACATTCTGTTCCGCGTGCAAACCGCGGCAGAGTTCGTGACGTTGTCCTGAAGGTATTCCGAGTGATTCGCGAAGGCAGCCAATGTCTGCGCAGTGAGATATGTCAGAAGGTGAACCGTTATAGCCTGTAGCAAGGATTCGTTTATCCTTGACAGCAATAGCACCTACTTTGCGTCTTGTGCATGTGGCTCTTTCTGCAACTTGATGCGTTATGCGCATAAAATATTCAGGCCAAGGAAGTCTATTATCCATGAGGATCACCCTGCTTTTGATGATGAGGCGGATTCGGAAAAAAATCCGAATCCGCCTTTATGTCAATGAATTTGATATATAAATTAAGATTTCAGCTGATCGACAACTGATTATCTGTCTTTGCTAATATGCAAATAATGGGAAGTCTTTAGCAAACTCAGCTATTTCTTTGCGAATTCCGGCAAGTTTGGTTTCATTGCCGATAGAGCCGATACCTGCGCTAATCCAAGATGCAACTTTTTCCATTTCTTTTTCTTTCATTCCTCTTGTTGTTAGCGCTGGAGTACCGATACGGATTCCAGATGTAACGAAAGGAGAACGGGTTTCAAAAGGAATAGTGTTCTTGTTGACGGTGACACCAGCGGCGTCAAGAGCAATCTCAGCATCTTTGCCTGTGATGTCTTTGTTGGTCAGGTCAACCATCATAAGGTGGTTGTCAGTCCCGCCAGATACAAGTTCAAAACCAGCATCCATGAGATGTTTTGCTAATGTGGCTGCGTTAGCTACAACCTGTTTCTGGTATTCGATATATGAAGGGGAGAGAGCTTCGCCGAAAGCAACTGCTTTAGCTGCAATAACGTGCATCAGCGGTCCACCCTGAATTCCGGGGAAGATATTGGAGTTCAGAGCTTTTCCATTTTCTTCGCTGGAAAGGATCATACCACCGCGAGGACCACGAAGGGTCTTGTGGGTAGTGGTAGTTGTGTAGTGTGCGTGCTCAATACATGAAGGGTGGACGCCAGCGGCGATAAGCCCTGCAATGTGCGCCATATCTACCATGAGAACGGCTCCTACTTCATCAGCAATCTGACGGAAGCGGGCAAAGTCTATGAAACGCGGATATGCGCTTGCACCTGCTATGATCATCTTAGGTTTGCATTCTTTTGCAATCTTTAAGACGTTATCATAGTCGATAGTTTTGGTTTCAGGGTCCACTCCGTAGAAGTGAATATCAAAGAGTTTACCTGAAAAGTTAACTGGGCTTCCATGGGTAAGGTGGCCACCATGAGAGAGATCCATACCGAGAACGGTATCGCCTGGTTTTAGAGCAGCGAAATATACAGCCATATTGGCCTGTGAACCGGAATGAGGCTGAACATTGACATATTCGCAGCCGAAGATTTCTTTCGCTCTGTCGCGGGCTAAATCTTCAACCTGATCAACGAATTCACAACCGCCGTAATAACGTTTGCCTGGATAACCTTCAGCGTACTTATGAGTCATAACGCTGCCCATTGCCTGACGAACCGCTGTGGAAGTAAAGTTTTCCGAAGCGATAAGTTCAAGACCGGTCATCTGACGAGTTACTTCGCGTGTGATGGTTGCGGCCACAGCCGGATCTTTCATCATTAATTCTTCCATGACAAGCTCCAAGAGTTTGACGGTCCCTTACAAAGAGGGGGCCAATTAATCTTCAAATTTTTTGAAGAGCATACAGGCGTTTGTTCCACCAAAACCGAATGAGTTGCTAAGGACGTAATTTGCCTGTTTCTTGCGCATTCCGTCTTTGCCGTAATCGAGGTCACACTCAGGGTCAGCTTCAAGCTGATTTGCTGTTCCGGGGATAATTCCGGTAGCAAGGGCTTTAACACTGAAAACAGCTTCCATACCACCGGCTCCGCCGAGGAGATGGCCTGTCTGAGATTTATTCGCGGTGATTGCGATATTGTATGCGTGATCTCCGAAAACTTTTTTAATAGCTTTCGTTTCGCAGAAATCGTTCAGGTATGTGGAAGTTCCGTGTGCGTTGATGTGATCAACCTGTGAAGGGTCGATTCCAGCTTCACGGATAGCACCTTCCATAGCCAGTGCCATACCTCTTCCATCTTCTGGTGGTGCAGTCATGTGGTAAGCATCGGATGAAGCTCCGAATCCTACGACTTCACCGAGAATTTCAGCTCCGCGCGCTCTAGCATGATCAAGGGATTCAAGAAGCAGTAATCCGCATCCTTCACCCATTACAAAACCGTCGCGATCTTTATCAAATGGGCGGGAAGCTTTTTCGGGGTCGTCGTTACGAGTGGAAAGAGCTTTCATGGAAGTGAATCCTGCATAACCCAGCGGGGTGATGGTTGATTCAGTACCACCGCAGATCATGACGTCAGCGCGGCCTAACATAATGTCAGTATATGCTGCGCCGATGGAATGTGTTCCTGATGCACATGCTGTACACATACACATATTAGGTCCACGAGCTCCTGAAAATATGGAAACCTGTCCGGCTGCCATATTTCCGATAATGATCGGGATAAAGAAAGGAGTAATTCTTTTAGGACCACTTTTCTGTAGTTTCGCGTGTTGCGTCTCAATGGTTTGAAGACCACCGAGGCCAACTCCGATAACAACTCCAGCTCGTTTGCAGTCGTCACCTTCAAGCTTAAGTTTGGCATTTTCAAGCAGCATTTCGTTGGCGGCTACAGCAAGCTGTGTAAACCTTTCCATGCGCTTAGCCTGCTTAGCAGGAATGAAAGTTTTCGGGTCAAAATTTTTGACTTCGCCGGCAATCTGAGATGTGAATTCACTCGCATCAAAAGATGTGATCTTAGCGATGCCGGATTTACCAGCAAGGAGGTTGTTCCAGCTGGTATCTATGTCATTACCGATAGGGGTGATGGCGGAAAGGCCGGTTACTACTACCCTGTTCATGGTATGTTAGCCTGTAAGATGTGTTGGAGATTATTGTTGAGTGGCAAATGAAAAAAGGAGCGTCTTACGCCCTTTAGGGGCCGAGTAAGACGCTCATTCAAAAGCCTTGTTTAGATCACAAGCCTAGTAAACTATTTGCCTTCAACGAAGCTAATAGCATCTTTGACTTTAAGGATCTTCTGAGCATCTTCGTCTTCGATTTCAATATCGAATTCTTCTTCCATCGCCATGATGAGTTCTGTCAGATCAAGGGAGTCTGCTCCGAGATCTTCGACAAAGGAAGCGTCGTCTTTAATTTCGTCTGCGGATACGCCAAGCTGTTCTACGATAATTGCTTTTACTTTTTCAGCTGCGGACATGGTCCCCTCCAAATCATTAAGTTTGTTTTTTACATGTACATCCCGCCGTTAACGGCGAGAGTTTGTCCCGTAATATAACTGGAGTTTTCCGACGCAAGGAAGGAAACGGCATTAGCTATATCATCGGATGTTCCGAGTTTTTTAAGCGGTATATTTTCCAGCATATGCGCCACAACTTCTTCGGTCAGTTCTGCGGTCATGTCTGTTTTTATGAATCCCGGAGCTACGGCATTCACTGTGACATTACGCGGAGCAAGTTCTATGGCACTGGCTTTAGTCAGTCCTATAAGACCGGCCTTGGCCGCAACGTAGTTTGCCTGACCGACATTGCCGGCTTGAGCTACTACTGAGGAAATATTAATAATTCTTCCATAGCGTTGTTTCATCATAATCTTTGCGGATTCGCGCAGACAGGTGAAAGCTCCTGTAAGGTTGATGTCCAGAACTTTGTTCCAGTCATCATCTTTCATGCGGACAAGTAATCCGTCTTTAGTTATTCCGGCATTATTAACCAGAACATCAAGTTTTACCTTTCCCTTGATTTCATTTTTGAAAAAGGAGGTAACAGCTTCACGGTCAGAAGAATCCAGTTTGTAGGATTTTGCTTTACCACCGGCGGCTTTAATTTCGGAACAGACTTTGTCAGCTCCGTCTGGGCGGCTTACATAGGTAATAATTACCTCAAAACCGTCTTTAGCCAGCTTTTTGGCACAAGCTTCGCCTATGCCTCTTGAACCACCCGTTACAAGGGCGGTGCTTGGCAGATCACTCATAGGTATTTCCTCTGTATTAATTATCTAGTCCTGCGTCTCATAGCCTAAAGCGGCTTTGACTGCAAATTTTATATATTGACGTTCTGAGACATTTTATTGTTGTCATACAGAATATTTTTTGTCTTTGAAATTTAAAATTGAATTAAAGTCGACCCCCATGTCAGTCCGCCACCGAACGTAGCTAACAGTACGAGATCGCCTTTTTTGATCACGCCGACTTCTTTTGCTTCCGCAAGGGCGATCGGAATCGATGCCGCTGAAGTGTTGCCGAATCTTTCAACATTGGAAAAAACTTTCTCTGATGGAATTTCAAGTTTTTTCCCGACGGCTTCAATGATGCGCATGTTTGCCTGATGAGGAATAAACACATCTACATCTTGAGTTGTAAAACCGTGTTTCGCTAATATCTCAAGGGAAATAGACGACATAGATCTGACAGCTTTTCTGTAAATTGATCGACCCTGCATCTGGATAAAGTGGTCTTCACCGATAGGATCACCCAGTTTGTAAGGGTAGGCAGATCCGCCTCCACGAACATTGAGGGTTTCGCTTTCTCCATCGGATGAAAGCAGCACGTCGATGATTTTTCCTGAATTTTTAACGTTTTCAGCAGTGAGTATAACTGCTCCGGCTCCGTCTCCGAAAAGAACGCAGGTGGAACGGTCTTCCCAGTTGACCCGGCTGGTCAAAATTTCGCATCCGCAGACAAGAATTTTTGAATCAGGATTCAAGCAGATAAGAGCTCTGGCTACTTCTAACGCATATACAAAACCCGAACAGGCAGCGGAAATATCCATTGGAATTCTGTTTGAGAGCCCCAGTTTTTCCATCAGCAGGCAAGCGGCTGAAGGGATTACTGTGTCCGCAGTGAAAGTCGCTACTAAAATGTGCGTAAGTTCATCCGCTTCCATTCCGGCATTTTTGAGAGCTTTCTGAGTCGCTTCAAAAGTTAGGTCAAGGCAAGTTTCATTTTCAACAACATGACGCTGCTTAATTCCGGTACGAGAGACTATCCATTCATCAGTAGTGTCAACAAATTTTTCAAGATCGGAATTAGTGTAAACTCTTTCAGGGACATGGTATCCAAGTCCGCTGATATAGGAGAAATTACTCATTATTACAGTTCCTGTTTTTGACTGGGAGGGGGCAGTTCTCCTGCTTAAAAAAGCCTTCCTGAAAAAAATATTTGTATATATTTAGGCATTAAAATCAGTTTGTCCGACTGTTTTACAGTGTGCTCTCAGTTATCTCACTGTGCACGGCCAAACCTTCTTTTAAATGAGCAACAGCATTATTTTTTACAAATCGTGCGGCCATTTCAATGGCTCGTTCGATTGCAAGGCTGTCAGCTTTGCCGTGGCAGACAAGGACAATTCCTTTAAGGCCGAGCAGAGGAGCTCCCCCGTATTCAGATTTGTCTACCAGTCTACCGAATCTTTTAAAAGCTTTCATTGCCAGCATTGCGCCGATCTTTGAAACAATATCCCGTTTAAGTTCTCCCTTAAGGAGATTTCCAAGGCTTTTAGCAAGGCCTTCGGAAAGCTTAAGCGCAACATTACCCACAAAGCCATCGCAAACGGCAACGTCAACATCTCCGGTAAAAATATCCCTACCTTCAATATTACCGACAAAATTCAGTGAAGAACTTTTGAGCATATTATAGGTAGTTTTTACTAGAGAATTTCCTTTACCTTCTTCTTCGCCAATGGTCAGAATCCCTATGCGGGGATTTTGAAAGCCAAGGACATCACGGGCAAATACGTCTGCCATAATTCCGTATTGGAAAAGGTGTTCCGGCTTGGAATCAACGTTGGCTCCAACGTCAATAAGTACCATAGGTTTTTTTTCGGTGGGAAGGATCCCGGCCATTCCGGGTCTTAACACACCTTTTATTCTGCCTATGATAAACATGCCGGCCGCAACAGTTGCTCCGGAATTACCTGCACTGACTACTCCGTCAGCAAGGCCGTCCTTTACAAGTCTGCATGCAACCTGGATTGACGAGTCTTTTTTTTTGCGCATGGCATCGGCAGGCTTGTCTTCCATTGTGACAACCTGTGATGCATGGACAACGTCAATAGTACATGATCCGGTATCAAGCTTATCAAGCTCGGACCGGATCATGTACTCATCTCCAACCAAAGTTATCGGAGTCCCTTTCTTTGCGGCTCTTACCGCAGCAGAAACAATTCCCGTAAGGCCGTGATCGCCACCCATGGCGTCAACTGCAATGCGGGGAGGTTTGTTAGGCATCTTCAGAAGTGATTACCTGACGACCTTTGTAGGAACCGCATGCAGAGCAGGCTCTGTGTGCAATAATTGGTTCACCGCATTCACAAAAATGAACGTTAGGTGTGTCTACGTGGTCGTGAGACCTGCGCATATTTCTACGGGACTTGGAAGTTTTCTTTTTAGGCTGTGCCATGACTGTCTCCTGAGAGTGATTTTGACCCGATCCATTTGAACCGGAATTTAGTTCTTTATCTTAAGATTGCGGAAAACCGCAAGCCTTGGATCGCCCTCTTCTTTTTTACAGGTGCATTCGCCTTTGTTTAAATCAGCTCCGCATTTAAAACAAAGTCCTTTGCAACTGTTGTTGCATAAGGGCTTTACAGGTAGAGCCATGACGAAATGCTCCCAGAGGAGAGCACCGATTTCTATTTTTAAGCCTTCTTTAGTTTTAACAACAGGAGACGGTTCTGGGTCTTCTGCTGTAGCAACTTGCTCAAATTCTTCGAACTCGGTTGAAATATTCTGCTTGTAGTCTGCCGTACATCTGTCGCAAATTAATGTTATTGCACCGGATGTTTTGCCACGGACAAGACATCCGTTATCTTGCGGAAGTATAAAGACTTCCGAAATAAGAGGTGACGCCGGGCGCGCGTCTATATTAAATTTTTTCCATGATTCAGTCCAAAAAGTCTGATCATCAAAAACTAAATCTTTGCCCTCTTCGGGGATGTCGTTTAATGTAATCCAAATTTCTGACATATTTTTCCTCGCGGAAGGGTTTCCTATATGAGTTTTTTTTCTAATGTCAAGGAAAAAGAGCTTGCAATTTTCTAAACCAACGTTTAAATGATACCTCTTTTGCATGTCAGGAGCAATCCTTCTCGCTTAGGATTTCAAGTTATATGCAAATATGAAAAGGTAAGATCAATAAGGAGGTTCATCATGTCCCAAGTATGCGATATATGTGGTAAAAGGCCCCAAGTAGGCAACAACGTATCCCACGCTAACAACAAGTCCAAAAGACGTTTTATGCCTAATCTTCAGAGTGTTCGCACTCAGCTCCCTAGCGGTGAAGTTAAAAGCATTAAAGCTTGTACTCGCTGTATCCGTTCCGGTTCGGTTGTAAAACCAACCCCGAATAAAAAAGCTGAATAGTTTAGCGAATCAGACTTATTATTTCTGCACGGTTGCCGTGTGAAAAGCCCCGTTCATTTTGTTCGGGGCTTTTTTTGTCGGCTCACATTTATAGTTTTACCCAGTTTAAAGCTTCATTCAATTTTTCCGGATTATAAATTTTCAGTTCGCAATCCATAAGCGAGGACGCTATTTTCGATCCCCATTCCACCCATGCAGGACCGCCGACTATTGCTATTTTTTTAAAATCGTTACGATGAGTAAAACCGAATTTAGTGTCCGCCCACATAGCTTTCATCTCCCAACCATCAAAAGCTTCATCCATGTAGAGCAGTACATTAGCAGATTTATGCTCTTCAATGATTTTTTGCAGCGCTGGAACCCATGTCTCTACATAATCATTTTCAGTTAATTTTTCGCTTGCTTTAACAGCCAGCATGCATCCTTTACTTTCAGGCATAATTTTAATCATGGCCAACCTCGATTTAATTTAGAGGATACACAAAAATCTGTATTGCCTGTTTATAAATTCTTTTTAATTATTTTTCTATTTAAAATATTAAAATTACGCCATGGAATATGGAGTTGCATTTCCTGACAGAGGGATAGATTTGTCGTTTCTGCTTTGTTTCACTGATTTCAAAAACTGAATATTAATATTTGCGATGCAATACGGCGTGTACTGAACTTTTATAAGGTTGGTTTACTGTCTTCAGCTCTAGCTGATCAAAAAGCGGTTGCGGGTTATTTCTGCCCTAAAATAAGAGATGCTGGGGCAGGCTTTAGAGTGATTGGAAGCAGCAAACTAGCAGATACCTCCTGCAACACCGTCTGATCTAGGATCGCACCCCGCGCAAAGTGTTCCGGTTTCTTCATCTCTACTTATTATTTGTCCGCGCCCGAAAAGCATTCGCTCATATCCTGATCGAATTTCAACCTGATGTCCCATTTCTGAAAGTTGCTCGATAGTTTCTTTCGGTATGCCTTCTTCTAAACAGACTTTTCCTCCAGCTTCGCCAGATTCAATGCAGAAACGTAAACGGTTAAGAGCTTCTTGCGGATCGGCTCCATCGTCAAGCATGGCTGAAATTACCTGCATATGACCTTGCGGCTGCATAAATCCTCCCATTACCCCGAAAACAGAGTGGAGTGATCCGTTTTTGCGCAGGCAAATACCAGGAATAATGGTGTGATATGTCCTTTTGCCGGGGGCAAGCACGTTTGGGTGTTCCGGGGCCAGTGAAAAATTGTGTCCACGGTTTTGTAATGGAAAGCCTAAACCATCAGGAACAATGCCTGTTCCGAAATTCATATAGATTGAGTTGACCATGGAACACCCGTTACCGTCCTGATCTATCACATTGAAATACACGGTGTCTGAGCTGTTTACAGGAATACCGTGCTTAGCGTCAGGATTAGCCTTGTCAGAGTTGATTTCCAGCACTCTTTTGGTTCCGTATTCTTTAGACAGCAAGGTCTTAAGTGGAGTTTCATATATATGAGGATCTGTAATATGCAATCTTGCATCTGCAAATCCCATCCTCATTGCTTCTATCTGATAGTGCAATCTTTTCGCAGAGCAAGGCTCTCCTTTTTCAACGAGGTTGATTTGTTCGAGAGTGTTTAAAGCAAGCAGGGCTGCAAGTCCCTGTCCATTCGGCGGGCATTCGTGGACTTCATATCCTCTGTATTCGGTTTTTATGGATTCTCCCCACAAGCTTTCGTGTTCAGCCATGTCGTCGATGGATAGCATGCCTCCATTCTCACGGGTAGCTTTAACTATTCGTTTAGCGATTTCTCCGGTGTAAAATAGTTTTCGAGCTTCTTGTGGAGTGCGCGAAGCTAGTTGTCGAAGGATTTCACCAAGAGTTTGGTTATGCATTATTTCTCCGGCTCTTGGGGCTTTACCGTTTAATAGTAGATTCATTCCACCTTGACTTGTAGTTAGAACTTCGCCTTCCCCTGTTTTCCATAGGCTGGCTGTTATTGGGCTTACCGGGAATCCTTCTTTTGCATATGTTATTGCCGGAGCGAAAATTTTAGAAAGCGGTAGTGTTCCGAATCTATCGATCAAGTCGCACCACATAGCGCATGCGCCGGGGACATTAACTGTGAGTCCATGGCGCGTAGGAAGTGACTCGCGAATGCCCATGCCTTGTATCTTTTTTAGCGTCATTTTGTGCGGGGATTTGCCTGATCCGTTAAGGGATATAACTTTCTTGCTTGCCGCGTTGTAGAAGAGTGCGAATCCATCTCCGCCTAGCCCCGTACTGCATGGTTCTATTACAGCCAGAGCCGCAGCTACGGCTATTGCTGCATCAGCAGCATTGCCGCCAACGCGAAGCATTTCAAGCCCTGCTTCAGTGGCTAGTGGTTGGCTGGATGCAACCATTCCTTTGGTGAAGTACACAGGGGATCTTCTGGAATTAAAGATAAACTTAGGCTGGACGTGTCTGGATACCTCAAAGGACGGCATAAGCATTTCTCCGATTAGTAATTGGCTGATTTTGAATCACCCTATTGAAACTTAATCAGATTATGCAAGCTTTGTTTTTGGAATAGATAAAATTGTATATGAATGTTGGCAGAAAAATAAAAGCTCCGTACTTTTAAAAGTACGGAGCTTTTTGAACATACGTAAACTTGAATGATCTTTATGCGAGTGTTGCAGCTCTTTTCATCCGTGCAAGAGTTTCAGCTTTACCCATAACGAGCATTAGATCGTACAGTCCGCCGGGGCTTTGTACTTTTCCGCAAAGAGCTAAACGAACAGGCTGACCGATTGCTTTAAATTTGAGTTCTTTTTCAGCAAGGTAGCCGGTGTGGACAGCTTCAAGAGAGTCATGAGTGAATTCAGTGTCTGCTTCAATTCTGGCTGTCAGTTCTTTTAGATGATCTAAAGCTTCAGGAGTAAATACCTTTGCAACAGATTTTTCATCGTATTCCAGAGTCTCCGTACTTACTAAGAAGAAGTCAGACATGTTTGCCATCTCTTTATAGTTTGCAGCGCGCGGCTGGAGTAATGGGATAATCTTTTCAAGGTACTCATTCGAAACTTCAGCTCCTTCCGGAAGGAAGGAACGCATTCCTGGGATAAGTTCAGCTGGAGTTTTTGCCTTGATGTATTCACAGTTAACCCAGTCCAGTTTTTTGGTGTCAAAAACTGAAGGTGAGTTGCCGAGATGCTCAGTGTCGAAAAACTCGATTAATTCTTCTTTTGAGAAAATTTCTTGATCACCGTGGGACCAGCCTAGGCGAACCAGATAGTTTACAACTGCTTCAGGCAGGTAACCCATTTTTTCATATTCCATGACAGAAAGTGCGCCGTGTCTTTTGGAAAGTTTTTTCTTGTCAGGTCCAAGGATCATAGGAACATGACCAAAGCGCGGAATATCCCATCCGAGAGCTTTGTATATAAGAATCTGGCGAGGAGTATTGTTAACATGGTCATCACCGCGTACAACTTCAGTAACTCCCATGGTGTGGTCATCAACTACAACCGCAAGGTTATATGTAGGAGTTCCGTCAGAACGACGAAGAATCATATCATCCATTTCGGCATTCTCTACTACGATAGGTCCTTTTATCATATCGTTGAAGGAAGTACGTCCGTCGAGAGGTGCTTTAAATCTGACTACACGGTTTTCGCCGGGGCCGATATTTTTTTCGCGACAGGAACCGTCATACTTAGGCTTGCGTTTTTCAAGCATAGCCTTTTCGCGCATGGCATCAACCTGTTCGGTGGTACAGTCACACCAGTAGGCGTGTCCGGTTTCAAGAAGTTGGTCGATGTAGTTGTTGTATATGTCAAAACGTTTGCTTTGATACATCAGCTCTCCGTCCCAATCAATTCCGAGCCATTTCATTGAATCAAGGATAGCGTCAGTGTATTCTTTAGTGGATCTTTGCTGATCTGTATCTTCAATACGCAGTACAAATTTACCGTTATTGCGACGGGCCAGCAGCCATGAAAAAAGTGCGGTTCGTGCTCCACCGATATGTAAATGGCCTGTAGGGCTAGGGGCAAAGCGTGTTATTGTATTACTCATCGGGATTGTCTCCTGACATTTTGTGTGAAAAAGGCTTAAAATTGAAAAATCCGCCTCGTAGGGCGGTCAATTCTTTTTTATTTTAAATGATCGGGATAAAAACAGTCCCGACCATAAAGCTAATCAACAGATTCTACACCTTTTAATTCTGGAATCTCTTTAAGCAAGGTGCGTTCTACAACACTTTTTAGGGTCTTTTGAGACATAGGGCAGCCTTTGCATGCGCCTTGAAGACGGACCATTGCAAAGCCTTCATCTGTTACCTCAACGAGTTCAACGTCGCCACCGTCAGCTTTTAAAAAAGGCCTGACTTTTTCAAGTGCAGCTTCGACTTTATCGTACATGGTAAATCCTCCGGTTTGATATGCAAGGTCAAATAATGCCTTTACTGAGCCTTGTCAACGCAGGGCTCATTTATGTCCGTTATGCCGCCATAGTAGTCAGAATTGCGAAAGCTTCATTTAATGTAGAAGTTAGATCGCTGTTAAGTTCCAAAAGTTTGTCAGGAGTAAGGCCGTTCTCTTCCCATCTTTGGCTATTGATGTCTTGTATAAAAAAGTCTCCGCTACCACCTATCCCGAGTGTTTTAGCAATAATATTTGCAAAGTAAACATAAAGAGCTTCGGGTGATTTAACTGCTTTGGACGGGTTATGATGGTACAGAACAGCTGTAACAAGGGAGAAAGGCAGGTTCCACTTCCGCAGAAGCATTCCGCCCAGCTCGGCATGGTCAAATCCGGAAACAAGTCTTTCGGCCTTGAACATCATGTCTTTTTTGTTTCTTGATATGGATGTTGCGGCAATTGCCCGTTCCGGCATAGTCATCATGAATACTGGTCTGCCTATATCATGCAGAAGTCCTGCAGCAAAACACCTTTCAGGTGAACCATTCTTGAACATTTTAGATAACTGGCTGGCTATTATTCCGCATGCAAAACTGTGTCGCCAAAAGAGTTGAAGATCAAGCATGTCAGCGGGGATGTCCTTAAACATATCCATGATTGATGTGCCAAGGGCAAGCGTGGAAAGTTGTTTTGTGCCAATAACAGCAACGGCTCGTGAAATAGTGTCTATTTTGGATGGAAAACTGTAAAAGGCGCTGTTAACCATGCGTAAAAGAAAAGCTGTCAAAGCCGTGTCACGAGATATTACTTTTTCAAGATCCGTTGCAGAACAGGACGGACCGTTAATAACCTGCCTCATTTCGAGAAATACTTGTGGAAGAGACGGAAGTTTAATTTCAGAAGTCATGAGGGATATGGGGTCAACCTCGTCAAAATCTTCCGTAGGCATAGGTAATGGCGTAGTTTCTTTATAAAGTTCAGGGTGTTCAACTAGATCACGAGCAACGTTTGCAACCCCGAGGTTAAAGAGAGTACTGAGTATAGGCTTGCTCATATCGGCACGCACGAAGCGTTTCTCCATCAGGACTGTTGCAGTTTGAAATGTTTGTTCAGGGATCGTGGGCTCTTGAGTCATGCTGTCCAGCCTTGATTAGAGTTAAGTCGTAAATTTAATGTTACATTAAAATAAGTAGTTAGCAAAGGAAGGATTGCAGTTTAGGGTTTGTAAATAAAAGACCCCAGGAAAATATTTTCCCGGGGTCAGATATTTAATGAGTTAGAGCTAAGATTTATTTAAGCCAAGAGTCGACCTGTTCTTTGTTTTCTTTGATAAAACGCTTAGCGTTTTCGTAAGGATCTGCACCTTCTTCCTGATTCCAAGCCATTACTTTTTGAAGCTGGTTGGCATCTTTCCATGCAAATTTGTCAAGGAAAGCATATACTTCAGGCATATCTTTTTTGAGACCTTTACGGACAACGGTGTTGATAGTTTCTTCATTACCAAGGTCTCCTTTAGGATCTTTCAGATATTTCATATCCCAGCGACCGAAAAGCCAATGAGGAGACCATGCTGTAACAACAATCCACTCTTTGTGTTTGATTGCATTGCTAAGACTTGCTGTCATTGTTGCGCCTGAACCTTCCATGAGTTCAAAGTCTTTCAGATCATAATCTTTCATGGCTTTTTCAGAAAGAGTCATAAGACCGGAACCGGGATCAATACCAATGACTTTGTGATTAAATTTGTCAGCATATTTATTGAGATCGGCAATTGAGTCGACCGTTACGTAACTTGGAACTGCCCATCCGAGTTTTGCGCCGGATACAATTGGTCCGAGATTGACAACATTTTTTTCTACTTTTTTAAGATAGTCAGCGTGTGTAACTGGTAACCATGCGGTTGCCATTGCATCTACATCCCCTGTTGCTACAGCCTGCCACATAATTGCAGCCGCAACAGGAAGAATCTCAACGTCATATCCCATACGTTCCTGTAGGACCGCTTTGATAACGTTTGTGCTTGCAGTTGCGCAGTCCCATTCAACATAGGCCAGTTTTACTTTTTTGTTGCCGGCAAAAGCTGGTACGCTAAGTGAGGCGATAAGAAGGACTGCCATAAGCAGTACAAAAATCTTTTTCATGTGTCTCTCCATTTTGTAAGTGTTTGTGAAAGAAATTATTTTTTGGAACCGACTTTCTGTAGTACGCGGTCCATGATAATGGCCACGATAACAATACCGATACCTGCCTCAAATCCTTTACCCATCTGAAGACGCTGAATAGCCTTCCAGACCTCTCCGCCAAGACCCTTGGCACCGATCATTGCGGCAATTACTACCATAGAAAGTGAAAGCATAACAGTCTGATTGACCCCTGCCATAATGGTAGGGGTAGCAAGCGGAAGCTCAAGTTTTATGAGTCGTTGCCAGCGGGTAGAGCCGAATGCTTCTGAACATTCAATGAGTTCTTTCGGGACCTGTTTAATGCCTAGACATGTGAATCTGATTGCCGGAGGCATTGCAAAAATTACAGTTGAGAAAATCGCTGCGACCTTCCCAAGTCCAAAAAAAGGAATTGCAGGTATTAAGTATACGAACGCGGGCATGGTCTGCATTACGTCAAGTACAGGCATGACTGTCTTGTTTACGTACTTGCTCATGGCGGCGAGGATGCCGGTAGGTACACCGATAATTAAAGCCATGAGCGTTGATATGATGACAAGTGCTATAGTGCTGACTGTTGCCTTCCATAATCCCATGTTTAAAATCAGTAGCAGCCCTGCAATTGAAAAAATGCCGATTCTTTTACTTTTGGAAAGTCTCCATGTGATGAGTCCCACTATGAGTATAAATACTAAAGGGGGGACAGACAGCATGGTTGTTTGAGCAAATCTTAATCCGGTATCAAGCACATCAGAAAAAGCTCTTGTTGCAAATGAGCAATGTTCGACTAGAAAATCGATGCATATTTCAATTGTGTGACCTACTGGAATACGTGGTATAACCATATTAGTGAACTCCTCTTTCAGCCATAGCTGCGATTAGTGAGCCACGGACGATTACACCTTTAAATTTGTTATCGTCATCAACAACAGCAAGCGGATGTCCTAGGTCCTGCATTATAATAAATAAATCTTGAGCAGGGGTGTCCAGGTGTGTTGTGGTGCAGGAAGTGCAGATGATACTTGCTAAATCGCGGCTGCCTTGTTCAACGAGTCGGGCACAATCCTGTACGGTTACGACTCCCATGAGTCTACGTTCTTCATTCAGGATGAAAAGAGAGGAAATGTTATTTGTCCTCATTTTTCTGAGAGCGGCTCTTGGCCCGTCAGTCTTGATGTGCCCTACAGCTTCACTCTTTTTCATTACTGATTCAGCCGTAAGTATTTTTGTAATATCTACATCTTCTACAAAGCGTCTGACATAGTCATTGGCGGGGCTGGTAAGAATATCTTCAGGGGTGCCAACTTGCACGATTTCGCCGTCTTTCATGAGTACGATGCGGTCACCAAGTTTTAATGCTTCATCAAGATCATGGCTGATAAAAAGGATAGTTTTTTTCATGCGGTCTTGGAGATTGATAAGTTCATCCTGCATGTCGCGTCGGATGAGCGGGTCAAGTGCACTGAAAGCTTCATCCATGAGAAGAACGTCCGGATCTAATGCTAAAGCTCTGGCTAGTCCAACTCGTTGCTGCATCCCTCCGGAAAGTTGGCTTGGTAGTGATTCTTCCCAACCTTTAAGGCCGACAAGTTCAAGTGCTTCGTATGCTTTTTTGCTGCGTTCTTCGGGATTTATTTCTTGAATTTCAAGCCCGTATTCTGCATTTTGCAGGATAGTGCGGTGGGGAAAGAGAGCAAAGTTTTGAAAAACCATGCCTAGTTTTTTAAGTCTTACTTGGCGAAGTTCCTTTTTATCCAGAGTAGTTATGTCTATTCCATCGATATAAATATGACCTTTGGTCGGTTCGATAAGTCTGTTTATGCATCTGACGAGAGTCGATTTTCCGCTGCCAGACAGACCCATTACCACCACGATCTCTCCCTCTTCGACTGAGAAGGAGGCGTTGTTAACGCCGATACCGTGTTTGGTCTTTTTCATGATTTCATCTTTTGATATGCCTTTTTCGAGCATTGGGATGACTTTAGCCGGCTGCGGGCCAAAGATTTTGTAAAGGTTTTCTACTCGTATTTTTTCCATGAGTTCTCCAGTTAAAATGACAAAACGCCGTTTTCGGTTTTGCGAAAGCGGACAAAATAAGTTTTGCAAATCTTAAAATAAGATTGCTTTTAATGTATTTTATAATAATATAATGTAACTTTTAATGCAGTAGTGAAAAGTAACATGACACTGCGTTGTTGCGTGGTTGAGATCTTATTGTTACTTTGTATAAGTTCTATCTTTATAAATGTTTTGCAGTAAATGTAAAAGCTGATTTGTTCTCATAAAGTTTGCGCATTTTATAATAAATCTTTAAAGATGGTCGTTCTTGATGAACAAGTCTTTAATTATTATTAGGGTAGATAAATAAGAATACAATGTCAAATGTGTCTGTTTTTGGTCAAAGTTGTCGTCTTTTTTTTGATATTGAATTGATTGAGATTAAGAAAAAATATTAATGCATAAAAGGGTGTGAATGTAGTCATGACGGGAGGTAAGAAGATTTTACTCAAATTGTGAAAATCATTATGTCACTTTAAATTTGAGTGTCTAAAAAATTATTTAAAAAATGAGTTATAAGTTATTTTCAGGAATTTAATTTAAAGAAAATCAGGACAGCTCTGTGAGAGCGGCCCTGATTTCAGGTGGTTCAATTGGTACGTTTAGGAAAGGAGATAGGCTTAAAGTATAAAAGGATTACCGTCTGGTGAGACCGTACTTTTTAAGTTTGTATTGCAGAGTGCGCCTGCTGATTCCAAGTGCGTCGGCAGTTCTTTCACGATGATTCTGGTTGGATTCAAGTGCATCTATTAAAGCATGCCGCTCCGCATCATCAAGTGATGTGGAAGTTGTTTTGCGTGGCAAAGAAATTTCATCTGATTTATGCGCAGGGGGTGATTTGGTTGTATTCGCTTGTGAATTAAGAACTTGAGGGGGAAGGAGTTCTGTTCCTAGCACTTCTGATCTGCTTAAAATGATAGCTCTTTCAAGCACGTTTTCGAGTTCTCGTACGTTTCCTGGCCAAGTGTAACGGCTAAGGGCATCAAGAAAAGAGGGGCGGACCGAGCGAACTTTTTTATTGTTTTTCTGCCCGAGTTTTTCCAGCAGATGAGCAACCAGGGCGGGGATATCATCGGGTCTTTCTCTAAGCGGGGGAATGCGTATTTCAAGTACACTTAACCTGTAAAAAAGGTCTTCTCTAAAAGTTCCTTTTTCAACTTCTGCTTTAAGGTCACGGTTGGTAGCGGCAATGATACGGACATCGGTTTCTACAGGGGCAACGCTACCCAACGGTTCAACAATTTTTTCCTGAATTGCTCTTAAAATTTTAGCTTGAATAACCTGTTCCATTTCTCCGATTTCATCTAGGAAAAGAGTTCCTCCTGATGCCAGTTGAAACCTGCCGGGTTTGTTCGTTGTGGCTCCAGTGAAGGCTCCTTTTACGTATCCGAATAGTTCGCTTTCAAGAAGATCTGCAGGAAGGGCGGCGCAGTTTACTTTTATGAGCGGTTTATCTGCTCTATGGCTTGCGCGGTGAAGCCCTTCCGCTACAAGTTCTTTACCTGTACCAGACTCACCGAGCACAAGAATAGTCGCTTCTGAAGGGCCAGCCTGCTCAATGAGTTCTTTGACGTTTCTCATTACCTGACTGTTTCCGATCATGCGCTCGGTAACTTTAACGGCAGATCTTAAACGTTCATTTTCATCCACGAGTCTGGAATAGTTAAGAGCTTTTGTCATAACGGCTTTAAGTTCTTCGTTGTCTGCCGGCTTCGTCAGGTAGTCGAATGCACCGTGCTTCATTGCCACAACAGCAGAACCTACGTTGCCGTAGGCCGTGAGCATAAT
Organism: Desulfovibrio sp. UCD-KL4C; assembly: GCF_006210265.1. Lineage (NCBI taxonomy): Bacteria > Pseudomonadati > Thermodesulfobacteriota > Desulfovibrionia > Desulfovibrionales > Desulfovibrionaceae > Desulfovibrio > Desulfovibrio sp. UCD-KL4C. The sequence goes on from NZ_VCNC01000001.1 coordinate 413,004, forward strand.
TATTGGAAGCCCAGGAACTCTTGCATGTATTTCAGTCAGCAGAGTCATACCGTCCATACCGTTCATCCGCATATCAACCAAAGCTGTGTTGAGCGTTAGCGTTGGAAGCATTTCAAGAGCCTGTTCTCCTGAAACCGCTTCGTGCACGGTCCATCCGTCATCCTCAAGTACTGCTCTAATCAGCAGTCTAAGCGATGGTTCATCGTCTACAATAAGTACATTTTTAGTTGTAGTGGTCATATATTATGATCCTTCATTGTGAATACTTGGAAAGAAAAGTTCTACGCACGTTCCTGTTGCAGCGGAGGAAGGTATTGTTACTCGGCCGCTGTGACCGCGCATGATTGTATTGACTATGGCAAGACCTAATCCTGTCCCCTTTGGTTTATCTGTAAAGAACGGTTCAAGAGCATGTTTGCGGACATCTTCAGGCATTCCTGGGCCGTTGTCACATACACTTATCCATACTCCGTGATCATTGCCTTTCGCATTGATAAATATCTGCCCTTTTCTTTCTGGAACTGCATCCAGACTGTTTACCAGAAGGTTTAAAAGAACCTGACGGATTCCGTCTGGGTCTGCATAAACTTTATGCGCTTCAAGGTTGTGGTCAAGTATGGCTCCCTTGTGTTCCAGGTCAAATCCCAACAGGGTGTTCATGGATTCGCATAGATCGTTTAAATCAACGGGTTGCTTATCCAGTTCATGAGGCTTTGACAGATATAACAGGTCGGTAACAACTCTGTTTAACCTGTCAGCTTCTTCCAGCATAGTTCTGGCGTAAGTTCCGTATGGTTTTTCGTTTTTCAGTTTTTCGGCAAATAGCTGAGCGAACCCACGTAATGAGCTGAGTGGATTACGTATTTCATGAGCTACGCCAGCTGCCAGTGATCCTATAGAAGCCAGTCTTCTGGCTTCGTTAAGGTCGTCTTCAAGTTCGGCGATATCTGTTCTGTCTCTGATGATGACCATTGTTCGGTGTTCTTCGGAACTTTCAAAATATGGAAAGAAAATTAATTCCAGATTTTTTCCATTGAGTTTTACATGTTCCCATAAGACATCACCACGCCTGAATTTTTGAATTGATTCAAAAGAAAAGTTTTTCCAGCTAAGTCCTGCAAGAGTTTTTCCTTCCGGACTATCCAGCATGGAATGTGCTGAACCGTTTGCTGCTAAAATTGTTTCATTTGGCGACAGAGTCAGTAATCCATCAGGCATATTGTCAAGAAGATTTGCCTGAAATCTTTCGAGTTTTATAATTTGCTTGTCTTCTTCTCTGCGTTGAAAATAGGCGACTGCAAGTAACCATAAGACGAATCCGGCAAGAAAAATATAGCCGGTCTGCATAAGGGCTGCCCGCCTATACAGTTTAAACTGTGCAAGATGTTTTTCCGCACTTAACCCGAGTAAAATATATGTTTGCTGCTCTTGGGGGGGTAAAAATCTATTATGTTTATGCCCATATAATCTTAATAGATGAGGCTGCCCTTGGGTTCCATACAGCAGGGCTGCTTTTCCGTTGATTATGACCGGAGTACTTGCTTCGTTGAGTGAGCGAATCATATTGAAAAGGGGCGCAGGGGGAGTGAATGTAGTGGATGCATCTTTTTGTCCTACTACCACTAAAGGTTTATCATTCGGCCCGTACAGGCCGATAAAAAGTAGATCTCCCTGTGCGACCATTTCTTGAAAAAGCTCTCGTGCTGCCGGAGCAAGATTTTCACGAGCCTGCTTATTATGCATTCCTTGCCATCTCATTCTGCGCATTCCATCAGCCAGTTGAATATCAAGCCCGCGGGTAATTGATTTAGCTGAGAGAAGCATATGTTCAAATACAGTCTGTTGCATTTGGCGCAGGTTTTGCCACGTAAGGTAGAGAGAACCTGCGCCCAGTAACAGCAAGGCCAGAAGAGCTAAAGCTAGCGGCAATTTTTGTGATCTTTGTGAGCTTAATTCCATTAACTAGTCTGGGGTTATGGTTAAGGGTGTAAAAGTCTTCCAAGCTGACGCGGTGATGTCATGTTCAGCATGTTTGCAATGTCACGGATGGTTGTGGACTTGTCAACAACCGCACCGTTTTTTCTGAGTATCCCAAAGGCTGTATTGATATCCAGATTGTATCTCACGCAATACTCTTCAAGAGTTAATTTACCGAGTCCGATTCCTGCATAGCTTCCCATTCCAATGCCCATGCCGCTTCCGCTGTTATAGCCAGAGTCTTGATGCATGTTGGATTGGTTAAGCGGTCCGCCTGAGTTCATGTTGGTTCTTTGTTCGGGCTGATCCTTTAAAATTATTTCGTGAATTTCTTTTGGGGTAAGTCCGGCTTTATCGGCAATAGCTCTGATTGATTGAGCTGAAGATTCAAATTCTATTTCTGCACTTTTAATAGAGGCAACAGCCTTATTAAGATCAAGTCCCATGCGTTTGCAGAATACAGCAAGAGAACTGAGTTCTGCATGTCCATACGGAGGATTGCCGTATTTTATTTCTCCCTGAGTTTTTAGATGTGCAGAAAACTCAAGAACCTGTTTCATCGGAGGAAGCCCTGCTAATGATCCTATGACGACATACAAGGTTATAATAATGCTGATAAAAAAAGCCGATGAGGAAAAATAAACGGTTGATGTTTTCTTTTTAAGGTATGCGGTGATGGGTTTCCAGTTAAGCCAGATATGGAGAATAGAAACAAAAAGGAAAAGAACTCCAGTGCAAATATGAATGTCAGCCCATTGATCTTTACTAAGTTCCAGCAATGTCCAGTCAGCCCAGTATGCAACACGTCCTTGCGGCACTATATAAAGAACTATGCTGGTTAAAAACAGGACGATAATCGCAAAGAAACTGATTAATGATATTATTTTTCTAAGCATTGAAAATCTCCTATTCTTGTAAAATTAAAAGTTACAGGGGAACTATATCCAGTGAAATCTATTCTATTAGGTATACGTAACTCTTATCTTATTAGAAAGATAATTAATAAAAAAAGGAGGACTTAAAAGTCCTCCTTTTTACCCGTTTTCCTGTTTTGTGTAGATGAACGCTTAATTTCGTTTTAGTTAAAGCGGGGACATCCCTGTGGATTACAGTTTGGATTCCAGTTGTTGCCACAGCCTCCGTAGCCGTTTTGCATCATACCTCTGTTTCCGTTCTGCATCATACCCATGCCTCTATGTCCTCTTCTCGGTCCGGGAATAACAAGGCCTGTAGCCTGTTCAAGTTCATCAGCCATCTTCTGATGAGTAGTGAACATTTTTTCTTTTAAATCTGAAAGATCTTTTACCAGTGAGTGGATAGTAGCTTTGTCTGCTTTACCTGAATTTACAAGAGCATTCAGTTCTGTCCGTTTAGCCCACTGCTTATTTTTGAGTGTATGAAAGGTTGTTTCGTACTTAGCAAAAATGGCTTGAGCCTGTTCTTGTTTTTCGGGAGTAAGCTGACTTAAAACTCCCCAGTTGCCACCATTATGGTATCCGTTATGGTAACCATTGTGGTAGCCTCCTTTTGCCATGGCCACTGCAGCAAGTGACAATACAAATACTACTGTTAATGGAATTAAGATTTTTTTCTTCATAAGATATCCTAAGGTTAAATGTTGTTGCCCTCTCAGTATAACTTAAGCAGTATATGTGCCAAAAAATTTAACATAAGGATATCAAGGGTTTGTGTGGGTAAGGTCAAAGGTAAATGGATACTTTTGTGCAATTCTTTGCGCATGAGTTGCACAAGTGCAGTAAGAAATAAGATTAGTGCAAGCTATTTAATTTGTGGTGGAATTATCTGTTAGCCATTTGTGCATTCCACAGGATTTACATTCTACGCATCCTTCCGGAGGACAGGGTGGAGTCATAATTCCTTTGAGATACCTTTCCCATTCACGCCACAGGTAAGACTTGTTTACACCTGTTTCAATAAAATCCCATGGCAGTGGGGCATCTTTGTCCAGATTGTGGTCAATAAATTTTTCAAGATCGCCTTCGTAGTATTTGAAAGCTTTTTTCCAGCCTCCTTTTTCCGCAGCTATCATAATGAATTTATGCAGCTCTTCATTGCCGCGAGCAAGAATACCTTGAAGTCTGGCTTGAAACGGTGAATCTCCTGAGAACGTTACACCTTTATATTTTTTGGTAAGTGAGTTCACTTTAGCCAGAACATTTTTAAGTTCTTTTTCCGAAGGCATGGCTGTCCACTGAAGAGGAGTCCAAGGCTTAGGTACGAGGCAACTGGCGCCTAAAGTAATGCGCATGAATTGTTTTTTCTTGTTGCCTTGGCCACGACTGCGAGCCTGATCAATTTTTTCAAGCATGGAGGCAAATTCTTCATAATCTGCGTCGGTTTCACCGGGCCACCCTACAATAATATACATCCGTAAATGATTTACTCCCTTAGCAGCGCAGAGTTCCACCGCACGCAGGAAGTCTTCTTCATTAAGGTTTTTGCTTGCATTGTCGCGTAGTCGCTTACTTGCACCTTCTAAAGCCAGAGTGACTGTGCGGACACCAGAGGCTCGCAAAATATCGAGCAGTTCTTCGGTTAATCCGTCAGCTCTGACTGAAGATAGAGAAAATTTGGTTTTTCTGTTTTTGAGCCATTCAATATATGGAATAAGGTCAGGCCAGTCTGTAAGAGCCGTTCCAACAAGACCAACTTTAGGAGGATCTGCCAGTTCAACAATGTTCTTAAGCTGGTCAAGAGATGCGTGTCTTGGAGGTCTGTAAATGTATCCTGCTGCGCAGAATCTGCATCCGTAAGGACATCCTCTGTTCACTTCAACCAGAAACATGTCTTTAAAAACAGCCTCGGGGCTTATGAAACAGGAGTATGCAGGAGTTGAAAGAACAGGAACGTGATTATTCTCTCCGCAAGGAGTAGGGGGAACAAGAGCTCTTTTGACTTTACCAGAAGTCTTTCTGGGAACGTATACTCCCGGCCTGTCTTTAATCAGTTCAAGAAAGTCATTCTTGTTTCCGCCGTCGTAGATATGTCGCTTAAGTTCGAGGCATAAATCTTTAAGTCCCGCTTCGGCTTCTCCTACCCAGAAAAAATCGAAAAATGGTGCTATAGGCGCAGGATTTAAAAATGCAACTGGACCTCCGGCCATAATCAGCGGGAAGCCCGGACGTTCCGACGATAAAGCCGGAACGCCCGAATCTTTCAGCATTCTGACGGGGTGGAGATACTCCTCCTCGAAGTTGATGCTGAAGCCGATCAGGGGAAACTCAGACAGTTCTTTGTCACTGTCCATGGAAACAGACGGTTGTCCCGGATCACCTAAAAAGAACCTTTCTACTGCAAGTTCTTCTTCGGGAGCAAGCAGGCGATAAACGGCCTGCCATCCTAAAGTTGAAAGCGCAGCACCTTTTCTGCCAGGGAAGACCAGGGCCGTGGGCAGTCGTCCACCAGTCTCTTCAGCGATAGGTTCTTCACGTCCGTAATATATAAAGTCATTATCTACGGACATGTTTCAGGTTCCAGTGTGTTCCGGTAAATCAGAATTGTTTCCTTATTAATTTTCATTTGCAGACAGTATTAATCAGCCTGTTTGCGGATGAAAGTTGGTACTTCAAAGTCGTCATCATCATGGAAGATAAATTCTTCTCCGCCGGAGTTCGCAGCAGATTTATTTTTTACTGGTTCAGGGTTTCCTGCTGTTTCAGCTGGTTTAGCCCCTGAACGTAAATATGCAGGAATAGAACGATCTTCTTCTGAATGAGGATTACCTAAATGTCTCACGTTACCTTGTTCAGTAGCTCGTGGAGCCATACCTCTCGGAGTAATGTTAGAACGGGTAGGCTGCTGCATTTCTATTACCGGCTGCATCGGTTTTTCTTCTGCTGAATCGATGCCTGTAGCAATAACGGTGATGCGCATTTCGTCGCCTGCTTCCGGATCAAAAACAGTTCCGAAGAAAATCTGAGCATCTTCATGAGATTCTTCATAAATAATATTTGCTGCTTCACTAACTTCATCAATAGTCATGTCAGGAGAGCAGGTGATATTGATGAGTACGCCTTTAGCTCCTTCAATTGAAACATCTTCAAGAAGGGGGCTTGTGATAGCTTTCATTGCTGCTTCACGGGCTCTGTTTTCACCTCTGGCGATTCCTGTTCCCATGAGAGCAAGCCCAGAGCTGGACATAACTGCTTTTACGTCAGCAAAGTCAAGGTTGATTAAACCGTGAACGGTAATCAAGTCGGCAATACCTTTAACGCCGTAGTAAAGGACTTCATCAGCTTTTTTCAGCATTTCGGAGAAAGCTGCTTTTTTAGCAGCAAGTTGGAGAAGGCGGTCGTTAGGAATAGTAATAATTGAGTCAACAACGTTTTTGAGTTCTTCAATACCTTTTTCGGCCTGAAGAAGTCTGCGTTTGCCTTCAAAATAGAAAGGTTTGGTTACAACTGCTACGGTAAGTGCGCCAGCTTCTTTTGCTATCTCCGCGATAACCGGAGCGGCTCCTGTTCCTGTTCCGCCGCCCATACCGGCTGTGACGAAAACCATATCGCAGTCGCAGACGAGTTCGCGAATTTGTTCAATGCTTTCAAGTGCAGCGTTTTTACCTATATCAGGGTTCGCGCCTGCGCCTAGACCTTTCGTCAGTTGATCACCAAGCTGAATTTTATATTCAGCAAGAGATTTATTGATGTCCTGAACATCTGTGTTCGCGGCAATAAACCGCACGCCTGAAAGAGCAGACTGGATCATATTGTTGATAGCGTTTCCGCCACCACCACCGCAACCGATTACCTTAATCTTTGCGTGACCGTCATTTTCGATTTCCATGTAATCCATCATCATTTTCATTCCCCTGTTTAAGCTTCCATTAATTTCAATTTCCCAGATGATCGGGTCCGGGAAAGCCTTCATCAGATACAGCTGTGACTAAGCTATATCTGAGAACCACTTACGCATCCTGCCCAGAATGCGGTTGAAAACATTTTCGTCACGGATACGGAATACCTGTTCGGAACATCCTTCTTTTTCAGCCCCGTACATTAAAAGGCCTACTGCAGTAGCATATTTGGGACTGTGAACGACGTCTTTGAGTCCTCCAATTCCGGCTGGATAGCCGATACGAACTGGAAGGTCGAAAACCTGTTCTGCAAGTTCCTGCATACCATCTACCAGTGATGTCCCACCTGTAAGTACTACACCGGCTGCAATCAGATTTTTGTATCCACTGCGAATCAATTCCTGATCCACCAAAGCAATTATTTCTTCACAACGAGGCTCGCATATTTCAGCAAGAACACGTTTAGACATTTTGCGATGGTCACGCCCGCCGACGGAAGGAACTTCGATGGTCTCATCATTTTTGACGAGATCAGTCAGAGCTGTTCCGTACTTGACCTTGATTTGCTCAGCCGAACCCATTGGAGTTCTAAGTCCGAACGCTATATCATTGGTCAGGTTATTGCCCCCCAAAGCGATAACCGCGGTGTGTTTAATTGAATCATTTGCAAAAATTGCGAGGTCTGTTGTGCCGCCTCCGATGTCAATAATGGCGACACCGATTTCTCTTTCTTCTTCAGAAAGCACAGCCTTGCTTGAAGCAAGAGATTCAAGAACAATATCAGACACATCAAGACCTGAACGGTGGCATGAGCGAATGATGTTTTGCGCTGATGTAACCGCGCCGGTAACAATGTGAACCTTAACTTCAAGGCGCACTCCTGCCATTCCGAGCGGGTCGGCAATGCCGCGCTGGTCGTCGACTATAAATTCCTGCGGCAGGGTGTGAATTACTTCCCTGTCCAGTGGTATAGCAACAGCCTTGGCGGCATCAATAACTCTATCAACGTCTTTTTGAGTCACTTCACCGCCTTTAACAGCGATGACCCCATGGCTGTTAAAACCTTTGATGTGACTTCCTGCTATACCTGCATAAACGGAACGGATTTCACAACCCGCCATAAGCTCTGCTTCTTCAAGAGCTTTCTTTATCGATTGAACAGTCTGTTCGATATTAACAACAACGCCTTTACGGAGACCCGTAGAAGGTGCAGTGCCGATGCCGACAATGTCGACTCCGTCAGCTGTTGCTTCTCCGACAACAGCACATATCTTAGTAGTGCCTACGTCGAGACCGACTATCAGATCAGATTTGGCCATAATATTTTCTCCTCATCACCTTAAGATATTGGGGCATTTTCATCGAGATCCATCGTATCCGGAAGTCCGTTTTTCTACCCATACACGGTCTTTTCCGGTCGAGATCCTTGCAACGTTCCTGAACTCTCCCCGGTTTTTAAGGTCATTCCAGACGATGTTCAGGTTTGAAAGTTGTGTTTTCCAGTTGTCCATTCCAAGCCGAATTGTTAGGCCGAGTTTGTCCATAAAAATTTCCATTCTGTTGCCGCCTTTTATATTGACCCATGCAATTTGTCCCGGATCAAAAGGAAGCTCTCTTCTGCTTAAAACTTTCATAAATTCCGGAAGAATCTTAGCCTGCTCCATTGCATCCGATTCAATATTTAAAAAAGGCAACGATAAGAACTTGCCGGGTATAACCGGTGCAATCAGTTCTCCTGCTTTGTCGCAATAAAAAAGTTTGTCATTTTGTCTCACCATGAACTGCGGCTTTTTTTCAATAATCTGGATAGACAGTTTATTCGGAAGGTTCCGTTTTATTGCCGCGGATGTAATCCAATTGTTTGCACTTAATCTGCTTTCAACATCACCTATATTGATGGCAAGGCTGTTTTTATTAAGTCCTACCTGAGAAATAGAGAGTATTTCACCATCGCTCAGTCTATGATTTCCAGTGACCGTAATGTTCTGCAGTGCAAAATATGGAAGCACTGTAAGCCACCGATATCCGGCAAGACAGCCTAATCCTACTAAAGCTAGCATAAGTAAGCAGATAGACGATATACATGTCTTGCGAAACAGGCTTAAAAAGATCTCTGACAGTGGACGGGAAGGCTCTTTACGCATTTTGTTTACATTGCGTGAACGAGTTTTCCTGTCGGAATTATTCAGGTTCAGACGGCTTTTGTTTAATCTTGCAACGCTCATTGTAGTATTATTACCTCCGTCTCAAGGATTACACCGGATTTATTTAAAACGGCCTGCGTAGCCATGTTTATGAGCTCCAAGGCCTCTGTCCCTGTTCCCTGTCCTTTATTCACCAAAAAATTTGCGTGTACTTCAGAGAAAGCCATTCCGCCAAGAGTTTTGCCCTTGAATCCTGCTTCATCCAGAATTTTACCTGCGCTGAATCCTTCCGGATTTTTAAAAACGCAGCCTGCTGTTTTTTCCAGCACAGGCTGGGTGCTTTTTTTCTTACTGAAAACTTCTTGAACTTTATTTTTAACTTCTGACTCGGTAGAGCTTTTTAGTAAAAACTCAGCTTCCCAAATCAAAGTAAATTCGTTTGTTTTAGGAGAAAAATGCCTATATCCGAAGCTCATTTCATCTGCGTTTTTCCAGAACAACCCTTTGTCTGGAGTCCAGAGTCTGACCCTTTTTAACGAGGCTGCTATGTCTGTGCCGTATGAACCTGCGTTCATGGCGATGCTTCCGCCTACAGATCCAGGGATTCCTGCCAAACCTTCCATACCGCTCAGACCGTTGCGAATCAAAAATGCAAGAAGTCCCGGCAGTCTTGTATCTGCTGAAACTCTAACTGTCAGGCCGGAGATTTCCGGTTTGATTTTTTTTGCAAGGTCAACATGCACGAAAGCTAGGTTCAGTTTTCCGTCTGATGCGAGCATATTGCTTCCTTCCCCGATAGCGATAAGTCCTGCTGATTCTCTTTCGTGAAAAAGAGCCAGCTGGTCTAAAGCCGCTTCGTCCCGCACTTTTGCGAGAGCTCTGGCAGTTCCTCCAATACCTAAAGAGGTCAGGTCTGCCATTTTCGGTTCATGAAGCAATTCGAGAGTCATTATTTTTTCCGCTATTACGTTTTAAAGCTGAGTTACTGTTTCAGCTGTTTTAGGTGTACAATCGGTGTCAGGTTCATCTGCTAGATATTTCAAAAAATCTTCGCCGATACGGTAGATAGATCCTGCACCTTGAGTGATAAATAAATCACCTGGTTTTAATATGTTAGGAAGTTCGTTCTCCATCATTTCAAAATCAGGGTAGAAACGTACTTTTGTCGAACTCACCTGTCTAATTCCTTGAGCCAGAGACATTCCGTTAACACCGGGAATTGGAGATTCTGAAGCTGGATAAATTTCAGTTAGGAGAAGTTCATCAGCCAGCTCAAAAGTTTTGCAGAAATCTCCGAAAAGAGCCTGTGTACGTGAAAATCTGTGAGGCTGAAAAGCTACGACAAGTCTTCTTGAAGGGTAACAGGCTTTTGCTGTTTCAAGGGTGGCCCGTATTTCTGCCGGGTGATGCCCGTAGTCATCCACAACCAGAATATCTTTACATTGACCTTTCTTTTCAAATCTGCGCCCGACTCCCATGAAATTTGAGAGTCCTTGAAGGATTGCTTTTTTATCAAGCCCTGCTTCAATAGCTACTCCGATTGCTCCTAGAGCGTTCAGCACATTATGTTTACCGGGCTGTGCCAGTGACACTTCACCAAGAAGTTCATCGTCAAGAAATACTTTGAAAAGGCTACGCACTTCGCAAGAAACAATTTCTGCTCTGAGTCTGTTGTGTTTTTCAAGGCCGTAAGTCAGGTGCGGACGTTTGATGGAAGGCAACAGTCTTTTTATACCGATGTCGTCGCCGCAAATAACATTCATCCCATAGAAAGGGATGGCATTCATAAATGATTTGAATGATGTATCAATAGCATCTTGATCATTATAGAAATCCATGTGGTCCAAATCAACGTTAGTTACAACTGTGATGATTGGAGAAAGGCAAAGGAATGATCCGTCTGATTCATCAGCTTCAGCAATTAAGAATTGTCCTTCACCAAGGCGAGCATTACTGCCGAATGTATTTAATCTACCGCCGATAATTACCGTTGGGTCAAGACCAGCTTCTGTAAAAATTGTTGCAAGCAGTGAGGTCGTCGTTGTTTTGCCGTGTGTTCCGGCAACAGCGATACCTGTGCGCAAACGCATCAGTTCTGCAAGCATTTCAGCTCTGGGAATGATGGGAATTCCAAGCTCACGAGCTTTGATCAACTCTGGATTGTCGTCAGAAATAGCGGTGGATTTAACCACAACATCTGCGTCTGTTACGTTCTCAGCTCCGTGGCCGATGAAAACCTGTGCGCCCATTTTAAGGAGGCGTTTAACAGGAGCTCCTTCCGCAAGATCAGAGCCTGTAACTGTGAAACCCATATTGATCAAAACTTCGGCTATCCCGCTCATACCTGAGCCCCCGATACCGATCATATGAATAGTATTTACCCTGCTGCGCATCATGGGACATGCTGGGTCCATGCGTGCTGGTACGTTAGGTCCTTCTGCTGCGATCATGCCAAACCTCTCACCGTTTTCATTCGAATAATTATTTCAAGGCCATCCACTATTGCGGCGGCTGCATCAGGACGTGCAAATTTGAGGGCCTGTTTGCCCATCTCCTGAAGCGCGTCCTGATTTGATATCAGACTTAAAATTTCATCTGCCAGTACTTTGCCGGTCAGTTTGTCCTGCGGGATTACTTTTGCAGCACCGATTTTTTCCAGACACAGAGCGTTGCCTGTCTGGTGGTCATGTGTTGCATGCGGAAACGGGATGAAAATCGCCGGTTTTCCTGCTGCTGCTATTTCAAAAACTGTAGAGGCTCCTGCTCTGCAGATCACAAGCTGAGCGTCTGAATATGCTGCGGACATGTCATGGATGAAAGGAGACACCATCATTGAGTTGACAAACGCTTTTTTATATTCAGTTTTGACTCTTTCAAAATCTTTTTTACCAGTTTGATGCCTGAGACTGATCCCTGCATCTTTCAGCTGAGGCAGTGCTTCAATTATGGCACTGTTGATTGCTGTTGCGCCCTGACTTCCACCGAAAATAAGTATGCTTTTGTCTTTTGCTTTACTTCCGAAATCAATAATTTCTTTGCGGACAGGATTACCGACAACTTCAATCTTATCTGCTGGGAAAGCGCCGTTTTTATCTTCAAAAGATGTGAATATCATCTTTGAAATTTTACCGAGTATCCTATTGGTAATTCCCGGAACGCTATTCTGTTCATGTATTGCAGTTGGTATTCCGAGTATCCATGCCGCAAACACGGGACAAAATCCTGCGTATCCACCGAAACCTATGACGGCATCCGGTTTGAAGCTGATCAATTCTTTTAGTGAAAGCGCAAACGCTTTGATTATCCAAAATGATCCGAAGATTCTTTTAAAACCGCCACCCAGAACCCCTCTGGCCGGAAGTCCTTTAAATTGTAGTCCGGCGCGTTTAACCATTTCTTTTTCCGCACCTTTTCCGCCAAGAAATAAAATTTCACACTGAGGAGATTTTTCTTGTATTTTATTTGCGACAGCTAAAGCTGGAAAAACATGTCCGCCTGTTCCGCCAGTAGTGATTACTATCCGCTTCATTATACTTTCCCCCGTGAAAGGTTGAGAAGTATGCCGATGCAGATACACGAAACAAGCATGTTCGATCCTCCATAGCTTACGAAGGGCATCGGTACTCCCTTTGGAGGAACTGTTCCCATGACAACAGCCAGATTCAGTGTAAAACCTATAGCAAGCATTATTGTTAAACCGTAAGCCGTGAACCTGTCTTGAAGATGGTCCTGAGCCAAAGCTATTTTAAATCCTCGCCAAAGTATGAATCCGATAACTAAAAATACAATTGCAACTCCGATAAACCCTAGTTCTTCACCTACTACGGCCATAATAAAGTCATTGTGCGCCTCAGGAAGGAAGAAAAGTTTTTGTTTTCCAGCTCCAAGTCCTTGTCCAAAAATGTTTCCGGAACCAAAAGCATATAGAGACTGAACGAGCTGATAGCCTTCATTATGAGCGCTTTTAAAAGGATCCATAAACGCAGTCATGCGTTTTAGTCTGTATGGTGAACTTGTAATAAGTAGATATCCTGCCCCTCCTGCGAAAAGCAGTGATGTCAGCAGATATGAAATACGGGTTCCGCCGACTAAACTCATAAAAAATAAAATCATGGCCAGAAAAACTGCTCCGCCGAAATCCGGTTGCAACATAAGAAGCAGGCACAGAGCTCCGGTAATAGCGAAAGGAGGCAGAAATCCTATGCTGAATGACTTGATCATTTCCTGCTTGCGCGAGAAAAAGTATGCAAGATATAAAATCAGCGCAGGCTTACAGAATTCAAGAGGCTGAATACGTAGCGGTCCCATGGCGATCCAGCGTCTAGCTCCGCCTGCTGAAATCGAGAGAGGGGTGAAGTCGCACAGGAATAAGAGTGCGAAGGCCACCATCAGCCAGACATAAACCAAGTTGTAAAAAAATGATTTAGGTAGCTTCGAGCTGATAAACATTAGAAAGACGCCAAGCGCAAGGAAGACAGCCTGTTTTCTGAAAAACAGGTACTTATCATCGAAAAACCGTTCAGCCATAATTCCGCTGGCAGACAGAACCATCATGAGTCCGAAGCACGCAAGCAAAAGAGCTGCGCCTAAGAGCCAATAGTCCGGTCGTTCCGGTTTATCGGAAAGTGTCTTCTTTTTATTCAAGACAAATCCTCCATAATCCTTTTAAAATCGTCGCCTCGTGCGGCGTACCCTTTGTATGCGTCAAAACTTGCAGTGCCCGGTGAAAGCAGGATTGTTTCCCCCGCAGCAGAGCTTGCGAAAAGAGTGCGAACTGCCTTTTCTAAATTTTCATGCCATGAAATTTTAAAGTCATTGTACAGTGGTCCTTCAAAGTGTTCCCGTCCGGCTCCGAATAATGCGATTTCAGCAACTTTTCCTTTCATTGCTGGAATCATTTCTGCAACGTTTCCGCCTTTGAATACGCCTCCAAGGAGCAGTCTGATAGGGCCGTCAAAGCTTCCGAGTGCTGCAATGACCGCATCCAGGTTAGTTCCTTTGGAGTCGTCGATAAAAGTTATACCGTTTACAGAACCGATCTTTTCAATGCGATGAGGTTTGCCTTTAAAGGTATCAAGCCCTGCCTGAAAAACCTCTCTGGACATTCCGAATTTCTCAAGTGCGAGCCACGCCGCTTCAATATTAGAGCGGTTATGAATGCCGGGAAGATTTGCCTGTTCTTTAATAGTTTTTCCGTCAAACCATTTAGTCTCGGCTTTTGTAAATTCATCCGGATTAAGTTCATCGCGCATCGAAGCTGGAAGTATTGCTAAATTTTCAGGTGTTTGGCGTGCGAAAATTTTAAGCTTGGCAGCAACGTATTCATCCATATCCAGATGGTAATCCAGATGATTCGCTGAAATATTGAGCAAAATAGCAATGTCAGGTCTGAAAAGATGACAGTTTTGCAATTGAAAGCTGGATACTTCAAGAACCAGAACATCGCATCGCTCTTTATCCAGAATGTATTCTGAAAGGGGAGGTCCGTAGTTTGCTCCGGCAAATACAGTTTTCCCAGACTGTTCGAGTATGTGTGTGATCAGAGCTGTTGTCGTTGTTTTGCCGTTTGTTCCGGTAATTGCGATTTTGGGTTCGTCAGCAAACCATGAAGCCAGTTCAAGTTCTGAAATAATTTTCCTTTCAGACATATTACCAAGCATCGGCTTGATCTTGCTGACAGGAACACCGGGGCTGGTAACAATAACTTCAGCATCTTGGAACTGTTCAGGGCATACAGGGCCTGTCATCAGCTGTGCATGCCTTCCTAGTCCTTGCAGAAGTTCTTCAGTAACATTTGTATTTTCATCAACAATGCGCACAATAGCACCGAGGGCATACAGCAGCTTTGCTGCGGCAATACCTGAGCGTCCGGCTCCGGCAACAACTGCCAGTCGGTTTGTAAACATGCGGGTCTTTGTGACCTGTTTGACGAATTCGCTATCCATTTTTAATCTACCTGAGTTTCAGGGTGCTTAAAGCCATTAAGGCCATTAATACTGAAAGTATCCAGAATCTTATAACAATTTTTGATTCAGGGATTCCTTTGTGCTCAAAATGATGATGAAGCGGGGCCATGCGGAAAATCCGTTTACCGCCGCTGAATTTAAAATATCCAACCTGAAGAATTACGGAGAGAGTTTCAAAAACAAATACTCCGCCTACAATGGTCAGTAAAAGTTCCTGCTTTGCTAACACTGCGATAAATCCCAAAACTCCGCCGATACTGAGTGAACCCACATCGCCCATAAAAATTTGGGCGGGATAAGCGTTGTACCAGAGGAATCCGAGTCCTGCTCCCACTAAAGCTCCACAGAAGACTGTTACTTCTCCCACTCCGGGGACATGAGTGACGTTGAGGTAGCTTGCAATTCCCACATGTCCTGCAACATAGATGAAAAATGCAAAACAACTCGCTCCGACAATAGAAGGCCCGATTGCGAGTCCATCCAGTCCGTCTGTAAGGTTTACACCATTCGAAGATCCGATCAGTACCAGCAATGCGAAAGGCAGGTAGAACCATCCCAAATCGGGGCTGATATTTTTAAAGAACGGAACCGCAAGTTCTGTGGAATATGCTGGCTGCATAATCAGTAATGAAACAGCTATTCCTGCAACTATCAGTTGTCCGACAAGCTTTGAAATGGCTGAAAGTCCTTTGTTCTGTTTTCTTACAACTTTAATGTAGTCATCAACAAAGCCTACGGCTCCGAATCCGACGAATACAAAGATTGTAAGCCAAACATATATGTTAGAAAGATCAGCCCACAAAAGGGTTGAAATTAATACGCCGAATCCTAAAAGCAGTCCGCCCATCGTCGGAGTTCCGGCTTTGCACTGATGCTTTGGGCCGTCTTCTTGAATATATTGGCCGCATTTGATTCTTTGCAGCCAGCGCATCATGGCAGGGCCAAGAACTATAGTTATTATCAGTGCTGTGAGCAGGGCATAAATTGATCTGAATGTTATGTATCTGAAAACATTCAAAGCACTGATTTGTGCGCTCAGGGGAACTAGAAAATGATAAATCATGCTTTGTTTCCTCCGGTCTCCCCTGTGACCTCATTATTAAGTGCTTGGAAGTAATTTTCCATGCGGCAGGATCTTGACCCTTTAAAAAGAACTACCGCATTATTTAATCCTAATTCATGTATTCCAGTCAGAAATTCTGAGGGCTTATTTACCGGAACTAAAGTTGATCCGTTAGTGGATGAAGCCACATCCTCGTAATGTTCACCGAAATAAAATGTAGCAGCCGGATCGATTGCAGCAATTTTTTTGCCCAGTTCACGATGAGCTCGTGTTGCATCCGTACCTAACTCGAGCATGTCTCCGAGCACCAGGATCAAAGATCTTTCTCCTGCAATTATTTTTGCAGTATCAATAGCTTTGTCCATGGAAAGAGGATTCGCATTGTATGAATCGTCTATAAGTATCCACTTTCCGTAAGCGTGACAGTGGAATCTTTGCTTCGGAAGCTGTATAGTTTTTAATCTGTCAGCAATCTCCTGCAATTTAAATCCTAGAATCGATGCCGCACATGTGACTGCCGCGGCGTTTTCTGCAAAATGAGAACCGCAAGTCGGCAGAATTGTTTCAGCCGTTTCATCTCCTGCCTTGATAAGAAAACGACCCGTACCGTCAGGCAGAGTTTCAAGCAGTTCACTGTAATAAAATGCGTTCTTATCTTGAGAAGAAAAAGGAACAGGTTCAATCAGATCAATTGCTGCATCCCAGAGAAGAGCATGATCCTTACAACAAAGTCCTGTGCCATCCGGCTGCAGATACTTGAAAAGTGATGCTTTGCTGGTGGCAACGTTCTCCATTGAGCCTAAACCTTCAAGGTGAGCTGGTCCTATGTTGTGTATGATTGCCATATCCGGACGTGCCACAGGGCCTAGCTCTTCCATATCTCCAAGCAGGCTGATACCGAGTTCCATTACCCAGAAATCTTCTTCACCTGTAGCTTCCAGCATGGACATCGGAAGTCCAATCTGGTTGTTCAGGTTCATGAAATTTTTATGAACAGTGTTTTTTTCGGCAATAACATGAGCCAGCATCTCTTTAACGGTGGTTTTTCCGGCAGAACCTGTAACCGCAATCATTTTTGCTTTCGATTTAGTGCGCCAGTACGCAGCCAATTTACCTAATGCTTCTATTGTATTCTTAACCATGATGACCGGTTTATCATCAAGATTTTGCAAGTGTTTTGATACAACAACCGCTGCAGCTCCGGCATTAATAGCGGCTTCCGCAAAATTATGGCCGTCGTAATTTGATCCTTCTATACAGAAGAATACATCACCTTTTTGTACCAGCCTGCTGTCTATACGTACGGCTGTGACTTCGATGTCTGTTGCACAAGGGAGGTCAGATCCACCTTTGAGCTGTTTTTCAAGTTCACATAAGGTTATTTTCAACCGAATATCTCCTTGATTGCCGAAGTTACTTCAAGCGCGTCACTGAAATCACGTTTTTTTGTTCCGATAATCTGGTACGTTTCATGTCCTTTTCCAGCGATCAGAAGGACATCTCCAGTTTTAAATTCTTTTACTGCTTTACGAATTGCTAAAGCTCTATCCGGTTCTTCAATTGTCATAGAACATTGCGTCATGCCAGCGCGGACATCATTTATGATTTCAAGAGGATATTCTGTCCTTGGATTGTCTGATGTCAAAACTGCTACATCTGAATATTTGCATGCTGCTGCGGCCATAAGTGGACGTTTTGTCTTATCTCTGTCTCCACCACAGCCAAACACGGTGATAATTCGTTTGAAATTCAGCGCCTTTAATGTGGAAAGAACATTTTCGAGAGCATCAGGAGTGTGGGCGTAATCCACAAAAATATCGAACCCATGATCATTTCTGACTCTTTCAAGCCTTCCGGGAACACCGTGGAAAGTTGTTGCTTTGATCTGGGCTGGAGTAAGCCCTAAATGCAACCCTACAGCCTGTGCTGCAAGTAGATTTAACCCGTTATGGTTACCGATAAAGTCGGTATTAATTTCCCATGAATCTTCACCGAAAGTCATTTTAAGAATCATTCCCTTGCCGGTGCATGAAATCATTTCACCGCAAAGATTGTCTCCGGGAAGTTCTTCAGGAGTTCCAAGTCCGAATCCTATTGAAGGTGAGTAAGACTTAAGAAGTCTTCTACCGTAAGGATCGTTGAAATTTATAATCCCGCATTTTCCGGTGAGTGGGTAATAATTGAACAGCATTGATTTTGCTTCAAAGTATGATTCCATATCGCCGTGGTAATCTAAGTGGTCCTGAGTAATATTCGTCAGAACTGCGGCGTCAAAATCAATACCTGCAACACGTTTCTGGTGAAGGGCGTGTGATGAAACTTCCATAACCATGACATCAACATTTGCCTTGTTCATCTGTGCGAGCATTTCATGCAACTGCCAACATCCCGGGGTTGTAAGCGGAGCATTCATTTTGAAACCGGGCCAGCGGTAGCTGACGGTTCCGAGAACTCCTACTTTCATCCCTGCACAGGTTAACAGCTGTTCAATCAGGTAAGATGTTGTTGTTTTACCGTTTGTTCCGGTAATTCCAATGATCTTAACCGTGGACTTGTCAGTCTTGAAATATGCTTTAGCAAGCTCAACCAGAGCTTCGCGCGGATCAGAGTGACGGATTAATTTTGCTGATCCAGTAGTTACCTGAGAGGCACAAACGATATATGCGGCTCCATTTTTAATGGCTTGCGGAACAAAGTCTGTTCCATCGCAGAGCGGTCCGGAAATAGCGACAAAAACATCGCCGGATTCAACTTCCCGCGAATCTGTGCGAACCATGAGCCCCTCTTTAACTTTCTCGAGGAGTCTGTTCCATTTTGTTATGTCCATAGTAATGTCTGACATATTTGCCTTTCTTTATGATAACCAGAGAACAATTTCTGCGTTCTTTTCTTCAGGCCATTTGTCGCCTGCAGGAGGAACTTGTTTAATTATAGTCATTCCCTGACCTTTCAGTTTGGGAATAAATCCTTTTTTCACCATTATTTCTACAGCCCTGCGAATGGGCATCCCGGTTACATCAGGAACACTCTCGCTGGAAGCCGCACTCATTGTTGAGTTTAGTTTCACAGCTCTTTTTGGCATTTCGGAATACGACTCAACATTTGCTTCCATAATGGGGGTCGAGTTTTGTCTTTCCGGCAATTTGCCATAGTAAGCAAGGGCCTCGGTCATAATCTTTTTAACTGCAGGAGCGGCAACTTTTGATCCGTAATGATTGAGCTTTGGTTCATCTATCCAGACAAGGACAATATATTCAGGATTAAATCCTGGGATCATGCCCACAAATGATCCCATATAATTGTTGCCGTATCCGCCTTTTCCTGCTTTCTGAGCCGTTCCTGTTTTTCCGGCAACAGTAATGCCGTTTATCCGTGCGTTGGTGCCGGTTCCGTCTTCTTGAACAACTTCACGCATCATGGAGAGAACTTTTTCTGCTACTTTTGCGCTGAAAATTCTTTTCGGTGCTTCTTTGTCTTCTGACTTGGGCAACTGAATCAGTCGCAATGGCTTCGCAACACCTTTATTCGCAAGGCATAAGTATGCTTTTGCCATTTGCAGGGCTGTAACACCTACACCTTGTCCAAATGATGCTGCGGCAAGGTCTATTTCGTTCCATTTGGCTGCAGGACGGATTGACCCGGCTCTGTCTCCGGGGATAGGAAGTCCTGTTCTGCTTCCAAATCCTAAATCTTTTAGAAATTTGTGGTAGTTTTGAACTCCTAGTTCCAGTCCAATTTTTGCTGCCCCGATATTACTAGAATATCTGATAATTTTATGCACAGGAAGCCAGCCGCATTTATGCGTATCATTGATATATTTGCCATTTAATTTCCATCTTCCGTTTTCACAGTCGAATAGCTTTTCAGGAGTTACGACTCCGTTTTCTAATGCTGCTGCGACCAAAAAAGGTTTCATAGTAGAACCTGGTTCGACCACATCAAGTGCCGCCCGATCTCTCCAGATTTTAGGAGAACTCGTGCGGAAAATATTGGGGTTGAACCTTGGGCAGTTGGCAAGAGCTAAAACGTCTCCTGTTGCAACTTCCACAATAATTGCAGCTCCCCACTTAGCTTCAAATTTCTTTATAGCCTCAACCAATGCATTTTCAGCGATTGATTGCAGGTGGGAATCAATCGTTAGATGTACGTCTTTTCCTCGGACATCAACTTCATGCCCCATAGCATCAAGGTAAAGTCTGCGTCCTGAGGCATCTCTTTGAACAACAAATTGCGCCTTGCGTCCTGCTAGGCGGTCATTGAATTCTTTTTCGATCCCTTCAAGGCCTTTTCCATCAATTCCGGCAAAGCCGAGCAGTTGTCCTGCCAGATGTTTGTTAGGGTAAAGCCTCACAAATTCAGTTGTCAGATAAACTCCGGGTAAGTCAGCTTTTTTAATTTTATTAGCTGCCCTGTCGTCAAGCTGTCTTTTAATCCAAATAAAGTTAGCCTTTTTAGAAAGAGCTTTCCTCAGTTTAGATCTTGAAATTCCGAGTATCTTTGAGAGCTTTGCAGCAGTCCCTTCAACGTTAGTCACTTTTACAGGGCGGATATAAAGTGAAGATGCTTCTACACTGGTGGCAAGCAGGTTGCCGTTCCTATCAAAAATAGAGCCGCGCTCTCCGCGCTCAAGTTCCGCAGCCAGATGTTGGCGCAGTGCAAGGCGTGAAAGGTCCGCCCCTTTATAAAGCTGCAACCATGCGGCTCTACCGAGGAGGCTTATCCACAAAATGGCGAAAAGAAGCATTACGAAGAGCAATTTATTCTTGCTCGACTCTAAGCTTTCTTTTTTCCTTTTTGCCACGGTGTAGGCTCCTATTTTTTGTTGTTACTAAGGCTTCTTTTCCTCACGTGGTCTTCTAATTTGTCCCTGTGAAGCTGGCCCGAATCCATATTGTTTAGCTAGTTGTCTTAATCTTATCGGGGAAAGTAGGTTGTTTTTTTCAACTTCTAGTTTCCCTTCTAGAGATTCTTGATCGTCCAGCTTTTTTTCCATTCGTCGTAAATAATACGCCTTGTCGACTCGTTCTATATTGAGCCAGACTGATATCAGTCCTAAAATAAGAGCTGAAATCATTGTTGCGGTTATGGCTAAAGCGATGCCTTTTGAATCATTCTTCATTCCGAATCACTTTTTCTCCTGCGACCTTTCAGCTACTCGGAGTTTTGCGCTGCGACTGCGTGAATTAACTTCCATTTCTTCTTCGGTTGGAAGAATCGGTTTTTTAGTCAGCACCTTCAGCCTTTGTTTGTTTCCACAAGTGCATGACGGCTGCATAGGAGGGCAGTCACATTCTTTGGATTCAGCTATAAAAGATCTTTTAACTATTCTGTCTTCCAGTGAATGAAAGGAAATAACAGCGACTCTGGCTCCGGGATTAAGCCTTTCGGGAATTCTGTGCAGAAAGTTTTTAAGTTCTTCAAGCTCTGAATTGACCGCAATGCGTAAACCTTGAAATGTTTTTGTCGCCGGATGTGTTCTGGATAACGCTCTTCGTTTAGCCGGATATGCCTTGGATATTATCGCAGCCAGTTCCAGAGTGGTTGTTATCTTTTTTTCTTCTCTTGCTTTAATGATGGCATTGGCGATTTTTGATCCAAGGGGCTCTTCTCCGTAAAGTTTAATTATTCTGACTAGGTCAGAATATGACGCTTTATTTACTATGCTTGAAGCCGGAGGCATTCCTCCAGCAGGGTCCATTCGCATATCAAGTGGCCCGTCTTTAGCAAAGCTGAAGCCTCTTTCTGCACGGTCAAGGTGCAAGGAAGACACTCCTAGATCCAGAACTACTCCATCAATTTTATCCCAGCCCATTTCATCAAGAGCTTCTTCAAATTTACTGAAAGCCAAATGAAACCGATGAACTCTTTCTTCAAAAGGAGTGAGTCTTACCTTTGCAAGTTCAAGAGCCTGTTCATCTCTATCCAGCCCTATAAGCTGAGCGCCTTCACCAGCAGCTTCGAGTATGGCACTGGAATGACCTCCCATACCTAAAGTGCCGTCAAGATAAAGACCGCCTGGTTTGGGGGCGATCCAATCAATGACTTCTTTTAGTAGAACAGATGTGTGAACCTTTTCAGGGGTTGTTTTCTGTGTTTCCATGACATCCTGATTCAGTTAAGTTCTGGGGGGAACGGCCTGAATCTTTGGTGGCTTAAGGAAATTATGTTTCCAAAATTAAATAAGAACTATGTGCAATTGTGGCGCGATGAAGCAAATCTTTAGAACGGGAGTTCGACTCCGCTCTGAGATAATTCTTCGGAAACATCATCAAAATCCTGTTCAAGAAGGGCTTCAAAAGCTCTCTTGTCCCAGATTTCAAATCTGTCACCGACTCCAGCCAGGACAACTTCTTTGTCCAGCTTTCCGCTTTTACGCAAATGTGAGGGAATTGTAATTCGACCTTGTTTATCAAGGTGAACTTCTTCAGAACCGGAAATGATAATGCGGATGAAATTCCTCAGACTACGGCTTGGATTCTTGATTTTAGCAAGATTCTCTTCAAGAATAGCCCAGTCAGGAGGGGTGAAGCCAACAATGTTGCCTTCAAAAATAGTTAACGTCACGAGGCCTTCCGCAGAATCAGTATAAACTTGATCCCGGAATTCTGGTGTGAGCATCAGTCTGCCTTTGGCATCCATGCTTCGATGGGCGTGACTTCTAAACTTCATTTCGCCTACCACTTATGTACACAGTTCTACCACCAATTCCCCCCGTCTCTCCACGTGTGTGTGAAAAATAGCAAAAAGTCAAGACCCCTTTAAAAAAATGAGAGTACTAAAATATACTGGATACGGGCATTAATTCCAGTTTTAGAGTTTTAACGGCTTAAACTATAAGGACTTTAAAAAAATGAGGTAGGCGAAGGAAGAAAAGTTCTTTTTTTAAAAATAATAGCTAAAAATTACTATCTTAAGTGAGATGCTCTTCACGAATGGGAATATGGATGCTATAGCCCTTTGCTATATAGTTAATAAATTTTAGAATTGACTGTTTTTTTTAAGGTAAAAATTCCAGTTGGCATTGTTGTAATTGGTTGAGCCAAAAGTCTGGTTTAATTTTATGGATAGTATTTCCACTTCTGGAGAGTGTTACGGTATGAATGCAAAAGGCAAAATAACAGTTCCCGAGGGGTTGAATGAAGAATTTTATCAGATAACTTCCGATATTATTCAAAGTTTTAATAAATTTAGACCACCTTTGGATCTTTTTCTTTTTAAAGAAGATATAGGACGTATTGCTCCTTTTTATAAGCTAGGTGAACGGCTTACCAAAGAACGTATTGAAGAACTTGGCGATTTGGTTCAGCAAGGGTTAATATTTGTTTCTCGTGCTGATCATACTGTTTATGTAAAACATATAGCTTATCAGCTTGACTTGGTTCTAATCGATCGCAATCTTAAAGAAAGTGAAATTGCAGATATTTTTCTTGAAGCGTTAACCATGCGTATGACAGAATTTTTCGATCAGCCTATAGCCACTGTTCTGGAAAAGCTGTGGTCAGACTTGATGGTGCTTACAGAGTACCTCTGGGATGATGTCCACAGAATCAAAGCTTTGGCGAAACGGATTCATAAAGATCACTCTCTTGCCAAGCACAGTGTTAACTGCGGAGTGCTTGGGCTTACAATTTTCAGCAGGATAAAAGCTGATGCTTTTGCTAAAAAAGAAATTACCAGAAATCACTTTAACAGACTTACTGCCGGGCTGTTTTTGCATGATCTCGGGATGACAAAAATACCTGCTTTCATTCGTGAAAAACCGAAACCGCTGACTACTGATGAGCGTAATAAAGTAGATAAACATCCTCTTATCGGTTATGAAATGCTTAGTAAGCTGGACCTTAAATATAAGGAAATTGAGGCATGCGTACTTGAGCATCATGAACGTTTGAATGGGAAAGGGTATCCTCAGAAAAAGTCAGGGAAAGATATCAGTCAGTTAGGCCGTCTTTGCGGCGCGATTGATTCGTATTGCGCCATGATTACGGTAAGGCCTTATGCGGAAGTGATTGAGCCTATTAGTGCCGCATCAATGATTTCGCAAGATCCTAAATATGATCCTGAGATAACAAAGTTTATTCAAGCATGGGCTTTGACTATTAAGAAATAGATTTTAAAATATGTTTATAAAAAAACAGCCCGCTATATTGATAGCGGGCTGTTTTTATTTGCGGCAGATAAGTTTTTAAAACTGCGTTACGAGATCTCTGGTCAGTTCACGGTATACATCGCTGATTAGAACAACACCTATAATACTGCCTCCTTCCTGTACCAACGCCCATGAACGATGTTTTTTGCGGAACAGTTCCAGCACCACAAGCATTGGGTCTCTCGGTTTAAGGATCGGAATATTTGTCTCAATATGATCATCAAGCGAGCTGTGACTGCAAGCAGTTCCTGCTCTTTTAAAAGCTCGGTCCCAGTCTGTATTCTCATCCAGATATAAATCTTCATCTTTCAGGACTTTTTCTTCAACTGCTTTGAGCATAGTCCAAATGGATGCGACTCCTTTAAGTGATCCATTTTTTTTCTTTACCACCACAATATTATTATCAGGAGCGGTTTTCATACTGTCTCGAAGAAGTCTTATTGCTTCAGCAAGACTGGCTGATTCGTCAATAGTTGCAAAATCTTCATGCATCATATCCCAAGCTCTTTTTCTCAGCAACATCTATATCTCCTTCGCAAAGTAATTGTTATTTATATGAAAATATACATATTCCAGAAAAAATGGGCAAGCATTCATTTACTTTACCCTGTTAACTAAGGATTAAAGCATATCCTTCCTGATCACGTAAAGAGTAAGAAAGACTAAAAGGACTCTTTAATTACAGAATTTAAAAATTTTAATCAAAATCTGCAAGCAGGGGACCGACATGAATACCGGCGACCACCGGATTTTCCATATAGCTCTGACTTATTCTCCAATATGCTTGATGCAGAGGAGCAGAAGTTATTCCGTTTTGCAAAGAGTTGTATGCTTCCAGAAAAGCTGCCAGATGATCACATAGTTTGAGAAGCTCGCCATCTCTAGGGTCGTAGCAATCGTCATTGTAGCGGGAATCCAGTTCTTCTGTAGTGACTTTTTTAGCGCAACCATCAATTATAGCAGCGGATTGAAATTCTGAACCTGTATCTGAACCGAGGAAATATCCGAGTCTAGAGACTATGGATTCATATCCATTATCGATAAGTGGTTTGTTTATTCTTGTCTCAACTTCCTGATCTTCATACTCTTTGATCAAGTCTCCGATTGTTGGGTCAGCTTTTTTTACAGGGGAGATAATATCACGTGTAAGAAGTTCCGGCAGATCATGGAAAAGTCCTGCAAAGAAATTATTCTGTCGTCTTGCCGGGCAAGCCCCTATTTCAAGACTGAAAAACCATGCAAAAGTCGCAACAATATAAACATGACCGAGGACAGATGTTTCTGGTATTCTTGGAGTTTGAGACCATCTTGTTTGAAACCTTAGTCGCCCGCATAGATCAGCGAACTTGCCTAAGACCGTGGTTTCTGAGTTGAGCAGCTCTTGAACTCCTTTGAGATCACAGTGACATTTAAGACGTGATTTGAAATTTTCTTCTATGGCAATCAGTTCATCATCCGGCTGATTCAAATGTTTCAGGAGTTTGAACTCAGAATAACTTGCGTACATGTGGGAAGCAGATAGAATTCTTGCAGAAATAGTAGTGTCATCAGGATTCAAATGGAAATTTTTAAGTCTCTCCCAGAATTCATTCCCGAGCGGCATTAAGCGTGGGCGTAATTGCTTGAGTACCCACTGGGCCAGTTTACGATAATGCTCTGGATTTTCTTTAATTCGGTAGAACACTGGTGGTTTAATGTCGGTAATGACTATTCTGAATAGATATTCGAAAATCCCGCCTTCAACAATTTGATTTCCAAGTTTTATTTTTTCTCGGGGGGACATGTGCTCACTGTTTAGGGTAAAAAGAATCCATGCTGCAATCATTTTGTGAGCCTGCTTATCCACTTCAACCAGCTCCATTGGACGCAGTTTGTCATTCCAGCGTTTCATAAACGAGCCGGAAAAAATAAGTTGGAGTAAACTTTTTCGAATATTAGGCATAATAAATCTCGTTTATTAAGGATTAAAGTTATGTTGTTTTAGTATAATTACAAGATATTAGCATGTCTATTTTTCTCTTAAAATATCTTTAACAAAGGGCACTGCGAATTTTGCGGAATGAACTGCTTTATTTCCGGCTTTTCGGAGCAAAGATCCTTCATGTCGCTAAGTAGATAGGCCGTAGGAGATTTAAGTAACTTTGGGTTTATTTTTAACGGTTTGCAGAAGACTTCTCCCCAATTGGTATTATATACGAGGCATATTCTTTCAATCTTATTTGTCTCTCTGGGAACAGATAAATTGACAATGAAAAAAGCTCTTAAAATGCGCTCAGGCTTTAAGGTTTCCTCAATAGGTGTATCAAAGACTGTTTTTGGCGGGAAAAATTTTTTCAGCTCTCTAAATAGATTGCGTATATCACGGTCTCTTACCGGTGATGCGCTAAGGTCCATTTTAATTTTTATACTGCTGTCGTACAATTTATTAAGCACAAGCCAAACAAGCATCGGTGCAAGAGTCTGGGCTGATTTAATTTCTGTGATAACATTTCTTGAACCAGATTCATCAAGATATTCACCGTTCAATACCCACTTTTTAGGTGTTGGGCGGGATACAAAAATTTTGTTAAAGAAGTGTGTCTTAGGCCCCGGCAGACAAAGTCTGGTTACTTTAAATTGACGTTTTGTATAGTTTGCCGCAATCTTACGTCCAAGTTTTGTAAGATCGTCAGGGGAAATGGAAACTCCGGAAAAACGATCCTGTTCCTCTCCTATTTTTTTATACGTATTAAGCATGAAAAGGTTTATCTGTTCGCCAAGATTAAGCACTGATTTGAAATCTGTAAGGTTTACATCAGCTTGTTTGCCAGATTCTGTACTTTGTTTCGAAATATTCGCCGAAAATTCATTGAGTTCTTTTTCTTCCGTACGCTCAGGAATTTTATTTGTAGTATTCCCTTCAAGCATTCCGCATTTTAGCCGTAAAGCCATTCCGGTAAGCCATGCATCTTTAAATTTGCTTTGCTTGTGGTAAAAAGAAGCAAGCTCTTGGTACATAAGCATATAG
The DNA here is from genome assembly GCF_006210265.1 of Desulfovibrio sp. UCD-KL4C. NCBI lineage: Bacteria > Pseudomonadati > Thermodesulfobacteriota > Desulfovibrionia > Desulfovibrionales > Desulfovibrionaceae > Desulfovibrio > Desulfovibrio sp. UCD-KL4C. The sequence goes on from NZ_VCNC01000001.1 coordinate 440,123, forward strand.
GGATCGACATGGAGTAAATCACGTCGCCCCTCAAGAATGTTCTTTTTGATGGTTTCACACAGCAGAGGAGCTTTTGTACCTGAAGTATACCGTTCAAGCAGGCCAAATTTCATAATAGATTTGAAAGGACTTTTGACTCCTTTAACAATTTGCCAGAGCGATGCTCCAAAAAATTCTTCATCAGGAATATGCGGGACATTGCCTAGATCTACAGCAAAGTTTTGACCTTTAAAAGCTGTAACCCTTTTCTTTGCAGTCTGGTAAATTTTGTCGCTTGCATTCGCGGTAGTGAACCACCAAAGTGGAGGTTTGCCTGCGATAAGAAGGGCAGATCGATAAAATTCTTCTTTGAGAATGGCCCCTTGTGCAGAACCAGAGCTTTCAGCATCACTTATTCCAAAGTTGTTATTTTGCACGTCCTGTACATCCATCAGAAAAAAATGAACTTCTACCGAGAATTTTTTCATAGCCCATTCTTCGATCAGGGTGAGCTTGTTTTGTAAGAGATCTCTACTTGCAACTGAACTGAGCGAAAAGTCGCAGCATACCCAGCAGTCAAGATCAGATGCAGGTGTTTGTGCAATTGTCCCTACGCTTCCTATTGTAAGTATTGTCTGAATAGGAATAAATCCTTCAGATGGGGCTGCCTGTTCAAGTTTTGGGAAAAGTTCTTCCAGAATAGCCGTTGCTTCAGGCGACAGAGTGTATCCGGCAATTTGGGTCGGGACCGGATTAGAAGTTAATTTTAGCCATTTTTCAAATTTGTCTGTATGGATAAGTGCAGGCAGTATTTTGAAGAAAATTTTTGCTTTAGCATCTAATTTTTCTTGAGCCCAATTTGTACGCCGTTCATTGTTTTCTGCAAATTTTTCGTAGTTGCGGTTGATGTCTTTTATCGCGAACCATCTTTTTATTGCTTTATAAATGAGTTCGCGTGAAGGGGCATCAAATCGGCTTAATCCTAACGGTTTTTTCTTAAGTCGTTCTCTTTCTGCTAAACGGTCGTTAAGTGTTTTTCTCATTGCAGTCAGCAGAGCTGAAACATCTGTAGATACATTAACAGCCTGACATTTTTCCGTTGAACAATTTACTAATGAAATATTGCTTACTTCAGTGTTGTTGAAGAGAGTCTTTTTAAAGTCGGAGTTTTTAAAGGACACGCCATGTATTGCTCCCCGGAAAAAAACAGCTTTTCGAAAATCAGAAATATTAAAAATACATGATTTTATCAGTGTCCTGAAGAAATTAGCTCCAGCTAGAGTTGTGGCTGAAAATTTACTACGGTTGACTGAACACAAGAAAAAAATTGCAGCATCGAAATGTGTTGCTACGCTTGTACACTTTATGATTGAAGTGTCATAAAGCATGGTGTTGCTGAATGAGCATCCAGAAAATGTGCAGTTTGTAAATGTACATTCTTTCAGTATTGTATTTGAAAAAGATGTTGATTCAAATTTACATCCGATAAATTTACATTTTTCCATGGTGGAAGCGTTGAAATCGGAAGCATTGAAGGTGCAAAGTTGAAACGTTATCTCTCTTGCTAGACTTCTTACTCGGTTAAGTTTGTGGATTCGTTGGTTTGAAATCTGAGCATCTGAATAAATATCTGGTAAAGAATCAGACTCTTCCATTTCTTTGCCGAAAATTCTTTTAAATCCTTGCGTAATCTGCTTTTTTTCAATGTTTAATACAATTGGCGCGCCTGTTTGAATAAATTCTATTCCTGCAACATCTCTCCCTGAAGGTGACGGAGGCTTCGGCGGCGTGGCAGGTGTATCTAATCTAATTGAATCTGCAATCAGTTCACTTAGTTCTTTATCGGGTTTGCTGCGGGAATTTTTCCGCATTGCCGAGATATTTTGTGCGAAACAGTGCGGGTCTTCTTCGCATAGAGTAGAAAATAATGCTGAAATTACTGGCGTATGAAAACGTGGCGAAATTTTAGCCATGAATTTTGTAAAATTATCGCTGTTCAGTCTGGGAAGTCTATTAATAATCTCAGCTCTTATTTTGGGAGCTTGATTGAAAAGTCCGGCGAAAGCTGCACCGCTTTTTTGCTTCCCGAATTTAGCTATAATATCCATGGCGGCTTTGCCTAGAGATTGTGTAGGGGATTCAGCAAGCGGAATAATTTCTTTTAAAAGTGGCTGGTCGATTGATTCTGCAAGTTTGCTTATAGCGTAAAGAATTTTTTCCATGACCAGCGGGTCCATGGATTTGAGATGCAGAGCCACATCTGTAACAAGTTCAGTGTCTGGGTAGGATGGGATTGTTTCTGAAAAATAGCTTATTTTTTCAAGAGATTCAGGGTTGATAAATTCGTTGCGACATTTGGCTCCATAGTTTCCTGTCATGATCTTTTCCAAAGTGAAAAAGGTCATCTGTCCTTTTTTTGTCCCATTTTCTTTGAATAAAGAAATCGCTTCTTCCGGTTCAAATTCAGAAACTTTTGAGATGATGCTGCGGGCAAAGTTTTCCCGCTCGTGGTGCAGTTCTTGCCTTAGAGCAATCATTCTGTCGGCAATGGCAATATGCGATGATCGAGTTTGCTGATTAAACCATTCTTTGACTTTTGAAAGAGGCATCAGTTTATTAGAAAGTATCTGAGCGGCAAGAGTGTGCCCAAAAAGTTCCAGATTGGAGAGAGTATCGAGCGAGATGAATACGGCAGAATCGTCTGATTTATTTGCAGAAGGCGTAGCTGGCGTTGAGGTTGCTTCAGTTTCTAATGATTTGAGGGCAAGACCGTAAAAAAGTACCGCAAATTTAGCGTCTTGCTTAGGATCAAGACTTGTTGGCGGGTATGGGAATATTGATTCAACTTTGGCCCGCAGATCATAGAGTTGTCTGTCTTCAAGCGGGTAAAGATTGAAGCGTCGTAATTCTCTTAGTAGATTCTCACTTTTTACCGGTTCAGCCATAAGTTTTCATAATCACGGAACCCTGAGTTCTTCAGGATTCCGTGAGGATATATTTATCGTTATAAAAGAATGGAAGTAGCCCCCGTTACCCTTTGCCATCTTTTTGAATTGTGTCAGCTTTTACTGTGTCTAGTCAACAAAGCAATACATTCGATATGTGCAGTATGCGGGAACATATCTACGGAGCTGAACTTCTTAAGTGTGTATTTTTCTTCCAGTCTTTCTGCATCACGTGCAAGAGTTGACGGGTTGCAGGATATATAAACAATTTTTTCAGGAGCCAAAGAAAGTATCCGCTCAAGAGTAGGTGCCGGAACTCCGCTTCTTGGAGGGTCTAGTACAATTATATCCGGTTTCGGCAGTTCTGCAGGAACTCCGTCTTCATTGGACAGATTGGCAGTGATGTACTGGCTGTTTTCAATCCCGTTCAGCTTGGCATTTTCGCGCGCAGAGAGAACAGTTTCCTTGGAGATTTCGAACCCGACAACTTTTTTTACACTGCTCGCCATAAACATGCCTATGCCGCCTGATCCGCAGAACAGGTCATAAACAATGTCGCTTGCTTTAGGCGATGCAATGTCCAGACATCTTTGGAAGAGAACTTCTGCTCCGGATGAGTTGGTTTGGAAAAATGCGTTCGGACTGATTTTATAACTGACAGATCCGCCGTCTGATTTTTTCAAAGTTTCAGTGATGAACGGTTCTCCTGTTATGGAAATAAGGCGTTCACCGGAGGCTATATCCGGTCTGCCTATGCGGGTTGAGTGCGCAAAAGTTTTGAGATTTGGAATCTTGGCAAACAGAAGTTCTTCAAGTCCTTTGATGGCACTGTGAGTTTTTGATGGCGCTGTGATCACATGAATCATTATTTTCCCGCTTTCGTGTGAAACTCGGACAACAAGTTTGCGCCAATACCCACCTTTGCCATGTCTGTATGTTCCAAACTTGCTTTTGGCGCAGTATTCCTCAGCTAACGCTGAAATGTTCCGGCATGATTCAGGTAATAGGGGACAGGAACTTACGCTGATAACTTCTGTTTCTGAACCGCGTTTTTTAAATCCTATAGAGAGTTCTTCTCCATATCCCTGAAAAGAAAAATCCATTCTGTTGCGGTAGCCTCTCTGAAGAGGAGAACCGATGGTTTCTTGCCCCATTCCTTCAGTCTCTTTGGCTATTTTGCCTATTCTAGCCAGAGTTTCACTGACTTGGCGCCCTTTCCAGCAAATTTGTGAACCGTAAGCAATGTCCTGATGTAGACACCCGCCGCAGGTGCCGAAGTGTTCACAAAATGGGGCTGCTTCTTCTTTTGAGTGGGTTATGATGTCAAGACGTTTTGCGAAGGCAAATCTTTTTTTGAGCTTAGTAATTTCACAGCTGATTACCTGTCCGGGCACTGCGTTATCAACAAAAATAGTCAATCCTTCATGACGGGCAATGCCCTGTCCTCCGAAAGCTAAAGACTCAATCTCAATTTCTATAGTACTGCCCTTAGCAAGGGCATTGTTTTCATTAGTCATATTTGACAGTTCTCCTTGAGCCGCTGTATCTTTGGCTCATGATTGATAAAACAACCGCTCTTTCGTCGGTGCTGCGGAAGTTAAAAACGCTTCCTGTAGGGCACTGCATAGACCTGAGAACATACAAACGCAACCGTTCTCTGCTGATTCTACACTATCAGAATGAGAAGTTCATTATATATGAAGAAGGTTATGAGTCGATTGAACATACAGTAAAGTTGAAAGAAATGCGCAAGGCCTTGAAAAATCTCTTTAAGATTGAATTTCCACGCAGTAATAAAATTAGAATGTATGAACTTGGTGAATATAATGATTCTATGCGTGAACGGGCTCTTAAGAAGTTATGAATTATTGATCTTTACTTGCAAAAAAAGCATATTCTGAATAGAGGAACAGAGTTTCAGTTAGTTTTTTATATATCATACGGCAGGAGATTTTTATGTTTAAAAGAACGTTTCTAATGATGTTGGTGTTCGTAATTTCTGTAAGTTTTGCTTACGCAGAAGAACCTGCTGAAAATAGTACTGAAATAAATGCAACAGCGACTGTAAGTAATGATTTATCTGTCCAAGTTGTTCCTGCAGATTATAAGGAAGAGGGAGTTGCTTCATGGTATGGTGAGGAATTTCAAGGTAAAGTAACGGCAAGCGGTGAACCGTATGATATGGATAAGCAGACAGCAGCGCATAACTATCTTCCGCTTGGCGTAAAAGTTACTGTAACTAATTTAGATTCCGGAAAAAGTGCAGTTGTCACAATAAATGATAGAGGACCGTTTGTGCCTGACCGTATAATCGATCTTTCCCGCGCAGCCGCAGATAAACTGGGTTTTACTGATGTAGGTAAAGCTAATGTCCGTATTGAAGCTTACCGTCCTCAAGAGAAGAAAGAAGTTGTAGCAAAACCAGCTGAGCATAAACTTTACGGGGCATTTTATATTCAGGTCGGGGCGTACAAAGTTAAAGACAATGCTGACAGGCTTATTGAACGCCTTGAAAAAATCGGGTTCCATAATGCCAGAATTGTACGTGTTGTGACTGACAGTGCCCAAATCTTCAAGGTTCAGCTTGGAATGTATAAATCTCTTGCTAGTGCACGCAAGGCCAATCTTAAAATTGGTCCGGGGTTTCCGGGAACTTTCATACTTGCTGATGTAGTGCAGTATTAAAATTAAAAAATTCAGATTAACAGTTAAAAAAATCCCGCGCTCGAAATTTTCGAACGCGGGATTTTTTGGTCAATTTTTTATTGAAGCGGTCCGTCTTTATCGTCAGGATTATGAGCTTCGATATCAATTACATTTTCGATTTTATGTGAGCGTGGCTCCGGGTTGGACCAGGCTTTGAATTCTGTGTGTTGGTAAGCCATGTGCACATTCGGACTTTTTTTCCAGTTTGCCATTTTAATACGCAACCAGCGTTTGAAGTATCCGCGTGTGAGTGGGAAGAGCAGAAGCAGGCCGAGTGTGTCCGTTATGAATCCGGGAGTGAGCAGGGTTAGTCCTGCTGCAAAAATGATAACTGCATCAAGAATTTCCTCGGCAGGCATTATGCCTTGATCCATGTTCTCGCGAACCTTCTGCATTGCAGCCATTCCCTGTGAACGGGCAAGAACTGCTCCGATAAAGGCTGTAAGCAAAACCAGTATAACTGTGTTAAGCGTGCCTATTTGCCCGCCAATCTTAACAAGAAGATATAAATCAAATATAGGAACAAGAACAAAGGCTAAAAAAAGTTTGCCAAGCATTAATTACTCCGTGCTTTAAAAATCTTATCCGATGCTTTCAAAAATAAGCATTATTCCCATGAAGACAAGCAGAATCATAACCATTCTTTTATATAGTTCGTCGGAGATTTTTCCTGCAAGCGAGTATCCAAGGTAAACGCCTAGCAGTACAGGAATAAGCGAAGCAAGAAAAAGTTTAAAAACATAAAAAGTAGTTATGCCGCTTATTAAGTGCCCGGCAGCTCCAAAAGTTGCCGAGGTTATAAAGAATCCGGCAAGAGTTGATTTGAGTTCATCTTTTTCCCAGCCCATAACCGCAGCATAAATAATGACAGGAGGTCCACCGGCACTGACTGTTGCGGTGAGAAAGCCAGTTGAGAACCCTCCAAGCAGTCCCCATAAAGGATGTAGTTTTAGAATTACAGGTTTAATAAGCAGGGAATACGCAGCATACCCGGCAAGAAGAATACCGAGTAAAAACATAATAATGTTAGAATTTACTTGGTTAACCACAACAGTCCCGAAGATTGCTCCGGGAATACAGCCTATGGTTAGCGGAAGGACTTTTTTTAAATCAATTTTTGCTCTCAGGTTGAGAACCATTTTAAGATTGATGACAACTCCGCACAGAGTGCAGACAGCCACAGCAGTTTTAATATCAAGGACAAATGCAAGCAAGGGCATCGCGATCATTGCTGATCCGAATCCTGTTAAACCTTGCAAAAATCCTGCGATGAGGAAAATTAATGGAACAAGGATAAATGGTGTCATAAAAATACTAAGGAGAGAATAATTGTCCGTAAGAAATTAGTCTGTTTGAAATTTGGATTGATACTTAAGAGACTAATATTTTCGCAGGACTAAAAGGGTTTTATGGTTGTGAACGGTCTTTTCACTTATGACTTCAGCTTTTTTGATATCGGCTATAATGTCGATTCTATTGCGCTGGCCCAGTGCAATTTCCACAGATAATGTTTCACCAGAATTAAGATCTTTGAGACGTGAACTCGTCTCTATGAATCCTGTTCAACAGTCAGCCCAGCAGACAATTGGCTCATTATTATTCATAGTGGTAGATCTCTAAGTAAGGTAAGGGCCGGATTCCTTAGAGAATCCGGCCCTAGAATATTATTTCTTATTTTTCATGGCTTCTTGGAGTTTCATTCCAAGAAGTCCGCCGAATCCACTAGAGTCTCCGGAAGTAGTGACTTTGGGTTCAGCTGCTTTACGCTGTGAAGATTTTTTAGAAGCAGCAGGTTTTGCATACTTTTTCCAATCTATATCTTCTTTAGCTTCACCTGTGCTCAGGGTGATCTTGCGGTCAGCTAAGTTGATTTCTTCAATAGTCAGCTTAACCTTCTGACCTGGAGTCAACGTTTCCAGTTCATTTTTTCTTTCTGAGCGGGTAATACGTGACATGGGCAGAAGTCCGGTAATTCCAGGAGCAAGGCTTACGAAAACACCGAATTCGGCTTTATTTTCGACAACGCCTTCAACTTCTGTTCCGACTTTGAAAGATTCAGCCACGTCAAGCCATGGATCACCTTCAGAATCTTTCATGCTGAGAGCAATACGGCGTTTAACGAGGTCAAGATCTTTAATCATGACGGAAACTTCCTGTCCGGCTGTGACTTCTTCCCTTGGTTTGTGAACGCGCTTGGTATAGCTCATTTCAGAAATATGAACTAAGCCTTCGATGCCGGGTGCAATTTCAACAAATACGCCGAAATCTGCGCAACGGGCAACTGTTCCGGTAACTTTGTCGCCGGGGTTAAACTTTTCACCGACTTCATCCCAAGGATCAGCTTGAAGCTGCTTGAGAGAAAGACTGATCTTAAGTCCTTTTCCGTCCTTACGTGGTTCCATGGCAAGGATTCTGACAGTGATGTCATCACCGGGCTGAACTACGTCCTCAGGCTTAGCAGAGCGTGACCAGCTAAGTTCTGATACGTGGACCATTCCTTCCACTCCGGGAACAAGTTCCACAAATGCGCCAAAGGCCATAAGTTTAGTAACCTTACCTTCAAGAACTGCTCCAGGTTCAACCTCTGCGATAAATTTCTCGCGGGCTTTTTCCTGTTCAATTTCGAGAAGAGCTCTGCGGGAAACAACTATGTTGCGTCCGCCTTCCTCAAACTTGATGACTCTGAAATTGTGTGTTTCACCCACGTACTGTTCGGGGTTTTCCACGAAAGTTGCGTCAATCTGGCTGACGGGACAGAACACCTTGCGGTGCATCATGCTGACTCTGAAACCACCTTTACAGGTTTCCATAACCTTACCTTCTACGGGTAGACCGCTTTCATATGCATCATTAAGCATATTGAGGCCACCTGCGCCGGACATGGCTTTGGATAGGCTGATTCCATTACTGTCAATGGAGATAACGTAGAGTTCTACGGCGTCTCCTTCCTTAACTGTCAGTTCGCCTTCGGTATCGGTCAGCTCGTCACGGTTTACAATCCCGTCTACTTTAGAGCCTGTGTCTACAAACACAGAGTCTTTAGTGACTGAAATTACAGTTCCTTTAACTAGATCACCGACTTGAAGGTTGTCGTTTGATTCTGACTGAAAAGCTTCAAAAAGTTCGGCAAAGTTTTCTTCGCCATTTGCTTCCAAGTTCTGCTCGGACATTCTCTATACTCCTGGAGGGAAAAGTCATCGCGACAGATGTGTTTTTTAGTGCCGCGAACAATGGGAACCTAACGGTATTGGAAGCATTTTTCAAACCATTTATTCAAGATATTTTCAGTAAAGATTTTCCATAGAGGGCTGAGCCGAGTGCTCCGACCATATCTGGCCTTTCCGGAGTGAGTGGTTTAATGCTAATTGATTTATATAACATATCGATAACACAGGCATTATTTGCAACCCCTCCTGCGAACACCAATGGCTCGGAGAGGCCGACCCTATGCAGCATATTTATTGTGCGGCGCACAATGGAAGCATGTAAACCGAGGGCAATATCACGCGGATTTTTGCCTTGAGCCATTAAAGAGGTCGCTTCTGTCTCCGCAAAAACTGTGCACATGCTATTTATTATGAGCGGCTCAGTCCCTTCTAGAGCGTAATTTCCGAATTCTTCAATAGGGATCTGAAAAACGGTTGAGAGATTTTCAAGAAATTTTCCTGTTCCGGCTGCGCAGCGATCATTCATTTCGAATTTGGAAACCTTGCCGTTCTTCATAAGTGAGATTGCTTTGGTATCCTGTCCACCTATATCTAGGATGGTACGAGCTTCAGGGAAAAGGTGCGAAATGCCGAGTGCATAAGCTTTTATTTCAGTCAGTGATACGCAAGGAACTTTGCATATTTCTTCGGTTACGAGCTTTCTGCCATAGCCTGTTGCGGAAATCAGATCGGCTTTAACACCGTCCAGAATTACTTTTAATTGTGAGGCAGGATCGAAAGTAGTGGGGAGTTTGCGTTCAAGTACAACTTCATTATCATTAAGCAGTACTAATTCCATTGACCGTGAGCCGATATCGATTCCAGCAATCATTTTTAACTCAGCTTGTTGATAAAGGGGCGGTAAGCCGCCCCTTATATTATTATGAATGCAGAATTTTTTTAGGAGATCATTTCCACAAAGGCTTCAACCCTTGTTTTAAGCTGTTCTACATCTTCCATACTGTAATCTGTTTCAATTGAGAGCATGGGGACATCATTTTCTGCAAGTGCTTTTTCAACTTTGAATGCTTCGTGAGTGTAAGGCTGGCAGAACATAAGTGAGTAATGAATAACGCCATCAACGCCTGTTTCTTTTGCAAGAGCTTTAATATTATCGATGCGTTCGTTATTTGGAGTAAAGCAGGCACAGTCGATTTTCATGTAACGGTCACAAAGGGCATCAATCATTTCTTCAACGGTTTCGCCTGATTCATCCACAAGGTCACGGCTGTTCCGTGTTCCTATACATGATTCTTCTGCGACAACGACTGCTCCTGAACCTTCAATTATGTAGGGTAATTTCCAGTTAGGAACAGCCATTGGACAGCCGGAGAGCATAAGCCTCGGTGTATTTTCATGGACGATGCCTTCATTTTTGGCAACACGTTCTTCTATTTGATCACACAGTGTATTGATGGACTGTGTGAAACGGATAGGGTCATCATAAAAGCTGACCTGATTGATGAGAAGAACGTCACGTCCGGAAATCGGTGTAGGTTTAGCGGCGCGCAGTTTGTTGAGCCTTTGCAGAGCGCGTCTTTTATCATTAACTATTTTAATGCCATTTTTAAGGGACTCAGCAGTAATGGTTTTGCCGGTAACTTCTTCAAGTTTATCTTTTAAGCGCAGAACTTCAGATTTCCACAAAACTCTGTCGCTGGCTCCCTTACGCTGTGGAACTTCCATAATGTGCATGGGAGCCATTTCGCTGAAAGCTTCGTATGCTTTTTTCTTACCGTCACAAGTCGTTTCGCCGATCACAAGATCGCAAGACTCGGTGTAAGGACAGATTTTAGCCATTTTAAAGCCGATGAAAGATTTGATCAGCGCGCAAGTGTTGCGGGGGACGATAGTTTCAGCAGCTTCTGTTCCGGCATCAGCTCCGGCGCAAAGTCCCACTTGAACAGCATCAACCGCGAGAGAGAGTTCTTCTGGCACGAAAACACAGAATGTTCCGATAATTTTTCTACCTTCAGCTTTGGCGTCCATAAGTTCTTTAATACGAAGACCATGCACTTCAGAAAGTACGAAGTCCAGATATTCCATACCTTTGAGGCGGCCTTCCTGAGTCATATAAATATCACCATAGAATTTGCCGAGCACTTCGAGAAGCCCGTCATGTGCTGCGATATCAAGATTCAGATTTTCCCACATTTCTTTATACGCTGATTCTGCCATGATTGATTCCCTCGCGAAATTTGTTGGATTTTATTAAAATAGAAGCTTTGGAAATAATGGAGTTCAGCTAATAGGACAAATTGATAAAAACCATCTTTATATTATTTTTTTATTTGTAAAATCTATAACGAGAAAGAGCATCTACTAGCCTTTAACTGTTTATTCATATACTTCTGCCGCATACAAAGTAAAGAGGGTGAAATTGAAGAAAGCGGAAGCAACGGCTTATGCTCGTGGTTTAATTCCTGAAAGAGAATTCAGCGCAGCTTATATGGATCTTAGAAATTTGAGAGGACTTTTGCAAAAGAGTCCTGATAGTGCTGATTATGAAATTATAAAAGCTGTATGGGATGTGATTGTAGAGCAGAGATATTCTGATCAGACCATGTCTCGTCTTCTTTATAGAGAATGTTCAAAAGCCTTAGCTGCGGTGGGAGCTTTCTGCACAGATTCCAAGCTTTCTTCAAAGGCTCTCAGTCTTCAGGTACAGGCAGCAAGTACATGTACCGAACATGCCTCGATAGAGGCTTCCGGAGGACTTGGTGTTTTGCCGTTTGAGCTGGTCCTTCCTGATTCTCCTCCTAAATTGTCAGGCCATTCTCCATCTATTTCTTGGGATGAACTGCTGAAAGCCGGAAAAGTCACAAGTGAGCCTGTCTTTTCAGGGCGTAGTGCTGTAATGGAATCCGCAGGTGATAATCAAATTTTTGCGGTAAAAATTGCACGCAACGAAGAATCTCCCGAAGGGCTTCACCTTGAGGGAAAGTGGATGGAAAAGCTCTTTGCTGATGCCAAGCGCTGCTCCGTACGGTTTGACTGTCCGCGTCCATTTCCCGTTTCAGATCAAATGCTTTTCAAGATTACGGGACTGCCCGAAAATTGCCCAGAGAATCTGCACAAAGACGGCTATGCAATGGCTTATCATGCACACAGTGATTACTTTGCTTATCCGAACGATGATAGAGAAGGAAAGCGCACAGAACCACAGGATTTTTTGGAAATAATGTCTAGAAATTCATATATATTGGGCTGGCTTGCAGGAAGAGGCATTGTGCATGATGCGCCAATCCCGCTTTTTCATAACAGAGTGCAGGCCATGCGACGCACAGATGAAGGGGTATACCAGTGGCATAGATTCGGAAGGTTAGATCGCTGGCTTGAGTCATGCCGATTCCCTAATTTCGGGCGTTCTGGACTGCGTGACTTTGAACATTTGCAGGTGATGAAACCTGGCACAGATAAGTTTTACAGAGCCATTGGCTCTCATTTCATGAGCATACTGTTGGTCATAGGAAGCTGGTTCAGAGCGCAGAATTCAGAACTGTGCGGACTTGATGAGAAGGATGAACCCATTGATGCCCGTTCGCTTTTTGATTCTGAATTTTTTGAGAATGCAGTGATGTCATGTTTTACAGAATACTACAGAGGTTTTACGGGATTTGAATTTCAGCATGAAATCGATTTGCACATTTCCAAACTGGTAAAATGCATGATCGATCAAATGGGCGTCGACAATCATATGTTCGAGTTCATGCGGATAGTTGACCAGAATATTCTGGAAGATAGAGAATTCCGTAATTACCTGTTGAAATATGGAATGGCTCCTGAAAAAGTCGCAGAGCTTAAAAAAGGCGAAGCTGATATTCCGCTTGTAACAGGGCCGCATCTAGGAAATTTCAATGGGGTTATATCACTGCCCGAAATAATAGAATGGTCCGCAATGGCGGCGGGGTGCTGCATTGCGGCTAAGTCTCTCGGTGAACGGTGGGTTGGGGCTAGGCTTGGGGTGGTGTAGCGGGGTTACTTCCCACCCCGCACTTCAAACATAATAGAATCCGTGCGCCCAAGTGAATCCGTTACGGATATCTTGTGTTTTCCTGCTTCAACTTCTGTGAAAAGTTTTTGATTAAACTTGCCCTTATTAACCAATCTTCCGTCCAGAAACCAGTATAGTGTTCCGCTGTCTGCTTCTGCATCTGCTTTAAGCCCAATTTGCTGATACCTTAGCGGAGTATCTTTTCGCAATAAATAAGGTGTACTTGATGCCGGAGAGACTATTTTGGGAGCATTGCCTGCGGGGATAAGGTCGCAGTCTGGCGCAAGTGGCGGTATTATCGGCACTTCCATGTTATTTTCAGCGCGCCATCTGGCTAGTTGAGGTGGAAGCGTTTTGATAATTATTTTTTTCAGCTTTTTACGATCTAAACATTCACCGGAAAGACGAAACCCACTCTTCGGATCTATGAAAATCTGTTTGCAATATTCACACGGTTTAAGATGTGTTTTGCCGGAAATGGTTTGTATAGTGATCCTTTCGTTGCAAAACGGACCGGGTAGTTGATGACTGTGAGCACAGACTTGAATTTCGGTTATTCCGGGGCCATCCGGTTTAGGCGGAAGTTTACCACCGGGGGACGTGATACGTAGCAGATCAAAGAGTAGCGGCCCCGCGTGGGATGCTCCTGATATTCCTTTGCGTGGTCTTCCGTCTGGGTTTCCCACCCATACGCCAACTGCGTAATTTCCTGAAATTCCAATTGCCCACGCATCTCTGTGACCGAATGAAGTTCCTGTTTTCCACGCCGCTTCCGGCATGTCGCTGGTCAGCATCCAAGTATCGTTCATTTCCGGTCTTGATACTTTTGAAAGCATTTGCAGTGTAATCCATGATGCTTCAGGAGAAAATAATTGTGAGCTGATATCATTGGCAGAAGGCGTGATCTTGAATGGGCGATATTTCCCGCTGTCAGCTAGACTTGCATATAAATTTGTCAGTTCAGTAAGCTTTACTTCGCATCCGCCGAGGACCAGCGGAAGACCATATTCCATGGGTTTTTTATCAAGAGTAGTCAGTCCACCTTTTCTTAGCAGGGTGATAAAATTACCTACACCCGTTTTGGCTAAGGTTTTAACCGCCGGAACATTTAGCGAACGAGCCAGAGCCTCACGCATCTCCACTTGTCCGGACCAAGTTCGATCATAATTTTCAGGTGAATACCCTGAAAAATCTATCGGAATGTCATATAAATATGTCTCCGGAACCACTAATCCTTTATCCATTGCCAGTGCGTAAAGGAAAGGTTTTAAAGTCGAACCGGGAGAGCGTTTGATTTCTGCAAGATTAATCGCGCCGCCGTAATTTTTTTCAAAGAAATCTGCGGAACCTACCAGCGCACGTATTTCACGCGTGGGAATATGGATGATGACGCAAGCGGCGTTGTCGATATCAGCGTTTCGTAAGCGGGTAACATATTCTTTAAGCCGCTCTTCGGCTGTCTGTTGCAGTTTGTAATCTAAAGTCGTTACGACTTCAGGTGATAAACCGTTTCGTTCAATCACCATGCGTGAAAAGTGCGGAGCTTTAAGCGGGACAGGGAGTATTGCCGTTGGAAGCGGAACTTCTTTATTGCGTGCGACTTCTTCAGTTGGAAAAACGCCTCGCTCTTCTAGTTGGTCCATTACATGATTACGCCCTAATTTTGACTGCTGCGGGTGTCTGAGCGGATCATAGAAAGCAGGCCCGCGCGGTAAAGTTGTAAGCAGTGCTGATTCTGCAAGAGATAACGTAGAAGGATCATGTCCGAAATAAAAATGTGAAGCCGCCGCAACACCTTCAATATTTCCGCCGTACGGAACCATATTCAGATAAATTTCAAGTAATTCATCATTTGAATGATGAAGTTTAAGTTGCACTGCTCTAAAAGATTCTTTGAACTTGGCGGAAAATGTACGAGGCTCAGGCGTTGCCATGCGAGCAATCTGCATTGGAATGGTTGATGCCCCAGAAACAACGCGGCCTGCAAACAGATTGGAGATAGCTGCACGTATAACTGATATTGGATTGATGCCCGGATGATATCTAAACCATCTGTCTTCCGAAGCTAAAAGTGAACGTATCAATATCGGGGAAACTTTTGATATGTCTGTGTGCATCCGCCGCGCTTTGTCTGCTGGCAAAAAAATACGGAGCGGTTTATGGTCACGATCATAAACAACAGTCGCAGTATTGGGATGAAGTTTGTGTTCAGGAAATGGGAAAATCATATCCAAAGCAAAAAAGGCGACAAAGCAAAAAGCAATGCCGCCCAGAGTAATTAATAATTTTTTATTTCTATTCACCAATTACCATCTTCCCTATATCTGTAGCTCCTGCCACCTCAGGATTATACATTGCCTCAGCTTGTGCCGGAGGAATTTTAAACTCTCCTCTGGTAACGGCACGCAGCAGAACCACTTGTTCGACTTTACCCTCTTTAGGAATATCGGTGAAGATTAGAACTCTGTCATCCCTTATGTCGACATGATCTGGGCTTACGTTCCCTCTTTCTAACCAAGGCAGATCTTCGCTTGTGGCAAGCTTGGTGTTTTCCGGTTCAAGTCCTGATGGCAATAAACATTGAATCACAGCATTAGGAACTTCATTACCCGTGCCCGAAACAACAGTTCTCATTGCAACAAGTTGTCCCTGCTTAATTTTTTCCGGATTTAAAGGTTCGCCTTCGCGGGTAAGGAACTCACGCTTAATTGTCAGCCCGTTGGAGAACGGTTTCCAGTTGGCGATTAAAGGTACTGCTCGTGAATTTATAGTCCACACTGCGGTTCCTGATGTCGGAGCAGAATCAAGCTCAACTGAAAGCGGAGTATCACCGTGTACCGTTACAACGGTGGTAGAGTTATTGCCGAACTTCGCGAGTTCTTTTCCGTTGCTTATAATCCGTCCCGCAGGAATCGGCTCGGTCTTTGTCTGTCCGAAGAAAGAACCAAGTGCCATAAATCCTAGAGCGTTATCCTGTGTTACATCTTTTCCATTATCTGCCATAAGGTTTGACAATTTCTGAATCATTTTAGGAATGGAATCATCTGTTTTGTCTGATCCCATACGAACAAGAGTTTCAAGTGCCAGATCACGTATTTCGGAACTGAAGACATTGTCTTTGTCAGTCTTAGAAATAGGAGCAGGTCTAGTAGATAAAAGCTGCATGTATGCTTTCATATCACCTGTTGCGGCGAAAGCTCCTCCGAGCAGAGTGAGTGACAGCTCGTCAAGCTTGGTGATTTTTTGTTCACGTAAGTAGTTCATGGGACCGTGCATTGGCTTGCCACATTTTGCCAAAACGTAGAGGGCATAGCTTGCTAACCTGTATGAGCCTTTATCACTTAGTTCTCCAGCAAGGTTAGAAACGTAACCCATAGCTGAGTTTAACAGCAGTGTATCGACCTGATAACCGGAAATTCCAGCTTCGTAGAGAAAGTGGAGTGCGTAAACAGAAGTCCATTTATCGGTTTTGCGTCCGTTCGGCCATAACGAGAACCCACCGTCTCCGCTCTGCATCATGGAAAGTTTGCTCAGTGCGGACTGAACCATATATTGTGGTGAGTTTTTATCAAAACTTTCAGGTGAAAGTTCACGTGCAAGTTCTGGGAATTTCAGTAGTGGGAAAGCTCCTGATATTACCTGCTCTGTACATCCATAAGGATATTTCAAGAGGTAATCGAGTTTTCCTGCCATGCGGATCATGGGCTGATTGCCGATGGTCAGCGTCCTGCTGATAGTTGAATTCATCATTCCTGATAATTTTGAAGGGAATGATGTTTCTTTGTCTTTTAGGAATCCGGACTCACTGCTACGCGTTGCAGGCAGGGCCGGACGAATATTCATATCAATTGTTGCCACTGCATTTTCTTTGTTGCCTTTTGCTGTGAAGGTAAAGGTGGATTCACCTATATCTTTACCTGTCTGAGCCTTAAAGAATGTGGTTGTTTGTCTGCCCTTAGCAATGGCTAATGATTTAAGGTTCATATTTGTCTGGAAAGCTCCGGTTGATTTAACCGCTACGGAAAATTTTCCGTCAGTCGGAGTATCGTTACGGACACTTACAGGAATTTCAAAGCTTTCTTCAGGGGCAAGGAAGCGGGGTAGAGTAGGTGTTACCATCAGCGGAGAGCGGACGGTCATCAAAGTTGATGATGAGCCGAATTTTTTGCCATCGCTAACAACAGCCATAATTCTCAAAGCTCCGTTAAATTCAGGTATTTTCACATCAAATGAAGCGTTTCCATTCTGGTCTGCTGTGATTAAACCTGACCAGAACGTAACGGGCTTAACTCGTCTTATAGAGCCGCTGCCTGCGAACTGTTTCATCATGGTCAGCGCTTCACCACCACCGGCAGGAGCCTTATTGATAGGTCCGGCATCAGGCATGAGCATGCCGAAAGTATCCGCCCATCTCACGCCAAGTGCTCTTTTGGCGTAAAAATAGGTAAACGGATTAGGTGTCTTTTGCCCTGAAAGTCTTAGTATTCCCTCGTCTACAGCCGCAATTGTCAGTTTTGCACCGGGGTGTGTTTTCACTTTGAATGTGACTGTTTTTTCCGGACGTGTTGTTTCAGGAGAAGTTATTGCTACAGGAAGTTTATTGGACTGTCTGTTTACGAATATAGGAACAGCTCCTACAGCGCGGGCGGAGGCCCCAGGTTCAAGATCTTTTACAGATCTGATCAGTGTTGCTGTTACATAAGCATTAGGGCTTAATTCTTTCTGAACAGGAACGGAAATGGTTGCCGTATTTCCTGTTATCGTAAGTGTTTTCATCCAGCGCACAGAGCGGTCTTCAACCGTTATAAGCATATGACCAGAGAAAGGAGTGCGGAGCTGGAACTTAGCCATTTCTCCGGCCTTATAATCACCGCTTCTAGTCGGGATTATATCCAATCTGGAAGGATTTTTAAGTGCCCATGGAGAATAACCCCATCCACCGCAGAAGAAATCTGCCTGCGCGGAAACTCCTGATTTAGGATCACTTAATATCACGCGATAGCTTCCGAATTGAACAGGTGTTACTTTGAATGAACCTTGAGATTTTGAAGGTGTTATTTTGCGTGTCTCAATCAGTTCAGGGTCGCGTTCGGTTACATATCTGAAACCGCCTGAAGCCGTTGTGCGTATAATTGTCTGCCAGCGGTCTCGGTATAAGGTCATGATCAGTTTAGGAGCCACTGTCTTTTCACCTTCTGGAGTAAGGGTCACGTAATCGAGTTTGACCTCTTCGTTCTCCTGATACCCTTGCTTGGTGAGTGTTTTCAGACCGGGATAGAACTTAGAGATATTTACGGGTTCGATCTTTGTCGCTGTAACTCCGCGACCGCCTGTTTCACTGATTCTTGCAGTCAGTCTGGCTTGCAATGCTGAGTCAGATTTAATTTTTGCAGGGATAAGAACAGAGAATGAATGCTTGCCTGCTTCATCCAGCTTATCATCCGTAACCAATATTTCTAACGGTTTAAATGAACTTGAATCCGTATTAAAGCGGAATTGCTTATAGCCTTGAGGTCTGAATTCACAAGGTTCAAGAGAGACTCTTGCCTTTACAGGCAGATTTTCAGCTGGAGGTCCGAAAAGATACCTGCCGTCAACTTCAAAATCTAAATTTTCTCCCGGAGAAGTAATTTTGGATGTGATTATTTCCGCAGCGATTCTATCCGGCATAAAGTCTTCGACTGAGTAACGATAGTTCCCGATGTTCTCGTTGCCTGCCAGAATATTGATAGAGAAGTGTCCTGTTGGTGAATAATCGGGAATTTCTCGTTTGAATTGAACCATACCCTGACTGTCGGTAATGGTTGTTTTGCGGAAAAGTTCTCTGCCGCGCTGATCTAGGTAGACCAGAACCACTGGCATTTTGTTTGATGGAGAAAGTTTTTCATTTCTGATAATTGCAACGCCTTTGACTGTTTCACCGGGACGGTAGAGATCTCTTTCTCCGTATGAAAAGGATGTGAACCCTTTTTGAGAAAGTCGTTGTCCGGCGACATCAAGACCTGCCATGTCGGTTGCAAAACGGTTTAATAGAAGAAATGTCATGTCATTTTTGTGAGTAACAATAACCATGTAAGGTCTTCCAACATCACGGCGGAAATCTTTTTTCTTGATAACGAGCATTCCGCGATTACTGGTCTTTCCACTTGCCATGATCTGATTCCGGTCACTAATAACCTGAACTTTTGCATCCATGACGGGCTTGAGGGTTGAAACCGAAGAAACCCAGAACAGTGATTCATCTTCGCCCTGTTTAGCTACAAGTCCCAGATTAGTAATCATTACCCAACGCTGAGCTTTTTCGCCTTGGCGGGGAACTCCTGCGCAGACTCTGTATAAACCTTTTCCACCTTTAGCTATAAAACTTTGTAGCGATAGCGGGGTTACAGTTTCTTTGTTTTTTTTGCCCTTGGTCGTGACTTTGCCTGAGAAAATTTTATTCCCGAGTGCCGGGGATATTCCACTGCCGTAGGTACTTGAATCAAAGGCCATATATCCATAATGAGTAAAGAGTGAGAACAGATTGTTTGGGAAAACTCGGTCAACTTCTACATTAACATGGTCTGTGTTGATGGTCTTAATCCCTAAAGTTTTATATCCGGTTTCGGATAGGAACATTCCACTTGTAGTGAAATCAGCAAAGGGAGTGATGTCCGGAAGATTAATTTTTGCAACGAGTTCTTTTTCAAGCACTGCGCCGTCTGCGGCGGTAAGTCCTTTTTTTAGGGTAAGTTCATATTTTTTGCCCGGTAAAAAGGAGCCGGACAGGATGAGGTTGTTTCCGGACGTAGAAGCTGAGAAAGGCACATCGGGTTTGATTGAGATCATTGCCAGTCCTTGCACAGGTAAAACAGGACTTGAGAACCCCAGTTTAATGCTTGAACCTGAAATTGAGCTTGATCCTGTATATCCTTCGTATTTCAGAACTGGATTAAAACGTATTTCAATTGTTTTCTCATAGTCTTTGCCAAGTACCATGCTGTTTTTACTATCAGGCATGTCTTTAGCTATTTTCAGAGTGTATGTTTTTTTATCAGTGGTCTTTTCAATAGGAGAACTTACAAAACTCTGTGTGTAATCGTCATAATTACTGTCAAGGCTGACAGGAATATCTTTACCGTCTGGGGTTGTGAGTGAAATGTTTTTAAGGGTCTTCTCAGCACTTACATAGTTACTGAAAGAAAAGCTTCCCGCTATTCTAATCTGCCTGCCCGGTCCTTCAACTGGTTCAGTCCATAAGTTGATTTCATTCACTGTGAAACTTCCTGTCTGGACAGAAAAAGATGTTTCACCTGCGAGGGTTAGTCCGTGCGGGAGGAAATTTTCCGGCTCCATTTTTATGGTGAACCTTGTGTCCTGAGCAAATGATGGCTCAGCCGTAAATTTAAGACCGTAAGGATTAATCCATCTCCATTCACCTTTAACTTCCGGAGTTATTTGCGCCGGAGGAGTTGTGAGCGGAGGGGAGGCTTCTTGAGGTCCGACTGGCTTATCAAAAGCAATGAGCAGCTCCGAGTAGCCCTGACTGTCGAGGCTAACATCCGTAACGGCTGCTCCGGCTCCATCCGCTCTGCGCTGCGAAACTGATTCATATTTGTTTTTAAGCAGGGCGGATGCTTGCATGATGCAAAGCATAAGCAACATTCCGATGATGATATTTTTCTTATCTCTGAAAGGTGAAGGTCCTCTGTCCATTTTGGTAATCCTTATCATATATAGCGTTTATTCATTAATGTCGTGGTAACAGGATTATTCTGCCATTTTTTTTCTATATAGTCATCGTAAGATGTCGCTTTGCTAATTAAGCAGGGGTGATCAATATCGATGAAATTAAGATGTTGGCTTGCGAATTTGTCTAAAAACACGGTATGGTGTAATAAGATGACTGTATTCATTTTATAATTACGGCATTCTTATTAATTAAATGTAAAACTTTCGGAGGGTTAAAGTCATGGAAAAGCATAATATTGCAATTGTAGGATTGGGACGTGTAGGGACAGTTTTTTTAGAAAAAGTTTTAAGCAATGACAGCGTGTTTGTAATAAAAAGTGTGTGTGAATTGGCAGATACTTCCGGTAAAAAAATGGCATTTGATCACGGAGTTCCGGTTGGTTGCATTGAAGACATCATTAAGTTTGGCGTGGACATAGATGTCGTTTTTGATTTTACAGGAGATGAAAAGGTTGCGGAACTTTTACGCCGCAAGCTGCAAGAATCTGGAAATAACTATACTCAGGTTGCTCAGAAAAGAATCGCGCGGCTGATCTGGTCGCTTATTGCTGAGGATGATTACTTGCCGGAAGTAAATTGTACAAAATCTCAGTCTTATGCAGACATACTTTTGTCACAGCAAAAGTAAGATTGCCCTAGTTTATCCCTATGAATTTGTGAAAATAGGGAGAGTAATTGTAAATCTGGTTCCTTCTCCGGGGTTAGAGTCTGCGGATATAGTGCCACCATGGTTATGGGTAATAATAAAATACGAAACAGATAACCCCAGTCCGGTTCCTGCTCTAGGTGATTTTGATGTATAGAAAGGTTCAAATATCCTTTTTAAATATTTTTCAGGAATTCCAGAACCATTATCTTCGATTTCGATACGAACTGAATTTTTATCAATTGAAGTGGTTATTGTGATTGTAGGAATTTCTGTTTTGTCAGTTTTTTCTGACAAAGCTTGAGCTGCGTTTTTTATCAAATTTAAAATAACCTGACTTATCTCCATTGTAGTAAAGTTAAAATTTGGAAGCGGACTATACTCTCTTATAATTTTTATCTTTTTAAAATCATATTGTTTTTTTAGGTCATAGTCATTTGCGGCCAATGATAATGCATTTTCAATTACATTTTCAATGTTGCCAAGTGTTTTAGCGGAGTTACTTTTGCGGCTGAAATCAAGCATGGATTTTATGATGTTTGCCGCCCGAGTTCCGGCATCTTGGATGTTGGACAGGTAGTAATTTATTCCCCTTTTTTCCATATAAGTTTGCATGATTTTAAGGTCTATACCGCATTCTTTTGCAATAGGAATATTGCTAGCAAGATCTGGCGAAGTCCTTCGGAGAATATTCTGAGTAACTTGTAAAATAACTCCAAGTGGGTTGTTGATTTCATGAGCCATGCCTGCGGCGAGACCTCCCACCGACATCATTTTTTCTGTCTGGATCATGATTTCATGCATTTTTTTGCGTTCAGTAATATCACGCATAACAATCAATAGCCTCTTTTTACCACCGATAGTAGCAACTCTTGCTAAGTTGTCAGTCCAGAATGGTTCACCTTGAACATCTTTTACCATCCACTCGAAGTGCACAGCTTCACCAAGGAGGGCTTTTGTGAACAACTCTCCAGCATATTTGTTGTCATATGGAGGAGTGTTGAAGCTGATTTTTTCCGGGCTCATTCCTATTGCCTGCATTCTGGAAAGTCCAAAAAAATCTAGAAAGGCCTGATTAATATCAATAAAAATCCGCTTGTCAATGTCTAATACTCCAATAGCTTCTTTAGTAGAGTTGAATATTTCGCGATAGGTTATTTCAGATTTTAGAAGATCTTTTCTGGCTGATTCACGGCTGTCGATCATTTTATTTGCAAGGACTGCCATTTGATTAAATTCTTTAAAAGCTATCTTTGATTGATCAATTTTGGCAGGAGTGTCTGTCCCCTTGCGGAAAAAACTCTCAAAAGAATCAAAGTTGTCCGATAGAATCCTTTTAAATTTTTCAGTAAAAAAGAAAACTGCCAGTACCAGAAGTGAAAAAAATACACATACTGCAGAAATTTGAATTATAAGATGTTCAAAGAGGGTTTCTTTTTTGTCATTAAGTTTGTGTTCTATCTGGGCAAGGTTTTCACCGGAACCTATGTACCAATCCCAGTCAGAAATAGGCATGCAGTAGCTGATTTTTTTTACCGGATCATATGATGGGTCAATTGAAGGAACCTTATATCTTAAGAATCCTCCACCAGATTTTGCAATGTTAATTAAGTCTTGCATAATTGCAGCGCTTTTGGGATTTTTACCGTGTAATATATTATTCCCTTTTCCAGGGCCTTGAAGAACTACTCCTTCGTATGTTCCAACAAAGAAATAAGTATCTTTATTGCTGTTTATTTGCGCAAGACGTTTAATTACTTCATTTTGAGCGGCTTGTTTAATTGAATTATAGCTCTGATCTATTCCGATAATCCAGTTAAATGGTGCAAAGTATTTTATGTATGATACTCTTTTAGAGTGTTTGTCTGTATTCTCTGGTGTTGCTGAAATAAACTCTAGAAACCCTTCTTTTTGAGACTTAGCCAGTTCAATAATTTCTTTAGTGATGGCTCTCCCGTCAGGAGTTTTCAGTTGGAGTACATTTGTGTGTTCTAACTTGGGATTTTCGGAGGAGAGAATTTGCATTCCATCCATATTGAGTACAAAAATATATGTGCTGCTACTGCTGTGTATTTGAAAGCGTAAGGCTTCGACTATCAGTTGTTGCAGTTCTTTTTTTGTTTTGGTGTCTTTGTAAATTCTATATATATGACTGGCCACATCATGTGCTTCCAATAATTCTAATTTAATAGAGTCTATCGCAACAGATCGTGTTTTTCTTTTACTGAAATCAATATAATCTAAAATCCTGATCAGTTCTGCTTTAATGGACGTTTGAACGTTGCCCATAGTGGCTTCTTCAGCCTGATGATTCGCTTCATGATAATTTGAAATCATGAAATAAAAAATGATTCCACCGAATACAATAATCGATGAAATACAAAATATGAACATATAGCGGGTAAGGGTGGAAGCAATACTCTTCATAAAAATACCGATTCTATGTTATATTAGTGTGTTATAAATATGTGTTCTCACAATGTACTACATAGGGTTGAAGCTGTTAAAAAAAGAGCTACTGTTTACTATTATCACTCAGGCTTTAATGAGACAAGAACGGATTTAACTATTTAGACAGTTATTAATATTAGTAGAGTCAGGCGGCTGTCAGGAATAGCTTTGAAGGTGTTTTTTCAGTTTAAAGCACCTCTTTTTAGAGCAAATTATAATTGGATGAAATTAAAGATATATTATTTTTGTTTGAAAAAAGGGCAAAATCAATTGGCTAGAGCATTTAAACAGTAGCGACCCTGTGCATGGTTACTGAGAAAATAGGATGAAGGTAATTTTATAAATTAGGTAAGTAAATGGCAGGTATAAGTTGTCCGCAAAAAAGAAAAAGGACTTAGATTTTCATCTAAGTCCTTGATATTCTTGTGGTGCGCCTGAGAGGATTCGAACCTCTGGCCTACGGATTCGTAGTCCGGCGCTCTATCCAGCTGAGCTACAGGCGCGCTTCGGAAGAAAGTACTATGGAGAAAGTTCATTTTCGTCAAGCATTATTTGAAATAAAGATGAACTTTTTTGATTTTTAAAAGACTCTTACTTTTCATATAATTTTTAAGTATTTTAATTTGTTGAATAAAATTAAAGTTTGTTGTTTTGGGTAAAAACAATAAATGGAAGTGCTACGAGAGCTAATAGGACTAAAATCCATATTCTACCTTTAAGAATATTGTAATCAGAAAACAATTTAACCCATGAATTCTTCATAATAAAATGTCCGAAAAGGAATTCAAAGGCAATGGTCATTGTCAGCCACATAAATCCTATCAGCATAGCTTCTTTTGGAGAGTGTAATGGAAACAATTTTTGGCAAAAAAGAGTGTAAAATGTAAAAAGGGCGATTGCAGTGACAGATGAAAGCTGATGAGCTGATAGTTCATTCATAAACTTTGCGTAAACAGTTTCTCTGATGGTGCCGTTAGCTATTGCGATGAAAACCATAGGAAACCATGCGGCTCCATAAACAGCTATAGTTTGAAAGGATGTGATCATTGCTTTACCTCAGTTTGCACTGTTTTTGGAACGGTAGTCATTTTTGGAAAATTGTCTGTTGTATGTATGGATTTATCCGGCAGAACCCACATGGCTGAACAATTTGGATAAAATTGTTTTAAAAATTTTGTTCCTACTATCGGTCCCATTATGAAAACTGTTGTGGCTAACGCGTCAGCTGTTTCTGCATTTGGCGCAATGGCTGTTGTTGCTATACTTTCATGTGATGATCGCAGAAGGAATGGGTCGAAAATGTGATGTTTCCTCATTCTATCGTTACCTGAAACAGGTGTGATAAACTGATAATAATCTCCTGAGCCGCAAACAGCCATGTTTTTAATAGTGATTTCTCCGAGCAATCCTGCTTTACGCGGATTTTTTAATCCAATGGACCATGTTCTGTTTCCATAACCGAAAAAGTCTCCTCCGGCTTCAACCAAACCGTTAACTATACCTGATTTTTTTAGCTCTGCGGCAGCAGCATCAATAATAGTTCCTTTGGCCATTCCGCCAAGGTCGAGGGCCATTCCCTTGCGGGGTAGTTTTACGGTCCCTTTATTCAGGTCAATTTCTACGAGTCTATAATTGATAAGCGGTTTACGCTTTTGAAATCTTTCAGGATTCAATGCATAATAAAAATCAGTTGTAGTGACGGCTCCAATGGTGATGTCGAATGTTCCGTTTGAATTTTCGCTGAATTTTAAACCTCGATCAATCAGCTTAAGAGCGTTCGCTGAAATAGGAACACTTTTGATCCCTGCAGCTTGGTTAATCCTTCCGATTGATCCTAGTTTGTTGCGGTGATCAAAATCTTTTTGAAGTGTACGCATTTTTGCTATTGCATCACGGACGGCTTGTTGAGCTTTTTTTTCTGAAGAAGTTTGAAGGGTAAAGTTCACAATGGTTCCCATTGCGACATCGGTATAGCGAAAGGATGCGTTTTCTGAATTATGTGTTTTCAGTAACCCTTTAGGGAGAAGAAAGATTATGAGCAGAAAAGCAATGGCAGGAAGTATAAGGATTTTTTTCCGTTTAAATCTGGAGTAAAGAGCCTTATACATAAGTGGCAGGCAAAGTATTGCTCCTGCAAGTGCGATCAGTTGAAATGAAATAGCAAGTGTTCCAGAAAACTTGATGACTGTCCCCGCAAGCAGAGGACCAACTATAAACCCTAAATTAGTGATTAAATTGGCAAGGCCGATTGACTTTCCCTGCTTATTACTAGCTTCAGCACATATCGCCATTGAGCCGGGAATAGACAGCGCGGAACCGGCTCCTATAGTTATGCCAGCCCAGACAAATCCAGTAATGCTTGTGCAATTTGTCAAGAAATATAGCCCGCCTGCACTTATGAGGAACCCCAAGCAGATTATAAATTCTCGCTTGGTCTGAGAAAAGAAGCGGCCTACGAAGGGTAGCAAGAGAATGGTCGCTAGATTCGGAATAGAAAAAAGTATTCCTGTTGTTACGGATGGTAATTGTAAGCTTGATTTAAGCAGAACAGGGTAGAATGCGATCAGCCCGCCTATACCGATTGTACGCCCGAATACGGCAAGCAAAGTAAAGGCGAAGGTCTGCCTGTTTTCGATTAGATCAGATGGCGGAACTGTTTTGTGCTGGGAATTATGTGGCAGTTCGTAAAACGAGAGAAGTAAAAAGGATGCAAGCATACATACCGAAAGTGCAGTAAGGACTGGAATAAAATCTTTATCTATATATAAATAACCGCCGAGCAGTGGGCCGAGAAAGAATGCGGTGTTGATTCCTGCCGCAAGAATTGAAAATCTTTTGGTAAGTCTACTTCCCGTGGATTGCACACCTATGGCAGCCATACCAACCGTTTTTATTGTTCCGGAACAGAGTCCCAGAACGAATTGTATGGCATAAAGAGATTCAAGTGACGGATATATCAGGTATATAAGTGGCAGCAGAGCAGCGCTGCATGTTGCTGTGAGTAAAAGTTTTTTTGCTCCGTTGCGGTCGGAAATTGTTCCTGAAAGCGGTGCAATCAGGAGCTTTGCAATAAAATAACCACTGAAAGCAGTCCCCAGCCACAGACCTCCTGCCATTTCATCAAGGCTTAAAAGGGGTAGCGTGAATGTAAAAATGCCTATTCCTATCGAGGCTATAAATATGGCAACGATAAGGAGTGGAATCTGACTCTGTTTTAGTTTTTGGCTACGCTTCGAATTATGAATGTGCATGCTTCTTCAAATAGGTCTGGGATTTGGTACGGTGCTAAAAATACTGTGCGGACTGCCCCGACAATGTGGCCATAAATAAGAAAAGACGTTTGCGGAAGTGGGACTTCTTTTATGGAATCGTCTTCTATCCCTTTTCTTAAGTAAGTTTCAATTTGGTCGATAAGTGTCTGAAATTTAGCGGCAATTACGTGTCTGTCCAGTTGAGGGTTTTCGTCACTGAATGGTGAACATCTGAGTAAAGTCGGGAACGTTGTTTTATGTGCACTTGTGAAATCAAAATAAGATTCAACAAATATTCTCAAGGCATCAAGTCCGTTATCAGCTTGATCAGCTTTTTGGGTGAAAATGCTCAGCATTTGATCTATCAGAGCTAGGCCGGATTCAAGGAATAGGTTATCTTTATTGCCGAAGTAGTGCGAGACCAGCCCCGAAGCTACTTCAGCGTGGTCGGCAACCATTTTTAGAGTTGTTCCTGTGAAGCCGTGCTCCCCGAATTGTTCTTGTGCGGCAAGGAGGATCTTTTGTTTTTTTGTCATCTTTGCGAGCTCCCTAACTTTTAAAAGCATGATTAAAGTGAAACTTCGTTGCTGATACAGATAAAATTGAAAAAAGTCCGCCTTTAATTGTCAGCTTAAATTCCCCTCCTTTTTGTTCATATTACTTTGTTTGATAACATAAATGACATTATAAAAAATTTAAAATTTGTAGTTGATCGTAAATCCAAAGTTAATAACGTTGTTCACTCTAAAATATTTTTGTTCTTTGAATTAGCAAATATTTAATATGCCATCAAACTTTGGAATCGGAAGTTTTTAAGGTTAAATTTAATAACTTATTTGTTTTTAAGTATATAGACTCTAGTAACAACTATTTTAAAATAGTAGCACGATTGCTTTCTGCAAAATAATGTAAAGTTGTCAACAAATTTTTCAATATTGATTGACCAGCCAATTAAGGGATGATATTACATTAATCAAAATAAGGAAATGGCTTTAGCTGTTTCAGTTGACAAGTAGTGTTGAGAGTTCTGTTACTCTGGTTTTTTTAATTCTCTCCGGGAATCGTAGTAAGTAGCTCATGGGTGGGTTTAGTTGAGACGGTTTTTGGGTGGTCGGAGGATATATGCCAGTTGGAAGTCAAAACATATTTGCCGTGTCCGGCTTAATTCGCTTTAGGGCGCAGCAGCAAAATGAAATGGAAAATAGCTTAACAGCTGTTTTTAGTTTCTATCTGCTGTGGTTTATTTTCTTATTCATTTCTACCTTGTCTTCTTATGCCTTTCTAAAAAATATATGCAGATCTTTTCCGCCTAACGCGGTTTTAGTTAAAAGATCATTCTTGCACATCAAATCCAGTTTACAGCACATCCAGTCTAAAAAATCATTCCATTTAATACCTTCACTTAACAACTCAACCTTTCCGAATCGTTTGTCGCTATCAAATTATAGAATACTCCCATTCGGAGAATTCTTAATTTTAAACCGGTTTTATGATTCATTATCTGGAAAAAATATTTCGTCTTTCCAGAGTATTTGAGGATGGTACAAGATTATAAGCAGGCAAACTGTGTGTAGTAATTTTGTATCATTTAATCAGGCTGATGAGGTCATGTTGGTAATCCATTAATGCGGGAAAATTTCCGTCAAAGGAGGATGATTATGGCTGTGGATGTATCTATGCACGTAGTGCGGCCTGGAAAACGTGATGCGGTTCTTGATTGGCTGCAAATGTTAACCGGTGCCGGTTTAGTTGCTTTTATGTGGTGTCATATGCTGCTGGTTTCATCGGTTGTTCTTTCACCTAAACTCATGAATGCAATAGCTGGTTTCTTTGAGTCAACTTATATGGTCCAAGTTGGTGGACCTTTGATTTTCTTAGCTTTTTTGCTACATTTTGTGCTGGCTGCAAGGAAAATCCCTTTCCGCTCCGATGGTCAGGCCGCTATTTGGCAGCATGCAAAAATGTTGAAGCATCGTGATACGTGGCTCTGGATCGTGCAGGCTGTAACAGCCATGATTATTCTTGTCATGGGAGCTATCCACATGTGGGTTGTTCTAAATGATCTTCCTATCACTGCTGCAAAATCAGCCGCTCGCGTCTCCGATGGGTGGTGGCTGTTATTCTACCTTGTTCTTCTGCCCTGCGTTGAACTGCATGTCAGCGTCGGCTTTTACCGCATAGGTGTTAAGTGGGGAGTTATTAAAACTGAAGGAAGAGCAAAGGCTAAAAAATTTGAATTCCTCCTTTTCTCTATCTTTATGATCATTGGCATTATTACTCTGATCAGGTTCGTAACTTTAATGTAAACGGGGTTATTAAATGCAAACATATTACTCTGATCTCCTCGTAATCGGAGCCGGACTGGCTGGCGAACGAGTGGCTGTTGAAGCCGCACAGGAAGGTTTTGACGTAATCTGTCTTTCCATTGTTCCAGCACGCAGATCCCATTCTTCTGCCGCGCAGGGTGGAATGCAGGCTGCGCTAGGTAACTGTGCCAAAGGGGAAGGCGATAGTGTTGATGTTCATTTCGGTGATACTGTCCGCGGTTCTGACTGGGGGTGTGACCAGGAAGTTGCAAGGCTTTTCGCGGATGCGGCTCCGATTGAAATGAGACGTCTGGCTCATTGGGGTGTGCCTTGGAACAGAGTTGTTCCCGGGAAATCCTTTTATTTTAAGGGTGGAGAAAAGTTCGATAAGGAAGAGAAGGAAGAAAAGCGCGGCCTGATTACTGCCCGTTCATTCGGCGGAACTGCTAAATGGCGTACTTGTTATACTTCTGACGGAACCGGACATGCTGTTATGTGTACAATGGATAACAGATGCGCCGAGCTCGGAATTACTGTTTTGGATCGTAAAGAAGCAATATCACTTATCCATGATGGTGATGTCTGTACCGGAGCTGTTGTGCGTTGTCTGCGTACTGGAGAACTGGAAGTCTTTCTTTCCAAATCAACTGCAATTTGCACAGGCGGTTTCGGGCGTATTTATAAAGCGACTACCAACGCAGTTATATGTGATGGTGGTGGGCATATTATCGCTCATGACACTGGTGTTGTTCCTATCGGTAATCCGGAAGCTATTCAGTTTCATCCTACCGGAATTGTTCCAACCGATATTTTGGTAACAGAAGGTTGTCGTGGTGACGGTGGAACACTGCTCGATGTTAATGAAGAAAGGTTCATGAATATTTATGAGCCTGAAAAAGCAGAACTTGCTTCCCGTGATGTAGTCTCCCGCTGGATGACGCATCATATGCGCCAAGGCAAAGGTGTTAAATCTGCTTACGGTGAACATCTCTGGCTGGATATCCGCCATCTTGGAGACAAACATATTTCGACTAAGCTTCGCGAAGTTGATGAAATATGTAAAAACTTCCTTAATGTTGACCCACGCAAACAACTTATCCCTGTCCGCCCTACTCAGCATTACACAATGGCCGGTGTTCGTACCAATAAAGACGGAGCTGTATACGGCCTTAAAGGGTTGTTCTCCGCAGGGGAAGCCGCATGTTGGGATATGCACGGATTTAACAGACTGGGCGGTAACTCACTTGCAGAAACCGTTGTGGCAGGTGGTATCATCGGGACTAAGATAGTTGAGTTCCTTAAAGGTTACGAAACTCAATTTAAAACTGATGTTATAGCTGATGCTGTCCGTAAGCAGGAAGAGAGAATCCAAAATCTTGCTCATAGCAAAAATGGCAAAGAGAATGTTTATAAAGTGCGTGAAGAGTTGCAGGAAGCTCTTATGCAGGGCTGTTTTGTATTTAGAAGTGATCCGGGGCTTAAGACTTGTATTGAAACCCTTAAAGGCACTCTGGAAAAAGCTCGTAAAGTCGGTTTGGTCTCAAATGGAATGGGAGCCAACCACGAAATGGGAGCAGCTCTTAAGATTGTAGGGCAGGTCAAACTCGGACTTTGTATTGCCAAGGCTGCTTTGGAACGTACTGAAAGCCGTGGATCTCACAATCGTGAAGACTTCACCGAACGTAATGACCGTGACTGGCTTAAGAGAACTCTTGCATATTGGCCTGAAGGAAACGATATGCCTGATCTTAAGTACGAAGAGGTTACTCCCGTATACGAAATCCCACCGGGAGATCGCGGGTACGGTGCCGGTAAGATAATCGAAGCTGATAAGGCTGAGATAGAAGCAAAAATGATCAAGAGATAAACTCCTGAAAGTAATCAAGGAACATAAAATGAGCAGAAAACTCGAATTCGATATATTCCGCTATAATCCGCAGGATAAAGGCTCCGTTCCGCACATGCAGACTTTTGTTCTGGATGAGACAGAGAACATGACCCTCTTCATTGCTCTCAACCGTCTGCGTGAGGAGCAGGATCCAGGACTGATCTTTGACTTCTGTTGTCGCGCAGGTATTTGCGGTGCATGTGCCATGGTTGTGAACGGTCGTCCCGGATTGGCTTGTCAGACAAAGACTATTGACCTTCCTACACAGATAACTTTGTTACCGCTTCCGGTTTTTAAATTGATCGGTGATCTTTCAGTTGATACCGGAACTTGGTTCAGAGAAATGTATAAATCCACCGAGTCATGGATTCATACTCATAAAGTATTTGAAGATAATGCTATTGAAGAACGCATGGAAAATGATGTTGCCGAACAGATTTACGAACTTGAACGCTGTATTGAGTGCGGTTGTTGTATTTCCGCCTGTGGTACAGCCCGTTTACGTGATGACTTCCTCGGGGCGGCCGCCCTTAACCGTGTGGCCCGTTTCGTTGTCGACCCTCGTGACCAGCGTACCGATAGAGATTATTTTGAAATTATTGGGAATGATGAAGGAATCTTCGGTTGTATGGGCTTACTTGGCTGTGAAGATGTTTGTCCAAAAAATCTTCCTTTACAGAACCAGTTAGGCTTCTTGCGCCGTAAGATGGGTATCACCGCTATTAAGGAAATATTCAGGAAGTAGATGATGCGAACTATTAAAGCTGAAACTGTCATTGATGCTGTGGCGAAAATGTGCGTGAGCGCGAATCGCTACTTGCCGGAAGACGTGCGAAAGC
This sequence comes from Desulfovibrio sp. UCD-KL4C, assembly GCF_006210265.1. Lineage (NCBI taxonomy): Bacteria > Pseudomonadati > Thermodesulfobacteriota > Desulfovibrionia > Desulfovibrionales > Desulfovibrionaceae > Desulfovibrio > Desulfovibrio sp. UCD-KL4C. The sequence continues at coordinate 472,065 of NZ_VCNC01000001.1, forward strand.
GTTTTGAAGAATGTGCCGCTGCGGAAGATTCTCCAGCTGCAAAAGAAGTCTTCAGGCAGATTAAAGAAAATTGGGAACTGGCTGAGAAGTCTGGGCTTCCACTTTGTCAGGATACCGGACTCGCCGTTTACATTGTTGACGTCGGTGAAGATGTTAAAGTTGAAGGAATGACTCTGCGAGAAGCTATCACAGAAGGAACCCGCAAAGGGTACGAAGAAGGATTCTTAAGGAAATCTTCCTGTGATCCTCTGACCCGTAAAAACACAGGAGATAACACTCCTGCAATTATTCATTTTGATATTGTCCCCGGTGACAAAATCAAAATTACTTTCATGGCAAAAGGTGGCGGTTCTGAAAATATGAGCCGTGTAACCATGCTTGCTCCTGCACAAGGGTGGGCCGGAATTAAGAAGTTTGTCATCGAAAGAGTTGCGGAAGCAGGTCCTAATCCATGTCCTCCGACAATGGTCGGCATAGGTGTCGGCGGAACTTTTGAGTACTCCGCACTTCTGGCAAAAAAATCTCTTATGAGAAAAGTAGGCACACCCAGCCCTGATCCGGAGATAGCAAAGCTGGAAGCTGAACTCATGGAAGATCTTAATAAACTTGGAATTGGCCCCATGGGGCTTGGCGGTAAAACAACTGTGTTTGATGTAAAAATTGAAATGCGCCCCTGTCATATCGCAAGTCTGCCGCTGGCAGTTAATATCCAGTGTCATTCTTCAAGGCATGAGGAGGTGATACTGTAATGGCCCAATATTCACTCACCACTCCGCTAACTGATAAAGATATGGAGCAGCTTAAAGCTGGTGATGTCGTAAAACTTACCGGAACTATTTATACTGCCCGTGACGCCGCTCATAAAAGACTGACGGATCTGCTTGATAATGGAGAACCTCTTCCTTTCGACCTGAAAGGTTCAGTTATTTATTATGTCGGCCCAAGTCCGGCCCCTCCGGGCAGACCTATTGGAGCTGCCGGACCGACTACAAGTTACCGCATGGATACTTATGCACCGCGTCTGCATTGCCTCGGCCAGAAGGCCAGCATCGGTAAGGGGAAAAGAAGCGATGAAGTTAAACAGGCCCTTAAAGATAATAAGGCTGTTTATTTCGGAGCAACAGGCGGAGCAGGAGCACTTCTTTCTATGTGCATCAAGGAAGCAAAGGTTATTGCTTTTGATGAACTAGGACCGGAAGCAATTCGTGAACTGACCGTTGAAGATTTTCCTTTACTGGTCATCAATGATTGTCATGGGGGAGAGCTTTACGCAGTACCGGATAGAAAAGCCGCAGGAATATAATTACCTGTATGCTTAAAAGCAACTGACTAATCAGGAGAATATTATGGCTCTTTTTACTAAACAGGAAGCTCTAGATTATCATTCCAAAGGCAGAAGAGGCAAAATTGAAGTTGTGCCGGTTAAACCCTGTGCAACTCAAAAACATCTATCCATGGCTTATAGCCCCGGCGTTGCCGAAGCTTGTTTGGAAATCGCTAAAGATAAAGATAAATCCTTTCTCTACACAGGTCGCGGAAATCTTGTAGGAGTTGTTTCAAACGGAACAGCTGTTCTCGGTCTCGGTAATATTGGGCCCGAAGCCGGAAAACCCGTTATGGAAGGTAAAGGGGTTCTCTTTAAAGTTTTTGCAGATGTGGATGTTTTTGATATTAATCTTGATGTCACTGATCCTGACGAACTTTGTGCAATAGTAAAATCTCTTGAGCCGACTTTCGGCGGTATTAATCTCGAAGATATCAAAGCTCCTGAATGCTTTTATATTGAAGAGAAGCTTAAAAAAGAAATGAATATTCCGGTTTTTCATGATGATCAGCACGGAACCGCGATTATTTCCGGTGCCGGACTTATCAACGCCGCAGAAATTGCCGGAAAAAAAATAGCTGATATGCGTCTTGTTGTTTCAGGAGCCGGAGCTGCAGCTGTTGCTTGTACTAATTTCTATATGTCACTTGGTATCAAGCTTGAAAACGTTGCTATGTTTGACTCAAGAGGACACATCAATAAAAGCCGTTCAGGTTTGAATCCTCAGAAACAGGATTTTGCTACTGATAAAGAGTATAAAGACTTGGCTGATGCCATGAAGGGTGCAGATTTATTCCTCGGCCTTTCTGCAAAGGGCATAGTCTCAAAAGAAATGGTTAAATCCATGGCTGACTCTCCTATCATCTTTGCCTGTGCCAATCCAGATCCAGAAATCACTTATACTGATGCTAAAGAAGCAAGGCCTGATGCAATTATGGGAACAGGACGTTCAGATTACCCTAATCAGGTAAACAATGTTCTTGGCTTTCCTTTTATTTTCAGAGGTGCACTGGATGTGCGTGCAACTGCTATTAATGAAGAAATGAAAATTGCCGCAGCCAATGCTCTAGCTGCTTTGGCTAAAGAGCCTGCTCCGGATTACGTCTGCAAGGCTTATGGTGTGGATAAGCTTGAGTTCGGCATTGATTATATCATTCCGAAACCGCTTGATCTTCGTTTGATCGAGTTTGAATCTGCTGCTGTAGCGCAGGCTGCAATGGACACAGGTGTAGCTCAGATCACACTTGATATCGAAGAGTACAAGAAAGAGCTGCGTGAGCGTCTGGCTGCTTCCAGGGTTCGCGTCAGTGATTTTGTTGAATCTTACGATTTGGGCATTTAAACTGAAACCCTTTCCGGCTTCATATGAAGCCGGAAAGGTAGAATAGGCGGTGAGGTCTTTATGTGAGCATCAGTAGCCTGCGTAAAGGATTATCCAAAGTGTAATCAAAGTGCGTTGACAATCTGCTTTTTAAGCAGAGCACCAGATCACAATTGGTTTTTCCGGCAGTCTGCATAAGCGCAAAGTGAGGGACTATGAGCGCTCAAACGGATAGTGGTAATGGTAGAAGAATCGGTTTTTTTCTGGGGCCGATCGTATTTGCTTTAATGTTACTTATACCGGTGCCAAGCGGGATGGAACCGGGTGCTTGGAAAGTTGCGGCTGTAACCGCTCTGATGGCAATCTGGTGGATATCTGAAGCAATTCCTATTCCGGCAACTTCTTTATTACCAATCGCTTTGTTTCCTATCCTTGGAGTTATGAAGTCGGCCGCAGCATGTGGCCCGTACTCCAATCATCTAATTTATCTTTTCATGGGTGGTTTTTTTCTGGCAGTTACGATGGAAAGATGGAACTTGCATCGTCGCATAGCCATTCATACAATTAAAGCTGTTGGAACAAGTCCGGGGCGTATGATTCTCGGATTTATGATTGCTACCGGTTTTCTTTCAATGTGGGTTTCCAACACTGCAACTGCAATGATGATGGTGCCTATCGGTCTTGCTGTTATCCAGCAGGCAACAGGCTTTGATTCACAAACTCTTAGAGCTTGTGCAACCAGCGGTCCTGAATCTAACTTCGGTAAGTGTTTAATGCTCGGTATCGCCTATGCTGCATCCATGGGTGGTGTCGGAACAATAATCGGAACTCCTCCGAATACCGTTATGGTTGCTATGGTCGACAAAATGTACGGTGTTCAGATTGGTTTTGGTGAGTGGATGGTTTACGGTGTTCCTCTTGCTGTGATTATGATTGGTGTTTCCTGGTGGATTCTTACTCAGATTCTTTTTCCCACAAAAGGAATGGAGCTTGCTGGAGGGCAGGAGATTATTGATCAGGAAATTGAAAAGCTCGGACCTATGAGCAAAGAAGAAAAGTACATAGTAGTCGTTGGCTGCTTTGTTGCTGCTTTCTGGCTGTCCCGTGGGTTCGTTGCCAAATCTTCTTTTATTAAGGAATTTTGGCCCAGTTTTAAGTATATTGCTGATGCAACAATCGGTATTTTGGGGTCTCTGGTCTTGTTCGCCATTCCTACCGATTTTAAGAAAGGTAAATTCCTGCTTGACTGGAAGACCGCTGTTAAAATCCCATGGGATGTTATTCTCCTCTTTGGTGGTGGTTTAGCTATTGCAAATGGTTTTTCCAAGACTGGACTTGCTACTTATATCGCATCTCGATTGACTATGCTTGAGGGCATGTCACTGCTTGTCTTTGTTGGACTGGTTGTTGTTATCACAATCTTCCTGACAGAAATAACTTCCAACACAGCTACCGCAACATTGCTTGTACCTATTATGGGTAGTGCTGCAATTGCGATGGGTGTTAACCCTTTGGCAACAATTGTCGGAGCCTGTGTTGCCGCTTCCTTTGCATTCATGCTTCCGGTTGCAACTCCGCCTAACGCAGTTGTTTTCGGTAGCGGGTGTATTTCGATCAAGCAAATGGCCGCTGCCGGTTTTTGGTTAAACGTATTCGGAGCAATTTTAATCACGCTCTCCGTTGTTTACTTCCTGCCGGTAATTTGGGGTGTTGATCTGAATGTACTTCCTTCATGGGCTGTAATGCCTAAATAGTCATTTTGTTTCCGGGCGATAAACTTATCGCCCGGAAACATTTTTTCAAAGAAATATCACTTATAGTGTGCTAAAGTAGAAAAACCGCCACCTTCTAGCATGGATTCGATTCTTATGCCCTGAAAACATTTTTTTGACCGAAGCCCAATTTGATGAGCGAGATGAAAGCTAGAGCCCCCTTCGTTCTCGCTTATTCTAAGGCACTTCTTAATTGATATAATTAAGAACAGTCGGTCTATTATGTATGACAACCGCATGTTTGTCCGTTTCTTTTTTCGCTACCCGCAAGGCGAAAAAACGCGGATAATTTATCCGTTGTCATTGGAGACTTCAAAATGCCTCGCAAGCATTTTCCCGGCAGTGACGTTACAGTTTGCCTGCTCATCGCAACAACGGGTTGTAGCACTTACGACTTGGCAGTATGGCGGACCTCATCAGCACCTCCTGCGTCTGCTGCCGGGAAGTCTCCTTCTAATAGAATCAGAAGCATGATATGATAGAAAATAATGTCGTAAATTCTTATTCCATTTCCTAAAGCCGGAGAAAATATGTCGAATTGTCTTTATATTGCGGCGACAGAAGCTCGCAGCGGAAAGTCTGCTATTGTGCTTGGAGTAATGCAGTTGTTGCTGACTCATGTGCGGAAGGTTGCGATTTTTAGACCTATTATTCATGACAATTTTGGAGGAGGGCGTGATCATGATATTGATTTAATTCTGCGTCATTTTCAACTCCCTCAAAAATATGAAACCACTTACGTCTATACTCAGAGTGAAGCGACAAGAATGATTAATGATGGCAAGCATTCAGTGTTAATGGAAAACATTCTTGAAAAGTTTAGAAGTCTCCAAGAGAAATATGATTTTGTGCTTTGTGAAGGCACTGATTACTTGGGAGCTGAAGCCGCTGTTGAATTTGAAATAAATATGGATGTTGTAAGCAACTTAGGTTGTCCTGTACTTGCTGTGCTTAACGGAATGGAAGGGCAGGAGGATGAAATATGTGATTTGTCTCGGCGGACATTTGATTTGTTTCATGAAAAGGGGCTGGACGTTATTGCTGTTATGATCAACAGGGTCGGGAAAAAGGTTTCCAGTGATTTGGTTGATAGGATAAAATCGGGCTTTATCACTGTGAACAAACCTCTCGTATATATTATTCCAGATGATAAAAGACTTGCAAATCCGACTGTAAATGACGTTGCTAAATGGATGGATTGTAAGGTCCTGTACGGTGCAGACAGGCTTGAAACTCCCGTAAATGATTATGTTGTAGCTGCAATGCATATTGAGAACTTTTTGAAGTATGTCGGCGAGGGGAGCCTTATTATCACCCCTGGAGACCGTTCTGATATTATTCTTGCAAGTTTGTCGTCGCGATTGTCGGACGCTTACCCTAATGTTGCAGGCATTCTTCTAACAGGCGGCATACATCCGGCAATGACCGTGCATCATCTTATAGAAGGGTGGAAAGGTGTTCCGCTACCTATCTTAATTGTTCCTGAACATACATACAAAACAGCGCAGATAGTACAAGGTCTTCACGGTACTATTGACCCTGAAAACAGTGTTAAGGTTTTATCAGCACTCGGTCTTTTTGAAACATGTGTAAACTCCCATGAATTACAACAGAAGCTGGTTTCAACAATCTCTACAAGAATTACTCCGTTTATGTTCGAACATACCCTGCTTCATAAAGCCCGTGAGAACAAACAGCATATAGTTTTGCCTGAAGGTACAAGTGAAAGAATTCTGCATGCTGCTGATATGTTGACGCGCAGGGATGTTGTTACACTTACTTTACTCGGCAATGAAGAGAAAATAAGGGAGATAGCATCAAATATTGGTGTCAGTCTTGAGGGTATAAATATTGTTGATCCCGTGAAGGCAGAGTATTTTGAAAAGTTTGTGGACGAATATTATGAACTGCGTAAGCACAAATGCATCATGAAAGAAGATGCCCGTGACCGCATGAGTGATCCTACATATTTCGGAACAATGATGGTTAAAGCTGGAATGGCAGGCGGAATGGTTTCAGGGTCTATTACTACAACAGCTCAGACAATTCGGCCTGCTTTTGAATTTGTGAAGACAAAGCCTGGAGTATCAATCGTTTCGAGTGTTTTTCTAATGTGCCAGAATGATCAGGTTATGGTTTACGGTGATTGCGCAGTGAATCCTAATCCTGATGCCAGTGAGCTTGCGGAAATTGCAATTAGTTCGGCGGAGACTGCAAAAATTTTCGGTATCGAGCCAAGAGTGGCAATGCTTTCGTACTCAACAGGATCTTTAAGCAAGGGAAAAGATGTAGATAAAGTGGTGGAAGCAACAAGAATTCTTCGTGAAAGAGCACCGGATTTAGCAGTGGAAGGACCGCTTCAATATGATGTTGCTGTTGACCCTTATGCCGCAGAGGAGTTTATGCCCGGTAATGCTGTTGCAGGTAAAGCGACTGTTTTGATTTTTCCTGATCTTAATACAGGTAACAATACATATAAGGCCGTTCAAAGGTCCGTGCCGGACTCGGTAGCCATAGGTCCTATACTTCAAGGACTTAGAAAACCTGTTAACGATTTAAGCCGCGGTTGTCAGGTGCGTGATATTGTCAACACGGTGGCAATTACTGCGATTCAAGCTCATTCTGAATCTTAATCAGCCAATAAATCAGTATCTTATGTTTAAATTAATTTTATTGAACGCATATTCAATATATGGTTGTATTAAGTCGTTAAAGCGGTTATAAGGTGCTGAAAACATGCTGTTTGATCAATCGATCAATAGAGCTAGCAGCATTTTTGCTGGGAAGTTGATATTTATAGGTAGGCAAATGATATTACCCTATGCTAAAGTGCCGTTGCACGCCTTTCAAACCACAAGACACGGAGAAAGATAATGGCTAAAAAGATGAAAACTATGGATGGTAACCAAGCCGCGGCGTATGTAGGTTATGCTATGTGCGAAACTGCAGCTATCTATCCTATCACTCCTTCATCCCCTATGGCGGAATTCGCTGATGAGTGGGCTCTTAAGGGTGTTAAAAATATTTTCGGGACTTCAATGGAAGTTCGTCAACTGCAGTCAGAAGGCGGAGCCGCCGGAGCCCTTCACGGAGCTCTTGCTGCTGGTAACCTTTCCTGTACCTTTACTGCCTCACAGGGGCTTCTGCTGATGGTTCCTAACATGTATAAGATTGCAGGAGAGCTTCTACCCACAGTCTTCCATGTTTCTGCCCGTGCTCTGGCCGGCCACGCTCTTTCCATTTTCGGTGACCATCAGGATGTAATGGCCTGTCGTCAGACCGGATTTGCAATGCTGGCTTCTAACTCCGTTCAGGAAAGTCTTGACCTTGCACTTGTCTCACATCTTGCAACTATTGAATCAGATATTCCTTTTGTTCATTTTTTTGATGGTTTCAGAACTTCTCATGAAATCCAGAAAGTCGAGCTTATCGACTATGATGATATGGCAAGTGCTCTTAACTGGGATAAAGTCAGAGACTTCCGCGACCGTGCTCTTAACCCTGAACATCCTCACACTAGAGGAACGGCTCAGAACCCTGATATTTACTTCCAGGCTCTTGAATCAATCAATCCTTACAGAGACGCTGTCCCCGGTCATGTTGAAGATGCAATGAAAAAAGTGGCTGATATTACCGGTCGCCAATATAAACTATTTGATTATGTAGGACATCCAGAAGCTGAAGATGTCATTATTGCAATGGGGTCAGGTTGTGAAGCCATTGAAGAAACAATTGAGCATCTTAACGCTCAGGGTGAAAAACTCGGACTTATTAAAGTTAGACTTTTCCGTCCGTTCTCAATGGAACACTTAGGGCGTGCACTGCCTGCAACCACTAAGCAGATCACTGTTTTGGATCGCACCAAAGAGGGCGGAGCTTTAGGTGATCCTTTGTACCTTGATGTTTGCACAGCTCTTAGAGAATTGAAAATTGATCTTCCTGTTCACGCCGGACGCTACGGCCTTGGTTCAAAGGAATTCACTCCTTCCATGGTCAAAGCAATATATGACAACATGAAGTCAATTGCTCCTAGACATCACTACACTGTCGGTATTCACGATGATGTAACCCGTCTTTCTCTTGAAATCGGTCCTAATTTGGATGTTACTCCTAAAGGCACAGTTCAGTGTAAATTCTGGGGTCTCGGTTCAGATGGTACTGTCGGTGCTAACAAGCAGGCGATTAAAATTATCGGTGATAAGACTGATAAATTTGCGCAGGGTTATTTTGCTTACGATTCCAAAAAATCGGGTGGTATCACTGTATCGCATTTGCGCTTTGGTGATCATCCTATCAAGTCAACATACCTCGTTGAAATATCAGACTTCATAGCTTGTCATAATCCAAGCTACGTAAAGCTTTATGACCTTTTGGATGGAATCCGCCCTGGCGGAACATTCCTGCTGAATACCAGCATGGGGCTTGAGGATCTTGAAGCTGAACTTCCTGCAAAACTTCGTCGCAAAATTGCTCAGAACAATCTTAAGTTCTACACAATTGATGCAGTAAAAATTGCAGCAGCAGTAGGTCTTGGCGGACGCATCAATATGATCATGCAGACCGCATTCTTTAAACTTGCAAATGTAATTCCTTTCGAAGATGCAGTTGCTTACCTTAAAGAATCAATTAAGACCGCTTACGGCAAAAAAGGCGATAAAATCGTTAACATGAACAACGCCGCTGTTGATGAAGCAGAAGCTAATCTTAACGAAATTAAATATCCTGAATCATGGGCAACTATTGAAGATGAAGCTGTCGAAGAACACTTCGAACCTGAATTCATTACTGATGTTGTTAAACCGATTCTTGCTCAGAAGGGTGATGAACTACCTGTCAGCGCATTTTCTCCTGACGGTCGTTTCCCAATGGGAACAAGCCGCTTTGAAAAACGCGGTGTAGCAATTCTGGTTCCTGAATGGGATAAAGATAATTGTATTCAATGTAACCAGTGTTCATTCGTCTGCCCTCACAGTGCCTTGCGCGCCGTGCTTGTCAACGAAGAAGAAAACTCAATTGCTCCGGACAGCTTTGAAACAGTTGAAGCCAAAGGTAAAGGTTTTGACGGTTTGCGGTATCGTATGCAGGTCAACGTCCTCGATTGTCAGGGTTGCGGAAACTGCGCGGATATCTGTCCTGCAAAAGAAAAAGCTTTGCATATGAAGCCCATCGCTTCTCAGACAGATGCTCAGGTTCCTAACTATGACTTCTCTGAAATTGTTTCCTTCAAGGATGATATCCTTCCACGTACAACTGTTAAAGGCAGCCAGCTGCAGCAGTCTCTGCTTGAATTCTCTGGAGCATGTGCAGGTTGCGGCGAAACTCCTTACGCAAAAGTTCTGACTCAGCTCTTCGGCGAACGCATGATTATCGCTAATGCAACAGGTTGTTCCTCTATCTGGGGTGCCTCTGCTCCTTCTACTCCTTATTGCGAGAATCTGGAAGGTCACGGTCCTGCATGGGGTAACTCTTTGTTTGAAGATGCCGCTGAATACGGATTCGGTATGGAAATGGCTATTTCCAACCGCCGTTCTCGGTTAGCCATGCAGATGAAGCAGGCTATGGAAGGCGAAATGAGTGATGAGCTGCGCGAAGCTATGACAGGCTGGATTGAAAATAAAGATGATGCTCAGAAATCACTTGAATACGGTGATAAACTTCGCGACCTCCTTTCAATAGAAGCTGATTGCAGTGACCTGCTTTGCGAAATTGAAGAGCAGGAAGATATCTTCACCAAGAAATCAGTATGGTGTTTTGGTGGTGACGGATGGGCATACGACATCGGATTCGGTGGTCTTGATCATGTTCTTGCTTCAGGCAACGATATCAACATACTGGTAATGGATACCGAAGTGTACTCCAATACCGGTGGTCAAGCTTCAAAAGCAACACCTCTCGGATCAGTTGCCAAGTTTGCAGCCGGTGGTAAGATGACCGCCAAGAAAGATCTTGGACGTATGATGATGACTTACGGTTACGTCTACGTAGCTTCTGTATCCATGGGCGCTAACAAGAATCAGGTGATGAAAGCATTCCTTGAAGCTGAATCATACCCCGGACCTTCTTTGATTATTGCATATGCACCTTGTATCAATCAGGGAATCAGAAAGGGCATGGGTAAAACCCAGTATGAAGGTAAACTTGCAGTTGAATCTGGTTACTGGCCTCTTTACAGATTCGATCCTCGCCGCGCAGAAAAAGGTGAGAATCCTCTGGTTGTTGAATATAAAGCTCCTGATGGAAATCTTCAGGACTTCCTCTCCGGTGAAAATCGTTACGCAATGCTGGAACGTATGCTTCCTGAAACTTCCAAGACACTGCGTGCTGGAATTGAAAAGGATTGTCTGCAAAGATATAAACTTCTTAAGCAGATGTCTGAACTTGATTATTCACTGGATGATTCAGCCGAATCTCCCACCGAATAATCTCTGTCTCAATATGAATTAAAAGGCCCTCGAATTCGTTAAGTCGAATTCGAGGGCTTTCTTTACCTATCTAAACTAACTTTAAGATTTGTATGCGGCAAAAAAATCCACATTTATATAGCTCTCAGTTGGCAATTGAAGATGGTAAACTTAAGCTGACTGCTGCTCGAGTAGAGCCAGTTCTGCTTGTAGTAGAGTTAGTTCAACCTGTTTAGATTTTAACTCTTCTGCAGCTTCTTCATCACTGGATGATTTTGCCCTGAGCTCTTCAATTTCTTCTTCTATTTCGCTGATCTCGTCTTCTTTGTCAGAGATATCATCAGGATCAGCTCCTCCACCTTGAGCCGCTCCACCGGCACCGCCAGCTCCACCGGCTTGCTGACCTTCGCCTCCGCTTTCAGCTCCAGCCCCTTGTGGTTGCACTTCTTTCATGCTTGAAGGGTCTAAACCATTTTTCTTGGCAAATTCATCCATGGTTCCTTTAAGATCATCTTTTTGTTCATCAGTGAGTTCTGAAGCATCCTCTGCTCCGAATTCATCAAGTTTAGACTTAAACAGTTCCATTGCTTCTGCGGAGATTGTAACCGTGTCGCCAGACTGTGTTTTAGATTTAATAAGCTCTTCATCTTGAACTTGTTTTTTTTGAATAGCCTGACTGGTATCCAGTGAGTTGCCAGTTATATTTTGATCAACCGATAAAATTCCATCCATAACCTTCTCCTTTTTGAGGTTAAAGCAGTCTAGATGGATAGATTAAGCAAAATATCTGCCAAGTTATATAAAGTTATATTAAGAATCAAAATAAGCATTAAGTTTGACTATTTGTTGAATAAATCTAGGCGGCTGTTAACCGCGCCCTTTTGTTTTTGTTTTTCCGGGCTTTGCATTTTTTTCAATGAAAGTGATTAATTTTCCGGCCACGTCTTTGCCTGTTGTTTTTTCAATCCCTTCAAGTCCAGGAGAGGAATTAACTTCCATAACAACAGGGCCGTGCTTTGAACGAAGTATATCAACACCGCAAAATCCTAATCCCATAATTTTAGCACTGCGAACAGCTGTTGAACGTTCTTCAGGGGTAATAGCTATAAGTGAAGCCGTTCCACCTTGATGGAGGTTGGATCTAAAGTCTCCTTCGCGTCCTTGTCGTTTCATGGAGGCAATGACTTTATCACCAATGACCAGACAGCGGATATCAGAGCCTGATGCCTCAGCTATAAATTCCTGAACTAAAATATTGGCATCAAGCCCCTTAAAAGCTTCAATAATACTTGCAGCTGTATTACGTGTTTCTGCAAGTACAACACCTTTCCCTTGAGTTCCTTCAAGAAGCTTTATGACAAGCGGGGCGCCGCCTACGATGTCTATGAGGTCGTCAGTATATTTAGTGGAATGAGCAAAAGCTGTTACCGGTAGACCGATTCCTTTTCTTGCAAGCAGTTGCAGGCTTCTTAGTTTATCGCGTGAGCGTGATATAGCTACGGATTCATTTACGCAGTATACGCCCATCATTTCAAATTGGCGGACGACTGCACAGCCGTAAAAAGTAATTGATGCTCCGATGCGTGGAATTATTGCGTCAAAACCTTTGAGCTCTTCACCTCTGTAAAGAATACTTGGATTGTGAGAAGTTATATTCATGTAGCAACGCAAGGGATTGATCACCTGTACTTCGTGCCCACGCTCTTCGCAGGCGCGGATCATGGAGGAAGTAGAGTAAAGTTCTTTTTTGCGTGAAAGAATGCCTATTTTCATATCAATCTCCAGAAATTAAAATCTTTCTATGGACAGCAGCCAAATCTTTTCCCAAAACATAGGAACGATTGGGATCTACTATTAATTTTTGCGCCATGGCAGTTCGACCAAGAAGCATTCTAAACTTCATGGTGTCGCGATTAGTTAATGTTACTTCTATGTTCCAAGTAAGTTTTCCCATCTTCACGGGCGTCATAATTACAGTTCTTTTTTCCACTCCTCCGCCGGAATTAGTAACGCGGCGAGTGTCTACGACAGGGGCTTCGCAGAATAATTCTATATCTTTTCTTCCCTGCGCTGGGTGAATGCCGAAACGAATCCAGCGTTTACCGTCACGCTCGAAAAATTCTTGCTCAAAAGAGTGCAGACAGGATGTTTTTGCACCTGTGTCAACTTTAGCTTTAATTGCGGGAATTCCAAGTTCAGGAAAACAAGTCCACTCCCGCCAGCCGATGATTGTTCGGCCGTACACGGTGTCCGGTCGTTTCACACTATGCTCCTATCGTTCTCATTTAAGCGCAAATTCAATGAAGAATAGCCAGCTTATCAAGCTTAGACATATTACAGCAAATACTATTAATAACACTCTCAAAATCAGAGCGAGCAAGTGGATAAAGGTCGTCGCCTTTAAATGCAAGAAAAAAAGTTATATTAAAAATGCGAATGAATATAATTTTTTGCTTTATCTTTAGCTGTGAAAGAAAACCATACTTGATAAAAAAACAGTTTCAGGCAAGAACAGCTTCACGTGCAGCAAAGGAGAGGACGTTTGGCCATTATTACATTTAATTCTTCACTGGATGAAAAAATAGCAGATACTGCAGCTCAAATGAAAAGGGTGTTGCGTGAGCATGATCCTTTAAAAATTGCGGTTGCATGGACTGGCGGAAAAGATTCCACAGTTGTTCTTGCCATATGGCGTGAAGTTTTGAAGGCTGAGGGGGGCTTAAAACCTTTATGTTTTTCAATTGACACAGGCGTTAAGTTCCCAGAAGTAATGTCGTTTAGGGATAATCTTGCTGTGGAGTGGAATATCGATTTAAAAGTGATTCGTCCTGAAGTTGATATAAAAGTATATCCTATTGCAAAAGATACGGTTTCCTGCTGTCGGGATTTAAAAATTATTCCACTTCAAAAAGCTCTGGCAGAAAATGAAGTTGATGTCTTAATCACCGGAATAAGACGTGATGAACACCCGAGCAGGGAGGCTAGAGAACCTCTTGAGATTCGTGAAAATCCTGATCACACTGTATTTAATCCAATCCTTGAGTGGACAGAAATGGATATATGGTCATTTATAACTATGCATGAAATTCCTCATTGTGAACTTTACGATAAAGGATATAGATCGCTGGGATGTCAGCCCTGCACCGTTCTGGGAGAAGGTGAAGGGGAACGGCAGGGGCGAAATAAAGATAAAGAAAAAAATCTCGAACTGTTAACTTCGCTTGGATATTTTTAATGAAAATAAATTTTTGTAATACTACTTATATAATAGATAGTTCGTGGGATAATTTTTTTACCACGGATAGATTGGCGCAACTGGATAAAATCGGTGCAGCTGTAGGAACTGACTTTACTCCTCCGGCTACTAAGGTTCTGCGGTTTTCACAAGTTGATCTTGCACGTGTACGAGTAGTCATTCTGGGACAAGATCCATACCCGCAATCAGGCGTGGCAACAGGACGATCATTTGAGGTCGGTAATATCAAGCAGTGGTCGGATTTGAAGCGGAACGCTTCGCTGGTAAATATGCTAAAACTTCTCCATAAAAATTATACTGGAGGGTCAGAAGTAGCCGCAATTAGTAAAGTTCGTGAAGATATAGATGATGGGAGTTTTCCAGTCCTGCCGCCGACTGAACTTTTCAGCCATTTTGAAGAGCAAGGCGTTTTAATGCTGAACGCTGCTTTTACATGTAAAATTGATAATCCGGGTAGTCATACAGATGTCTGGAAATCCTTTTCGCAAGATTTACTCAGATTTATTGAAGAAAATAATTCGCAAATTAAATGGTTTCTCTGGGGAAAAGATGCACAGGAGTTTTGTTCTTTTGTTTCTGATTTAAAAAAACTTAGAAGTTATCATCCTCGCTTATTTGATCAAAAAGAAGGCTCGTTTTTAAAAGAAAACCATTTCGCTAAATGTCCGGAAATAAATTGGGTTGAGTAATATAATTCAAAAACCAGTTACTTTTTTAGGTACTCTTTCTTTAATTAAAAAGTTTTGGGGTTATTAAACCCTTCTTTCAAAAGGGTTTAAGCTGACGTAGGCTATTATTTATTTATCCCCGCTAAGGTTGGCTCCTAGGCTGATATATATTATGGTTTCGCTCACGCATTTTTGTAAATCGCGATAATTAGATAAATCAGGTGAAAAATGATCAATAGAAAAAAGACTCGTGAACTGTTTATAGGTAATATAGGAATTGGTGGTGACAACCCTATCAGGGTTCAGTCCATGTGTAATACCGATACCCGTGATGTGCTTGCAACCGGAACACAAATCAATGCTTTGGCAGAAGCTGGATGCGAGCTTGTACGCGTTGCTGTGCCTGATAAAGCTGCAGCTGCTGCATTGATTCAACTTTGCAAAGATTCTCCGGTTCCTTTGATTGCAGATATTCACTTTGACTACCGTCTTGCCCTTGCCGCAATTGATGCAGGAATTAACGGCTTGCGTATTAATCCCGGTAACATAGGCGGAGAAAAGAAAGTTGATGCTGTTGTTTCTGCTGCAAAAGATCGTAAAATTCCTATCCGCATCGGTGTAAACGGTGGGTCACTGGACAAGGGACTGCTAGCCAAGTATGGCGGACCCACTCCTGAAGCAATGGTGGAAAGTGCCTTGGAACATGTGGCTCTTCTTGAAAAAAGAAATTTTCATGATATTAAAATTTCACTGAAATCATCTTCAGTTTTAAATACTATTGCTGCATATAAACTTCTTTCTGAAAAAGTTGATTATCCACAGCATGTTGGAATCACTGAAGCAGGAACTCTTGTTCGTGGCGCAGTGAAGTCCGCAGTCGGTCTTGGTATTTTGTTCTGGGAAGGTTTGGGAGACACAATGCGTGTTTCACTTACTCATGACCCCGTTGCCGAAGTCGGTGTTGCATGGGAAATTCTGCGCTCTTTAGGACTTCGCGAAAGAGGTCCCGAAATTGTGTCTTGCCCTACCTGCGGAAGAACCGAAATCGCGCTTATTGAGCTTGCGCAGCAGGTTGAAGAAAACCTGCGCGGAGTTAAGGAAGTGTTTACCGTTGCTGTTATGGGCTGCGTAGTTAATGGCCCGGGGGAAGCTCGTGAAGCTGATATCGGTATTGCCGGAGGCCGTGACCTCGGTATTATTTTTAGAAAAGGTGAAGTTATCCGCAAAATTCATGGTTCAGATAATCTTCTGCCGGAATTTATGAAAGAGATCGAATTATTTTTGGAAGAAAAAAGAGGAAAATAAATGCGTTTAAGCCGTTATTACATACCGACATTAAAAGAAGATCCTTCCGATGCGGAAGTTGTTTCACATAAACTTCTTATGCGCGCTGGAATGATCCGCAAAGTCACCAGCGGAATTTATAATTACTTGCCACTTGGACTGAAGTCCTTGAACAAGGTTGCAAATATCGTTCGTGAAGAAATGAACCGTGCCTACGCGCTTGAAGTGCTTATGCCTATGGTTCAGCCTGGTGATTTGTGGAGAGAATCAGGTCGCTGGGATTTTTATGGCAAAGAACTGCTTAGAGTTAATGATCGTCACGGCCGTGACTATTGTCTCGGACCTACGCATGAAGAAGTTGTTACAGACCTCGTTCGCGGTGAAGTAAAATCATATAAGCAACTTCCGATTAATCTGTATCAGATTCAGACTAAATTCCGTGATGAAATCCGCCCTCGCTTCGGCCTGATGCGCGGTCGTGAATTTGTTATGAAAGACGGCTATTCCTTTGACAAGGATGAAGCCGGGGCAGAAGAATCTTATCGCTTGATGTTTGAAGCATATAAGAAAATATTTTCTCGCATCGGACTGCGTTTCCGCCCTGTTCAGGCCGATTCAGGGGCTATTGGCGGAGACTTTTCACATGAATTCCACGTTCTTGCTGATACAGGTGAAGATACAATTGCTGTTTGCCAGAATGAAACTTGCGGATATGCTGCCAACCTCGAAAAAGCAAAAGTGAATGCACCCGCAGGTGAATGCGCATGTAAAGCTGAGTGTCCCGCAATTGAAGAAGTTGCAACTCCAGGCAAGCACACTGTTGAAGAAGTTTGTGCATTTCTTGAAATTTCTGCTGATAAGCTGATTAAAACTCTGCTGTTTAATGTTGACGGAGAGCCTGTTGCGGCCCTTGTTCGCGGTGACCGCGAAGTCAACGATGTTAAGCTTAGAAATTTAATGGGCGGTAACGAAATTGACTTTGCTTCTGAAGACGAAGTTAAAGAATGGACAGGTGCTCCTGTTGGGTTTGCCGGACCTGTCGGTTTGAAAGTTAAACGTATTTTTGCAGATCATGAGCTTTGTACTTCTACCGATTGGGTTGCTGGAGCAAACAAAAGTGATACCCATATTAAACACCTTTCTCTTGGACGTGATTGCAAGATTGAAAAATTTGCTGATATTCGAGTAATAACCGAAAGTGATCCTTGCCCTGACTGTGGTGGCAAGATTGAGTTCACTAAAGGAATCGAAGTCGGCCATGTTTTCAAACTTGGTGATAAGTATTCCAAAAAATTGGAAGCTACTTTTCTTGATGAAAATGGCAAAAGCAAACCGATGATCATGGGCTGCTATGGTATCGGTGTTTCTCGTATTGTAGCTTCTGCAATTGAACAGAATAATGATGAGAACGGAGCTATATTCCCTCCTTCCATCGCTCCTTTTGAAGTCTGCATGATTTCTCTTGGCGGTAAAGATGAAGCTGTGAACGAAAAAGCCGCGGAACTTTATGAGCAGCTTGTGGGAATGGGGATTGATGTTGCTTATGATGATCGCAAAGATAGGCCTGGCGTAAAATTCGCTGAAGCTGATCTCATCGGTTATCCTATGCAGTTGGTTCTTGGCGGCAAAGGTCTTAAAAATGGCATTATTGAAGCCAAGAATCGCAAAACAGGCGAAAAAATGGAACTTCCATTGGAAGGATTTACAGAAGCATTTACTTCATGGCGTGCAGGAATCTGGCAGTCATGGGGACTTTCTTTATAATTATAAAATTTTTCCCCGCCAAAAATTTTTGGCGGGGAGTTTTGTAGAGGAACTTTTTTTAAAAAGAGTTCCCCTTAGATAGCGAAAGCTAATTCCTCAATATGAGAATATTTTCAGTCAGTGATATTACCCGCGCCGTTAAGGACGTTCTTGAGACCGAGTTCCCGTTTATATGGGTAAAAGGACAGGTCACTAATCTTGCACGCCCTGCATCCGGTCATGTTTATTTTACGCTGACAGATGGTGATGCAGGGTTGTCCGTAGTTTGGTTTAAGGGAAATCAACGCGGTGGAGTCGGTGACGACTCTGAAAAAATCAATCCTTTGACTGGTGAAGTCGAATCAGGGGAAGCCATTAAGCTTGAGGATGGCATGGAGATTCTCTGCGCTGGACACATGAATGTGTATCCGCCGCGTGGAGCATATCAGCTTATTGCAGAGCTGATTCAGGAACAGGGCGTTGGTGATTTAAGACTTGCTTTTGAAGCCATGAAGCGCAAACTGGCTGACAAAGGATATTTTGATGAAGATCGCAAAATGGAGATTCCGCGTTCTTCATCAAAAGTTGCAGTTGTAACGGCTCCGTCAGGAGCGGCTATAATGGATTTTTTGCGCATAGCGCAGGTCCGCGGAACCGGCGCTGAGATCAGAATTTATCCTACTCTGGTTCAGGGAGATAAAGCTCCCGCTCAGATTGCGAAAGCCATTGGTAAAGTCTGCGAAGATGGGTGGGCCGAAGTTCTGGTACTGATTCGCGGTGGCGGTTCACTTGAGGATTTGTGGGCGTTTAATACCGAGTCTGTTGCGGACGCTCTTTTCAGCTCCACTGTCCCGGTTGTCTGCGGAGTTGGGCATGAAGTAGATATTTCTATTGCCGATTATGTTGCAGATAAACGGGTTGCAACGCCGAGTCACGCTGCTCAGGAACTCTGGCCCAGACGTGAAACTCTTATGCAGAGTGTTGATGAGCTGGAAAGTAAATTGGTTCGGAGTTACAAAAATTTTCTTGAAGTCAGGAATTCCAGACTTGAAACTTTGCGAAAGGGGCTGACATGGCTTTCACCTTCGCAAAAAATTGATAGACTTCTCAGCTCCTTCAGTGAGGAAAAACTTAGACTGAAAAGGGCTGCTGATCTTTTTACTAAGCGTAAATCTTCAGAGCTTGAGGCTCTGATGCATAGACTTACCAATGTACTTGATGAAAGACATTTTGAAACTCTTGATAAAGAAATATTCGATCTTTCCGCCAGACTCGAGAGAAGCGGCAAGGTCTTTATAGATAATAAATTTTCTGAATTTGACAGTATGGCTAATTCCCTGCGAATGCTTGATCCTGAAATGCCCCTTGAACGCGGGTATAGCCTTGTTACTGTTGAAAAGAGCGGAACATTTTTGCGAAGCCCTGATGAAGTTGTGAATGGTGACGGACTTCGCGTTCGCGTGAAATCCGGTGAAATCCGTGCGAAAGTTGTGACCAAATGAGGATTGGAGATTTTAAATTGATAAATTCCATGAGATATATGAAAACTTTTATTCTTGCTTTAGTCTGTTGTTTATTTTTTGCGTCGTCAGCATTTGCAGCTGTTTCTTTGGCTTATCCTCAGAAAGCTGGGCTTGGCGAACCTTTTCTGGTCAGAATAACTTCTGATACAAATTTAGATTCAGTTTCAGCAAAGTGGCTCGGAGCTACAGTTCAGCCGGAAATTAAAAATTGGAAAGGAAAATCTGTAGCCCTTGTAATGTTCGGAACAGATGTCCTTAACGATAAAGCCGGTAAAAAAACTCTGGCTATAAGTGTTGTTGAGAATGGGAAAGAACGTATTTTTAAGCGTAAAATTAAAATTTATAATAAGAAATATAAAGTGCAGCGGCTGACTCTTCCAGAAAAGATGGTAACTCCGCCTAAAGAAGTTCTTGAGCGCATCAGGCATGACCGTGTAGAGGTTAAAGCTGCAAAGGAAACTCAGTCTGCAAAAAGGATGTGGTTTGTTCCTTTTCAGAAACCTACAAAAGGTTCACAGTCAAGTCCTTACGGGGCTAGAAGAATTTTGAACGGCAAGCCGAAAAATCCTCATCGCGGACTTGATTTTAGAGGGGCTAAAGGCACGGCTGTTCATGCAATGGCTGACGGAAAAGTTATTCTTGTTAGCAGTCATTACTATGCCGGAAATAGTATCTACATTGATCATGGAAACGGGGTTGTTACGATGTATTTCCATCTTTCGCGATTCGGTGTTAAGGAAGGCGACATGGTTGTACGCGGGCAGACTATCGGCCGTATCGGATCGACAGGAAGGGTAACCGGACCACATCTGCATGTAAGTGTAAGCGTACAAGGACGACTGGTTGATCCAAACTTTCTACTTAAAAAGAACACTGATAAGCTGCTCGGTCTTTAGAACGATGCCATATGAATTAATATATAAAATAATTATATGAAAGATAATAAAAATTTTGAAGAAAGACTGGAGCGTTTGAAAGTAATTGTTGCAGGTCTTGAACAAGGTGATCTGCCCCTTGAAGAGGGCGTTGCCCTTTTTAAAGAAGGACAGTCGCTTGCTAAAAAATGTGCGGATCAGCTCCAGAAAGCCGCGAATGAAGTTAAAATTGTTGGTGACGGATTAATTAAAGATTTTGAAGTTAAAGTTGAAAATGAGGATATGACTGATGACAATTAAAGAAAAACTTGTAGTTCATGCTGCAGAAGTTGAGCAATATCTTGCAGGGTGTCTTAAAGGTCGCGGCATACCTTATGGTCTGCTTGAATCAATGGATTACAGTCTTCTTGCAGGTGGTAAACGGCTTCGCCCTGTACTGTCACTTGTATGGGCCCAAATGCTTGGAGCGCAGAAAGAAGCGGTTATGCCTTTTGCAGCAAGTCTTGAGCTTATCCATACCTATTCTTTAATCCATGATGATCTTCCAGCAATGGATGATGATGACTTGAGACGCGGTAAGCCTTCCAATCATAAAAAATTTGATGAAGCCACAGCAATTCTTGCCGGAGACGGACTTCTTACAGAAGCTTTTGGTCTTATGACGCAGGCAAAAGCTCCAGCAGAAGTCGTAGTTGAAGCGATCAGCCTTGCGGCTTATTCTGCAGGAGCTTGCGGAATGGTTGGTGGTCAGGCTATTGATATGAGCTATACCGGACGCAACGGCGTAACTCTTGACGAACTCAAAGTTATGCATGCAAAGAAAACCGGAGCATTGATTCTTGCCTCCTGTAAGTCAGGTGCTATTCTTGCCAGGGGCGTCGGCGCAACTGATGATGATGTCAGACGGGCAGAAGAGTACGGTCGTTTGATCGGTGTTGCATTTCAGATTGTAGATGATGTTCTCGATGTTGTGGGCGATGAAGCTTCCCTTGGTAAGCCTGTGGGAAGTGACGAAGAACAGGGTAAATCTACTTACCCCAGTTTGATTGGACTTGAAGAAAGTAAAGAGCTTGCCCGTAAATATGTGGATGAAGCAGTGGAACTTCTTTCCCCGTACTCAGGCGCAGAAGCTGATTTGTTGTCAGAGCTTGCTCAATATATAGTTGATAGAGTTTATTAATCGCTGATTTGTTATTATAAGTGCGGTGGCGTTTTTTGTTTTAGGCAGTTAACACTGTTAAGTGATCTTTGAGATTACAGGTGAATATTGGCCTATGTGTTTGAGTAGTATAACCCGGTGCGAGGTTCGGGGAATATGAGCAGCTTTGAAAAGTCTTGTAATTGCGGAGATTATCCTCTGCTTAAAAGTATAAAGAATCCTGTACAGGTTCAGGCTCTTGGAAAAGAAGAGCTGGTTCAGCTTGCTGATGAACTTAGGCAGTGTATTATAAATACCGTTTCCAAGAGCGGTGGGCATCTTGCCCCTTCTCTTGGTGTAATTGAGTTAACTCTTGCACTTTTTAAGTGTTTTGACTTTGATACTGACCGTATCGTCTGGGATGTAGGTCATCAGGCGTATGCCCATAAAATTTTGACCGGGCGTTATGAGCAGTTTCATACACTGCGCCAAAAAGATGGGATCAGCGGTTTTCCGCGTATGGCAGAAAGCCCTTATGACCATTTTGGTGTTGGGCATTCAAGTACGTCTATTTCTGCGGCTCTTGGTATGGCTGTTGCCAATGACCTTGATGGCGGAGGGCGTAATTGTGTTGCTGTTATAGGTGATGGATCAATGACTGCCGGACAGGCTTTTGAAGGTCTTAATCAGGCCGGAGGAATGAAGCGCAAGATGGTTGTTGTTTTAAACGATAATGAGATGTCTATTTCTGCTAACGTTGGCGCGTTGTCCTCGTTCCTCAGTCGTAAACTGTCGCACCCTGTTTTGACCAGATTCAAAAAAGATTTTGAAAATATTCTAAAACAGATTCCAAAAATCGGTGACGATTTGGCGATGTATGCCAGACGCGGAGAAGATTCTTTCAAAAGTTTCTTTACACCTGGAATGCTTTTTGAGGCACTTGATTTTACCTATTTAGGTCCGATTGACGGTCATAACACTGAGGATCTTATTGAAGTTTTCGAGCAGGTTAAAAAACTTGATACTCCTGTGTTGGTCCATGTTCTGACTAAAAAAGGTAAAGGTTATGCACCTGCGGAAGAAAACCCTACTCATTTTCATGGTGTAGGTAGTTTTCAGCCTGAAACAGGGATGGCTGCCAAGTTTAAAGGTGGATTACCTTCATATACTGAAGTATTCGGTAATACTCTTTGTCAGCTTGCAGCGAAAGATGACAAGATCATGGCCATTACCGCTGCAATGCCCGAAGGGACTGGAACTGATTGCTTCAGAAAAAATTATCCGGACAGATTTGTTGACGTCGGTATTTGTGAACAGCATGCGGTTACTTTTGCCGCAGGACTTGCAACCATGGGCTATAAGCCTGCTGTTGCAATTTATGCGACATTCTTCCAAAGAGCTTATGATCAAATCGTGCATGACGTTTGTCTGCAAAATCTGAATGTAAACTTTTTCTTAGATCGCGGTGGGCTGGTCGGTGCTGATGGTGCAACTCATCATGGCGTATTTGATATGTCTTTTATGCGTCATATTCCAAACCTTATCTACATGGCTCCTAAAGATGAAGCAGAGCTTGCACGTATGGTTGCGACCGCTTTCAACTTTAATGGCCCAGCAGCAGTACGCTATCCACGCGGAGTTGGAATCGGAGCAATCATGGACAAAGAACCTTCTTTGCTTGAAATAGGTGAAGGGGAGCTTCTGCGTGATGGATTTGACGGAGTAATTATTACTCTGGGATCAAGAGTCTGGCCTGCTGTTGAAGCTGTTGAAGAGCTTGATGACGAGCATGGAGTCTCCATTGCTATTTTCAACACTCGCTTTTTGAAGCCGTTGCCTGAAAAACAACTTCTGGAATTGGCTTCCCGCTTTAAAAGGATCGTCATTGTTGAAGAAAATGCTAAAGCAGGCGGATTCAGTTCAGCTGTTGTTGAGTTTTTAGTTGATGCAGATGTGCTTGACGGACATCATATTAAACGTTTGGGTATTCCTGACCAGTTTATTGAGCATGGAACACAGAAAGAACTCCGTGAAGAAATCGGAATAGATAAAAACGGAATGAAAAAAGCAATGCTTGAGCTACTTGATAAAAAATAATTCTTTCTAAATAATTAATAAAAAAACCTGCCGGAGAGATCCGACAGGTTTTTTTGTGCCTAATTTGCTTTCTAATTCATTATCAGCTGCACGCGACCAGTCTCTTCTGTAATTCCGTTAGGAGCATGTTCCCCGAAAGCGTGTAGTAATAGATTTGCATCTACAATTACTCCCTTTTCAAGTAACTTTGTACCAACTTCCTTAGCAATAAGGTTGAAGAGCTTAACTGTCAGTAAAATTTCTCCTTCCCCTACATTTTCAGTGTTTTTTGCGCTGATTTCATTGCGAAATGGACTTATGGGAGTATCGCGGCCCATTGCCATACCGGCAACTCCCGGCAAAGCTCCTGAAAGTGACAAAATATCGCCATCTTTAACTTTGACGATATCGATATTGTCCGCAGGGCAATTGTTTAGAAAAACAGTTCTGATTCTTCTTTCTATGTATTCAGGTGAAAATCCGGTACCCGCTAGAAGAAATTCTCTTATGCTCATTCCGGCAATTCCGCGTACGCCGACTCCTTTTTGGAGAAGCATTACAGTGCCGATTGTTCCGGTTGGAATGCTCACAGTCTTTAATTTTTCATACATACTTACACCGGATCGGCTTGATCTGTTATTGTAACTTATTATGCTTTTTGTGATACAATATACTGTTTTATTTGATTTTTAAATCATGAACGGAAGAAAGCGTCTTGTCAAATGTGAGCATCAAAAATATAGTTTTATATAGTTATAATTAATTTAGTTAAGTTATCTAAAGAAAATTTGAATATAGCCGATATAACAGTATCTAAATTATTTCTTGGCCATGGAGAGAGTGTTTTTAAGGCATTTTGAGTATAGGCGTTGTATTATATTTGGTTAGGAGTGTGAATATGAATGTCACAGGTCAGATCGGTCACTATGAGAGATATTCTTCAGATGCACAATCCTATATTACGGACCGCTTTAAAAAACTTGTAAAGCGTTCTCAGTCAGAAAATTATCAAAAATCATCTTCTCAGAAATATGATACAGCTACTTTTTCCGAGGAGGCTAAACAATTAGCTAAACCACATGAAGAAACAATTGTAAGCGCTTCAACAAAGTCCGGAAAAACGATTGTTCTTGAAAAGATTTCAAAATCTGGAGCTGAATCTGGTAATAGTGAAGATTTGTTTGAATATAAGGTAAATGTTTATGGTTCAAATGGTAAACTAGAGTCTAGTTTTGCTCTAAAAAACGATACCATACTTAGCGAAAATGCAGATGGGACTCTGCGAATAGGGACATATAAAAGTGGTGACGAAACACGCGGTGATGATATTATTATAGGTATGAGTGGAAGTGATTTGAGAGGAGGGCGCGGCAATGATCTTATCATTGATATTTCAAGGGATATAAACCCGAATCAATATCACTATTGTAGAAATCCTTTTGCTAGTATCGAAAGTGGATCAGGAGATGATAGAATAATTTTATCTGGTGGCATGTATTCTGGAATAGGAATAATCAATACAGGCTCTGGAGAGGATACTGTTGAGTCTGCACATGTAATCTCTTCCGTTGATATTGATACAGGGGAAGGGAATGATATTGTAAATTTATACAGCTTAGCTAGTGGAAGCGTGAATACAGGGCGAGGGGCTGATCGCATTATAAGTTATGGTGGTATATTAGCGGGTGATTTTGATACTGGAGATGGTAATGACACAATCAGAACAAATTCTTTCCATGGTGAACTTAAGATGGGGAAAGGAAATGATTCTATGGTAGCTAAAAGTAATATTTCTCTTAGCGATGAATCGGACATGGGAAGAGGTAATGACTATATTACTACAAAAGGGGAGTTAAGCGGTAAGTATTTAAATATGGGAATAGGTAGTGACACAATTAATGTAGAAGGTCGTTTGAGTGTTGCTACTCTAGATATAGGCTCAGGTGATAATGAGATTAAATGCAACAAGAGTTCCGCACGTATTTTTGCAGGTAATGGAGATAATCATATAGAGGCAAATAATATATCAGGGAAAGTCCTTATGGGGTCTGGAAATAATGAGATTGATGTAACTGAAAATCTTAGTGGTGATGTATATAGCACAGGTGGAAATAATTACATAAAGTCACGCAGGCAAACCGGTGCTTTAAATCTTGGATCTGGAAATGATACTGTTATTACGAATGAAATGAGTTGTGATGCTAATCTCGGTGGAGGAAATGATCATGTTGTTGTAAAGGGGTTACTTTCAGGTTCTCTTGATTCAGGAGGTGGCGATAATATCATTCAGGCCCAAGATGTTATAGGAGAGGTAAATTTAGGTAAGGGTACGAATGTATTTATGGTCCATAATTTTTTAAATGTAGAAGGTCTTACCATGGAAGGAGATAGTAACAATGTAAGAGTAGGCGGTAGTATTGGAGGAGGAAAAATTGAGAAGGTAGAACTTTGGTCTGGATTTACTCTTTATAAAGATTCTCGTTGGCGTATGTCATATAAGGACATTGCTTGATCTGCTTTGCAAAGAAACATAGCAAAAAGTTGAAAATGACCTTATCCAAATGATATGTATCAGGCCAGCTCTCCCCTTTTGAAAAAAGGTAAATCAAAATCCAATAGATGTGCGATTTTTTTGACCTCAGCCAAATAAAAATCATTAAAAATGGGATGATTCTCAATCTTTTACAGTTTATAAAATAGTTATTTAAAACTTACTTATTTTTATTCATTTCCTCTTCACGCAAAGCCCTTCTAAGCACTTTTCCAACCATTGTTTTCGGCAGTTCTTTACGGAATTCAACCTGTCTGGGAACTTTATATCCTGCAAGTTTTTCGCGGCAGTAGGCAATAATCTCTGTCCGGTCCATAGACTGCCCTTCTTTAAGGACTATATATATTTTTACAATTTCGCCGCGGGTTTTGTGAGGTAAACCTACCGCAACTGCTTCCTGAATTTTAGGATGTTCATATAATACTTCATCCACTTCGCGGGGGTAAATATTATACCCGCTGGATATGATCATATCTTTTTTGCGGTCTACGATATAAAAATATCCTTCCTCATCCATATAAGCGATATCTCCGGTGTACAGCCATCCGTTACGTATGGCTCCGGCTGTTTCATCAGGTTTGTTATAGTAGCCTTTCATAACCTGAGGGCCCCGAACAATCAGTTCTCCCATTTTTCCGGGGGCCAAGGGGATGCTTCCCACTTCCATATCAACAATTGCGGCATCCGTACCAGGGACCGGAACTCCGATTGATCCTGGTTTTTTCTTGCCATCAAGTGGGTTGAGATGAGTTACAGGTGAGGCTTCCGTCAACCCGAATCCCTCAACAATGGTTGAACCGAAAACGGAGTTAAATTGCTTAATAGCTTCAACAGGCATGGGGGAAGACCCTGAAACACAATATTTGATTGAAGCAATATCAAATCTAGTTAATTCTTTTTGCTGTAGCAGGGACATGTATAAAGATGGTGCTCCTGGGAAAAGCGTCGGCTTGAGTTTATGCATAGCCTTAAGAACATCCAGCGGAACATAGCGGGGAAATGGAACCATAGTGGCTCCAAGTGAAGTAGAATAATTGATACAGACTGTGAGCCCGTATATATGGAAATAGGGGAGAATTCCGAGCACAATCTCTTGCTCTCTCCCGAGTTTATGCAGCATTGCATGAAACTGCTGAATATTAGACCCGAGGTTTGCATGAGTTATTTTGCAGCCTTTGGAAAGTCCTGTTGTTCCTCCAGTATACTGAAGGAGGGCTGTATCTTCAAGTGGGCGGATAGTTGGGGCTGAATATGTTTCTTTACCTTCAAGTAGAGTCCGCCACTTGAGAACGGAAGAATTGTTATATGGTACTTTAGGCGCGCTTTTATCTCTTAGCCTTTTTAGGTCATATAAATGTTTGAGAGGAAATTTAAGAGTATCTGAAATTTTAGTGATAAAATATTTTTGAATAGGTAACTTATCACGTAATTTATTCAGCTTGGGCCAAAGCATATCTATGGTGATAATAAATTTTGCACCGGAATCATTTAATTGGTGGACGATTTCAGTTTCCATATAAAGCGGGTTTGTCATTGTGACAACGCCGCCAGCTTTGAGTATTGCCCAGTAAGAAATGATCATCTGCGGAGTGTTAGGGAGCATTAAGGCAACTCTGTCACCTGTTTCGATTCCGCTTTTGCGTAGATTAGCAGCCATTACTTCTGCATAGTTCTTCAGCTTTTCATACGTAATTGACCAGTTCTGAAATTCAATGGCTTTGCGCTTAGGCCATTTTTCAGCAGTCTTATCCAGATATTCAAAGAGAGGATAATAATTGAAATCCAAATTTTTTGGTACTTCTGGGTCGTAGTAATCAAGCCACGGGCGAATAGGTTCCACTCAACACCTTCCGATTATTCGATATTAATCTGATACCCTCAAGATAAGGGCAGGTCTTAGCAATAGGGAGGCGCGAGTATAATGATCCGTTTTAGTTCTGGCAAGTATCTATATTAATTGCGTGTTGCTGGGGTAAAAATTGAAAGAATGTAATCTTTTAAATTCTTCATTGCTCCATGTCCGCACTCTGAAAAAGGACATCCTAATTCAAAAGGGACTTCTAATGGTCTTGGAGTTCCATGGTAAACAACGATGTCACGCTGATCTTCGTCTGACTTGATGAGTACTTGCGTGGTTATAAAGCAAGTGTCTGGTCCACTTTTAATTCTTTGTATCTCCGGTGACCATTCGTTGATAAGTACAGGGTAATCATTAAAAAAAGGCCAGTCTCCGCCATCATCAACAGCAAAGCCAACAGTTTCAGAGCTTTTCGCTACAGCTTGTTTAGGAGAAATGCTGCCAATTCTTGCTTCAATGAGATACTTGACATCGCCGTTTGGATTATAATGGTATCCTAATCCTTGCAGCGCAGATATGATGCTTTGTTCCATGGGAACAATTCCTGATTCAAGCTTTTGAATACTGCCGTCATTGTTTAGCTGAAATAAAACAACTTTGACATTAAACGATCCTGATTTAGGATTGAATACTGTCATGGGAACAGCAGGTTTAACGTCATGGCCTGCACAACCTGCCAGCATCAGCAGAAAGACGAATGTAATTAATTTTACAATTGCAGATTCTTTAAGCATAGTATCCTCAGTTTTTTTATAAAAATTATTGCTAAGAGCTTTCGTATACCATTACAGTTAATGGGGCAAACATATAGCAAAAGTCTGTGGTAAATTTTAATGGTTCAGATCTATCCTTTTTTGCTGAACGTGTTGATTTGAATCTGTCATATATGCTTAGTATATAAATTGAGCGGGGGAATTTATGAGCGGGAAGGACATACTGCTGGATACAGGGACAAATGAGTTCGAAATAATTGAATTTTATCTTGATGAGGCTGATGCCCATGCGAATAATAAGGATTATTTCGGAATAAATGTTGCTAAAGTTTTAGAAGTTGTCGAGGCCCCGCAGGGACTGGAAGCAGCTGAAGGAGCTCCTCATCCGAGTTATCTGGGAACAATGTCTTTGCGTGATATAATTCTACCGGTGATTGATTTATCGGTGTGGCTGGGGATAAAGCGTAAGGAATCAGAGTTTCAATTAATTATTGTGACTGAGATTAATTCTATCATTACCGGTTTTCTTGTTAGCGGAGTGACCCAGATTCACAGAATCGGATGGACTGACTTAAAGACTCCGAGCAAGTATATCGCTGATATGAACTCAAATTGTATCACAGGGACAATCGATTTGAATGATCGTTTTGTCTTAATGATAGATCTTGAAAAAATTCTTGGTGAGCTTGATCCAAGTATGGCTGAGAATCTGGACGGAGCAGGAGCTTTAGCTCCTGAAAAATGGTCTGCACTTATTGTTGATGACTCAGCTTCTGTCCGGACCCTGCTGAACAAAAATTTCGAAGCGGCTAACTTTGATGTTAAGCTTTTTACCAATGGTCTTGAAGCGTGGGAAGGGTTGCTCACCATGCGTAATGAAGCAAAGAACAGTGGAAAGTCTATCACTGATATGCTTGATGTTGTCGTTTCTGATATAGAAATGCCGCAAATGGATGGCTACACACTTACCCGTCAGATCAAAGAAGATGCGGAATTATCCAAGCTTCCTGTAATTTTGTTTTCTTCGCTTATAACTAAAGGGCTTTACCATAAGGGTGAGAAAGTTAAGGCAGACGATCAGGTCACAAAGCCTGAATTCGGCGCGCTTACAGGGCGGGCCATAGCGCAGATAGAAAAGTATAGAGAAAAACGAGCGGAAACTGCGCAATAACAGAATAATACAAAGCCCCTGTCAGTGATTCCGACAAGGGCTTAAAAATTTTAGCAGATTATTTTTTGTGCCATCCACGCTCTTTCATGCATTTTTCAAAAGTATTCGCCTGAGAATAGTTCTCAGAAAATTCAGCTTCATATGTTGTCGGTTCCGGAGGGGCATCGTCCGTTTCCGCTCCAATAGGGTCCATTTCCGCTGACTGCTGTTTACAGAAAGCTTTATCTTTTGCGAGGATTTCATTGCGCTGAGCTGGATCAACCAGGTTGGGGTTCTGCCATTTGGAACATCCACCAATAATCATCAGTACAGCTATAACCATCAAGATTTTTCTCATAGTTAACTCCGGTTTTTTATTCTGGTTTAAGGTCGCGTTCCATCAGGTCACAAACTGCCGTAGCAGGATCTTTGTCTTTGTACAGTATCCGATAAACCTGCTCTGTAATCGGCATTTCAACACCTAACTTTTGAGCCAGAGCATATACAGATTCAGTTGTTTTAACGCCTTCGGCGACCATTCTCATTTTAAGAATTTCAGAAAGATTGAGACCTTGTCCCAGCTTTAGGCCAACTTGTCTGTTGCGGGAAAGATCTCCGGTACATGTGAGTATGAGATCGCCGAGTCCTGACAGTCCCATAAAAGTTGCTGGATTTGCCCCCATTGCAACGCCAAGTCTACTCATTTCAGCAATACCTCGAGTTATGAGGGCTGCTCTGGCATTGTTTCCAAAATTGAGTCCGTCAGCTATTCCGGCGGCTATGGCCATAACATTTTTTATGGCTCCGCCTAATTCGACTCCACGGAAATCAGGGTTGGTATAGACCCTTAAGTAATTATTGGCAAAGAAAGCTTGAACCTCTTTTGCCAGCTTTTTATCTTCACATCCCAAAGTTATGGAAGTTGGTTTTTTCTCGCTCAATTCATAAGCAAAGGTCGGACCTGAAAGGTGTCCGTATCTAGGATTTAGTCCATCAAGAGCTTCGGCAATGACTTGAGACATCGGTGCACCTGAATTAAGTTCAATCCCCTTGCTAGCACAAATTGTAGCAGGATTGTCAGGGAAGAGATGTTTGAGGCGGCCTAGCGATGAGCGCATGAATTGGCTTGGAACAACAAGAATAAAATATTCTGCTCCGTCCATGACTTTTTCAGGATCGCAGTCGCATTTTAGTTTATTTGAAAGATTGCAATCAGGTAAATAAACTGTATTGCGGCCTGTTTTCTTAATTTCATTAATCAGTTCCGAACTTCTTCCCCACAGGCTAACATCATGGTTATTTTGGGCAAGTGTGTTTGCTAAAGCGGTACCCCATGCTCCAGCACCAATAACAGCAATCTTCATATTTACTCCTTGAAAACAAAAATATTGTGAATTCCGCAAAAATATTTCGTCTGTTTTGCGGAGATTATTTACATACACTTAATCGAATTAATGTACGCACACTAAGTGATTATGGCAACCTGCATCACAGCAAGAAGGGGCCGCATAGTTAGAGTGTATAGATTTATATCCGCATCAATAGCTTTGTCTCTGTACAAACTGCCCATGGGAATTAATTATGTTTCAACCCTTGAGCATGAAGCAATATGCAGGTATCACCTTTTTTATAAAACGAACCCGGTCTGATAATTCAGCCCGCAGTCAAGGATGGGATATGGCTATAAAATTTACCGAGATTGAAGAAAATATTTTGGCGCTTGCATGTGAAACTCTTTCCGAAAGCGCCACTCCTTATGCTGATATAGCTGAGAAAGTCGGAACTGATGAAAATATAGTTATCGAATTGCTTACTCGTCTTAAAGATGAAAAAATAATTCGCCGTTTCGGTGCAACTCTAAGGCATCAGAAAGCTGGATACGGTGCAAACGCTATGGTTGCATGGCGTGTTGAGGATTCTCAAAATCCTGAGAAAATCGGTGAACAGATGGCGAGAAGGCCGGAAATAAGCCATTGCTATTTGCGAAGGACTTATCCTGAGTGGCCTTACAATTTATACACCATGATTCACGGTAAAGGTCTTGATGATTGTAAGAACGTGGTCAGTGAACTGATGTCAGAAACAGGCATTACCGACCATTGTATTTTGAAAAGTTTGAAAGAACTGAAAAAAACTTCAATGAAATATTTTGAATTTAAAGAGGGTGCTGTATAGTTGTTGAAAAATGATTATACGCTTCTTTAAAGATTGCGGATAGATAACAATACTTAACATCATAGATAGGAGTGTCTTTTATGACTTCATCTTCTGATCTTTTTAAACACGCGCAGGAAGTGCTTCCCGGCGGTGTTAACAGCCCTGTAAGAGCTTGCAAAAGCGTCGGCTGTGATCCTCTTTTTATAGAAAAAGCTGACGGAAGTCGTATGTGGTCTGTCGATGGGCAGGAACTCATAGATTACGTAATGAGCTGGGGCCCGATGATGCTCGGTCATGGGTATCAGCCTATCAAAGACGCTGCGCTTAAAGCTGTAGAGATGGGCGCAAGTTATGGTTCTCCTTGTCCTGATGAAATAACTCTTGCGGAAGAAATTATTAAAATGATTCCATCTATTGAGATGGTCCGTATGGTTAACTCCGGAACCGAAGCAACCATGAGTGCCTTGCGCCTTGCTCGCGGCATAACCGGAAGAGATAAGGTCCTTAAATTTGAAGGATGTTATCATGGACACAGTGATTGTTTTCTAGCAAGTGCAGGATCAGGGCTTGCAACTTTTTCCATCCCCGGAACCCCAGGTGTTCCTGAAGGTACAGTCAAAGATACTTTGCTTGCTCCATATAATGATCTAGCCGCAGTTAAAGCTGTTTTTGAAAAAGAAGGTAAAAATATTGCTGCTATTATCGTAGAACCTGTTGCCGGAAACATGGGACTCGTCCTCCCTGCTGAAGGATTTCTTCAGGGACTTCGCGATATTTGCGACGAGTACGGTGCGCTTTTAATTTTTGATGAAGTTATCACCGGATTCAGAGTTTCCGCCGGCGGAGTGCAGAAGCGCTTCGGAGTTGAAGCAGATCTTACCACTTTAGGTAAGATTATCGGTGGAGGTTTTCCCGTAGGAGCGTACGGAGGAAAGCGTGAGTTTATGAGCCGTATTTCACCGTGCGGTGACGTTTATCAGGCTGGAACTCTTTCCGGTAATCCTGTTGCTATGGCGGCCGGTATCGCAACTCTGCGTGCTTTACAGAAGCAGGATTATGATGCTCTTGAAGCTCGTACTCTCAAGCTTGCACAGGACCTTAAAGCCGCACTTGAAGCTAACGGATTCAAAATGATTTTGAATCATATAGCGTCAATCTTTACCTTGTTCTTTACTGACAAACCGGTAACTGATTTTGAGTCCGCTAAGACTGGAGATGCTGATATTTATTCTGCATTTTATCGCCATATGCGTGAAAAAGGTTTCAACCTAGCTCCTTCGAGCTTTGAATGTACCTTTACTTCTTTTGCCCACAGCGAAGCCGATTACGAAGCTACTCTTGAAGCTGTTAAAAGCTTTAAAGGTTAATTTGTTAAGATATCTTTAATATTCAGAGGGGGAAACCTTTGAGACAAATTCTCCCTCTGAATTCATTTTTCAAATTTTCTAATAAGTTTTTTAATCTGCCGATTCTTTTTTTAGTTTCTTGCGCCTTAGTTGTTGTTTCTATATAATTAAGAGTAGTGAACTCAATAATTAAGGCTGGTTTTACGCGCAATGTTGAAAAAAATATTAAATATGGTTTTGCTCCTTTTATGTCTGCTGGTGGTTCCGTCACTTGCAGAGACAGCTAATAGTGCTGTGCGTTCCAGCCAGAATTCATCAACACCTTCCCCATTTTCTTTTTTTGGAAGTTCAGGCACTTATAAATTAGGTGATGCCGTTTTCAGTCTAAGCGCGCCAGGGGCTTTGCCAGATAAGCAAAGCGATCAGACTGGTGATCTCAATCTTAAAAATACTGAATTTGCCTATAAATTTGATAACAAAGACAGCGCGACTCTTTTATCGACAAACTACTTGTTTGATGAAGAAATTGTTGAATTTGACGGAGCATATAAATGGTTGGGGATGGACGACCGATGGGCTGGACTTGCCGATATAACAGGATCCAGTGACTTTTTACAGCTTTCTACGTCTCATGCTTTTCTGCTGACCGATGATTCAGGAGAAGGGCTCGGCCTCATGCGCTTTTCCCTTGCGTACCTTGAAAAGAATATTAAGCAGGATTTTGACCTCAGCGGAACACATAAATACCGTATGCCCCAGTATAATATTGGCGCAAAATATAAAAAAAGTTTTGAACCCATTGAATATTTTCATAGCGAGTTTGAAGGAAGCTACAATTACTATTATGCTGACGGGGCAATTCTAAAGCAAAAGAAAGTAATAGACGATACAACCACGGCTTCTGCTTTTGTAGGATTCGGAGGGGGTAGTCAGCATATAGCCAAGATTAAGAATAATTTTGGTAATGATCATTTTAAAGTCTCTGGTGGACTCGGTATAGAATATACTCAGTTTAATTCCGTGCCGGATGTTGATCTTGGGCGTGAAGATGTAGCCAGTTTGACCGCAGAACTTGCAGGCACTGTGAATGTTCTGAACTGGTTGCAGCTTGATAGCGGATGGAAATGGTCCGATATGCAGTCCGTTTATCGCGGCGGGATTAATGCTGATGCCGGACCTGCTGTAGTCGCATTTAAGGCAAAAAAAGTTGAGAATCGGTTTGCTATGGACGATGAAAGGCTTGCTTTAGAGCTTAATTTTCCTATCTGGGATATCGTTTCCTTTTTCAAAGGTGATTTGAATCAAGCTTTTCGCGGAGATCATAAAAAATTAAATTATAGTGATAATCTTAAACTCTTCGCAAGTAATCCGACTCCTGTGAGATTTAGCCGTGCCATGGCTGATGCAATCAGAGTAGAAGGCAGTGCTGATAAGGTTATAAAAGTTCATCGTTTTAAAGAGCGGAATCTTTCCGGTAACTAATTGAAACCGTTCTGCCTGATTTTTTAATTTTTAAGCGCGTTCTTCACCTTTGCTTTGTTTAAAATTTTTCGTATTTACTTCTTATGAGCAATTCTAAAACAGCCATCTATGCCCTGACAGCCAAAGGAGCAGATCTTGCCCGCAAAATTGCGCTAGCAACAGGTGCAGATTCTTTTGTTCTTAAGCGTTATGCCGAAGAAAGTGATATCCCATTTGCTGGATTTACATCTTTAATTTCAAATAACTTTTCTGTTTATGACTCTCATATTTTTATCATGGCTTCGGGTATTGTTGTTCGGGCTATAGCTACTCATTTGAAATCAAAGGATAGTGACCCTGCCGTAGTAGTTCTTGATCAGGAAGGGGAATTTGTCATTTCGCTTGTTTCCGGTCATTTAGGCGGGGCCAACGAGCTTGCTCGTATGATTGCCGATCAGATTGGAGCGACTGCGGTTATCACAACCGCTACAGATTGTGCAGGAGTTCCTTCAATCGATCTGCTTGCGCGTTCTAATGGATTGGTAATCGGTGATATCGGCATAATTAAGCATGTAAACGCAGCTCTGCTTGATGGGGAGAGAGTCGGAGTCTATGATCCTGAGTTTTTTATAGATTTAAATGATTTTGATGAGTTCTTTTATAGAGTCAGTAGCGTTGAAGACTTGACTGATCTCCGGTGCAGCGTATGCGTTGATTGGCGAGTTCACAGCCTGCCTGAGCGGGTACTGAAACTTTATCCAAAGTGCTTGCGACTGGGAGTAGGATGCCGCAGAGGTGTTCCTGCTGAAGAGATTAATGCATTGGTAATTGCTATTCTTACGGAACAGAGAATTGCTGGGCAGTCGATTGCTTCAATGGGGACTATAGATGCGAAAAATGATGAAGTAGGAATGCTCGAATTTGCACGGCAGATGAATTTTAAAATAAAATTCTTCAGTGCAGATGAATTAGAAGAAATGAAAGGAACCACTCCTTCGGAGTTGGTTATTAAACATATGGGAGTCGGCAGCGTATGCGAAGCAGCAGCAATGAAACAGTCCGGGGGAAACAATCTGATTGTTCCGAAGAAAAAAAGTGCACGGGTAACAATGTCTCTGGCCAAGGATGTACGGATAAGGGGTGCTTAAAAATAATAGGCCTTGGTCCTGGTGATGAATGTTTAATGTCTCCGTATGCTCGTGAAGCTATCCAACAGGCTGACGTTGTGGTAGGATATACAGGCTATATAAAGTTGATCGTGCCTGCTTTGCTTGATGGTAAAGATGTTTTATCTACCGGCATGATGGCAGAAGTTGAGAGGTGCCGAAGAGCTGTAGATGAAGCATTGGCTGGGAAAAATGTTGCAATGGTTTGTAGCGGAGATCCAGGCATATACGCTATGGCTGGTCTTGTTATGGAACTTTTGGAAACTCGTGATCTTTTTAGTGATATTTGCTTTGAAGTTATTCCCGGTATTCCGGCATTTGCTGCGGCTGCTGCTTTGCTCGGAGCACCGCTTATGCATGATTTTGCATCTGTCAGCTTAAGTGATTTGCTAACGCCTTGGGATAAGATTGAAAAAAGGATTAAGTGCGCAGCTGATGCCGATTTTGTAATCGCAATTTATAATCCACGCTCTAAAAAAAGAGCCGGACATTTAATTGATGCTATAAATATTATAAAGTTATTCAGACGCGGATCAACGCCTGTCGGGATTGTAAACAGGGCCTATCGCGAAGGGCAAAAAATTCAATTGGTAACACTTGATACAATAAATGAGCAGGATGTTGATATGCAAACGGTTTTGATTATTGGTAATTCTTCCACAAGAGAAGTTGCCGGTAAAATGTTGACTCCGCGCGGTTATGCCGGGAAATATGACATCTGATAATTCGAAAAAGTTTTTGTTTAACAGCAGTTAATAGATTGTTTTTATTGAGTGTGCTTGACATGGTTTTTTTTCTAAATTAAATCTCCAAGAAGACTGTAATTAGGTTAACGTTATTTTAATGGAGGAAGATTAGGATGAAAAAGACCTTATTGATTTGTATGGTTACAGCTGCATTGGTATGTGCATTTGCACTTCCATCTTTGTATGCTGTAGACGCTCCCGGTGATTTGGTTCTTAAAGCGCCTGCTGGTGCTAAGATGACTAAATCTCCTGTTAATTTTTCTCATAAAGGGCATGCTGCTCTTGACTGTAAAAAGTGTCATCACACATGGGATGGAACTTCTGCAATTAAGAAATGTGATGCTGAAGGGTGTCATATCGACACCAGCAAAAAAGGTAAGAGAGAACCAACTTCTTACTACTCTGCTTTTCATGCAAAAGCTGACCACAGCTGTGTAGGTTGTCATAAAGCTTTGAAGAAAGCTAAAGCTAAGACTGGTCCTACCAAATGTGGCGACTGTCATCCTAAGAAAAAGAAGTAAGTCTTCTTGATTTTGTAATGAAAGGGGGCTTGCTAGTCCCCTTTTTAAATTTTCACAGAGGGTAAGCTATGACCCCGGATTCACCGGATAAGCAGGCAAAGGAAGAGGTTCTTGACCTTAATGATATCGCGGAAGAAATCGTCACAGATGATGCTTCTGGAGTTCATGATGTAGATACAAGTTTTGAGCAGGAACTCGAAGACCTATTTTCCGAAGATCTGGAGCTTGAAGAACCCGCTGTCGGTGATATCGAGGAAAGTTCAGAGGATGACGATCTTCTTGTTCTTGATGATGTTGTCGAAGAGGTCAGTGATGACGAGTTACTGGAACTTGATGACGCCATGATTCTTGATGATGTTGTCGAAGAAGTCAGTGATGACGATTTACTGGAACTTGATGATGCCATGATTCTCGATGATGTTGTCGAAGAAGTCAGTGATGACGCTATGGTTCTTGATGAAGCCATGATTCTTGATGATGTTGTCGAAGATGACGAAGATGTAGTTCTTGATGATGTCTTAGATGAAGCTGAAAAATTGGAATCTGCTGATTCTGATTCCGATACAGATACAATGCTTGAAAATTTTGATCTTGGTGAAGAATCACTTATGGCTGCTGAAGCTGAATCAGCTGAAGGTGAGGTTGATGCCGAGGGATTAGATCATGTCATCGACGAACTTGGCGGGGATAGCACTGTTGCCGCTGATGACAAAGATGATATTGATAATTTATTTGATGGCGACACAGATGTCGCAGCCCTTGATCAACTGCTGGATGATTCCGATGCTGATAGCGATATTGATGAACTTAATGATTTGCTTGGTGATGTCTCAGAAGATGTAGATCTTTCAGAACTCGGAGAAGATATCCTAGCAGATGAAGATATTGAAAGTCTGCTGTCTGACGATGAAGATCTTTTAGAGATTTCAGAAGAGGGACTTGATCCTTTAGAGGTTGATGAACCTGAAGCTGCAAGCGAGCAGGTTGAACCTGTTAAAGTTCCTGAAGCAGTAGAACCTGCTGAAACTCCTGAGGTTGTCGAAGCAGAAATAGCAGAAACTTTAGAAGTTGAACTGTCGGGAACTACTGAAGGATTAGAAACTCCAGATGTTTCAGAGCAAAGTGAAGAAATTTTAGAAAACGTCGTCCTTGATGATGATCTTAATTCAATTACTGAAGAGCCTGCCGGGCCAGATGTATCACCTGCTGTAGATTCAGCCGATATTGATACAGACACAGACGATTCAGAGCTTAACGAATTAGATGATAGTGATGCTAGTCAACTTGATGATGACGATATTGATTTGGGTGAATTACTTGAAGATGTTGAAATAGACCTATCTGATCTTGATGAAGAGGATCTTATGCCAGCAGATGAGTTCGGATCAGCTGATTCTGGACCGCTTGTGACAGTTGAAGCTGTAAATGAACTGGCTGATAGAATTGATTCGTTTGATTCAGAATTCACAAAACTGAAAGATCTTATTGATTCTACTGCTGCTGGATACAAAGATGCAAATCTTGAAGAAAAAGTGGTGCTGGCTGAAAAACGGGCTGAGGACCTTGAGGTTGCTCTTGCCGAGTCTTCGGAAAGGATTATTGCTCTTGAAGAAAAAGTCGCTCAGATTAATTCCCTTGAGGACACTGTTTCGTCATTGATGGCGTCAGTTCAAGGACTTGAAGAACGGCTTTCAAGTGGAGAGATTGATTCTGTTGTTGGACAGAAATTAAGTGAAACTCTTAAGGCTGATTCTCCGGCAGTTATTGCCGTTGCAGCTATTGCTGCTGACGAAATACAGGAACGAGTCGAAGAATGGGTCCAGACCGGAATGCTCGAAATTAAGGCTGAAGTTGCTGAGAAGGTTACAGCTTTAGAAGAAAAACTTAATGCTGCGCCTGATATGGCGGAACTTGTAAGTAACGAGCTTGAAAAAGAACTTGATCCTGAGTCCACCGCTTTTTATCGCATCAAAAGCCGACTCACAGAAGATATTGAGGATTATTTGACTCCGCGCTTGATTGAAAAAATAGAAGAGATGAAAGGAGATGTCGAAGACAACTTTAAATCTACTATTGATGAAATCCTTGCTGAAAAGCTCGAAAGATCGGTCCCTGCTGAAGCCGCACGGATTATCAGGGAAGAGATTGCGGCTCTTGCCCGCGATTTTGACGAATAGAAATTATAAAAAAAAAGATTAATTGACGGTCCGTTGGAGTGAAATCCAGCGGACCTCTTTGATTTATATGGTTTTAATTGTTGATGTTTAAGCTGTGATCCTCATTATTTTTGTTTCTGTTTACGTATTAATGTGCGGGTCGACTAAATAAGGGTCTCATGTTAAAGAGCCTCTCAAAAGAGAGGGGCTTTAAAGTTTTTTTCTTTTTACTCGCCCGGTAGCCCTGCCTGTGGAGGTCGTGGCCATTTCCCCCCGGGCGGGGTTTTTCAGCGCAAGAAGGAGGCATATTATGGATAAAATTGAGAAGCAGGCTTTGCAGGTAACTAAAGAAATCATAGTGAAATTTATTGAAGTGGGAAGAATCTCTCCTTCAAATTTTTCTGATATTTTCAGTTCTATCTATGCCGATGTTATTGCGTCTGTTCGGGCTCAACAGATCAAAGAGGAAGACGTTCGCGGAGAATCTGAGTAGATGCAGGATCAGACTCATCAGGAGCACGGTAAAAAAGTTGCGGCCATGTTTGGGCGCATTGCCGGGTGGTACGATTTCCTGAACCACGCTTTGAGCGCAGGGCAGGATATATACTGGAGATACAGACTGGTAAAACTGGTCCGCCCCGCTAAAAACGGTTTGGTACTTGATTTAGCCGCCGGAACTCTTGATGTTTCTGTTGAACTTATAAAACAGTATCCGGACATCAAAGTTCTCTCCATGGATTTTGCTTTTCCTATGCTTGCCTGTGGTAAATCTAAGAAATTAGATGGCAAATATGAGCGGTCAAGAGGGATTCAAATCGCTGCAGTTCAGGCTGACGGAAAGAAACTCCCTCTTCCTGATTCATGCCTTGATGGGGCGACGATAGCATTTGGAATTCGTAATATTCTTCCACGTGAAGAGGCATATAAAGAAATTTTGCGTACACTAAAACCCGGTGCAAGATTTTGCATTCTTGAATTTGGTTCAGGGCGTAAACGTATATGGAAAGGGTTTTACAATTTTTATTTGAGCAGGATTCTGCCGCTTCTAGGAAAAGTTATCTCCGGAGATTCTGGAGCGTATACCTACTTAGCAGATACAATCCGTTCGTTTCCTGATGAAAGAACTTTAGGCACAGAGCTTCGTAACTCCGGTTTTGATAGAGTTATGTTCGTCCCCCTGCTTTCAGGCATCGTGTACCTTCACGTTGCTGAAAAACCGGCAGATTAAAATCGCCTAATTAGAGTTGTTAAAGCTCTACGAGAGATTGTCCGAAAGATATAAGCAATAAACCGAAGATCATTGCTATAAGGCCGAGAATTCGCAATTGCCTCGGTCCTTTTTCGATAATAGTGATTAGAATTCTGGGCATACGCTCAGAAAACAAAAAATATGGTATTCCTTCAAGAATGAAGGCCAAGCCTAGGGCTGATAGCAGAAAAGACCAGTCGATATTCATAATAGCAGCAGTTTTATATTGGCTGCCAGACATTGTCTACCCCTCTTCAGGTAGTTTGTTGATAAAATTAGTTATACGGTGATAAAAAGAATTGTCGGTGGCCGGCATTTCGGAAAAACATTAAAGGATATAACGTTATGATAAAATTTGAAGATATAAAAGATAAGAAAAGTTATGTAGCCGTTGTAGGTCTAGGCTATGTTGGGTTGCCGTTGGCTGTTGCCCTTGGAAAGCATTTCAACGTTCTTGGAGTTGATATTTCCGAAAAACGTGTAAGCGAACTGCGTACAGGTTACGATCGCACAGCGGAAGTCCTTGAAACCGACTTTCATAATTTTGTAGAATTCAGCAGTAATCCTGAAGATCTTAAAAAAGCAGGAATTATTATTATTGCTGTTCCTACACCTATCGACGCTGCTCGTAACCCCGATCTTCGTCCTGTTGTAGGCGCATCTACTATGGTTGGTAAGTATATGTCAGAGGGAACAATTGTTGTCTATGAATCAACAGTATATCCCGGTCTCACAGAAGATATCTGCATCCCCATCCTTGCGGAGCAGTCAGGTCTTGAATATCACTCGCAGTTCGGTGTTGGATATTCCCCAGAAAGAATTAACCCGGGCGATAGAGAACATACTTTGCAGACAATTGTTAAAGTTGTCTCCGGAAGTTCTGAAAATGTAACTGAAATTTTAGATAAATTATATTCAACCGTGGTCACCGCAGGAACTCATCGAGCTTCATGCATTAAAGTTGCTGAGGCTGCAAAAGTCATTGAAAACACCCAGCGTGATCTTAATATTGCACTGATGAATGAACTTTCCATGATTTTTGACCGCCTGGATATTGATACTTTGGATGTTCTTGAAGCTGCCGGAACAAAATGGAACTTTCTTCCGTTCCGTCCGGGCTTAGTCGGTGGACATTGTATCGGCGTTGACCCTTACTATCTCACCACTAAGGCAGAAGCTATCGGACATCATCCGCAGGTTATTCTTGCCGGACGTAAAATCAACGACGCGGTCGGTAAATTTATTGCTGATACAACCGTAAAACAGATGATTGACGGCGACAGCAAAGTTAAAAATGCTAAAGTTGGTATCCTAGGTCTTACTTTCAAAGAAAATGTTCCTGACTTGCGTAATACCAAAGTCGTTGATGTTGTGGATGAATTGCTTTCTTTCGGTGTGAAAGTCCTTGTTCATGACCCTTATGCTGATCCAAAGGAAGCAGTCGAAGAATATGGACTTGAAACCGTTCCTTTTTCTAAATTTAAAAATCTTGATGCTCTTATTCTTGCTGTTTCGCATGATGAATATCGCAGCCTGAGTTTTGACGAAATTAAGAGCTGGTTTAGAGAGCCCGATAATGCACTGATCATTGATGTAAAATGCTTTTATGACCGTGATGAGTTAGATAAGGCCGGAAT
The DNA here is from genome assembly GCF_006210265.1 of Desulfovibrio sp. UCD-KL4C. NCBI lineage: Bacteria > Pseudomonadati > Thermodesulfobacteriota > Desulfovibrionia > Desulfovibrionales > Desulfovibrionaceae > Desulfovibrio > Desulfovibrio sp. UCD-KL4C. The sequence continues at coordinate 514,157 of NZ_VCNC01000001.1, forward strand.
TAGATCCTGGAGACTCTAGAATCAGTGAAAGATATTCTTTTTGTCACTGCAACTGTAAAGGAAATGAAAGCCTCTCTCGGAGGTGTATGCGAACTGCCTGATCTCAGGCAAGGAGTTGCCGTTCCTTTTGAATTCAGTGGTCAATCAGGTTTATTGCTGGTTACCGGAATCGGGATTATTAATTCATCTTTTTCGTTGGGGCAGACTCTTGCAAGATATGAAGTGGGGGTTGTTGTTCTTGCCGGAATAGCAGGAACTTTCAATCCTGACCGTTTTCCAGTCGGTTCAGCATGCACTGTTAAGACTGAAATATGGCCGGAATACGGGCTTAAAAATGGAAAAGAAGTAGATCCGAAAGGGTTGAGTTTCAGCCTTGCTGAAATAAATGGTACCCAAATATGGGACCGGATTGAACTGGGCTGCGGCTGCGGATTTAAAAAGTCAGTGCTTGACCGATTTGCAAAACTGCCCGAAGCTGTTTCTTTAACAGTAAGCGGAGTTACTGCAACGGCAGATGAGGCCTTGAGGCTCAAAACCGAGTTTCAGGCGGATATTGAAAATATGGAAGGTTTTGCCACTGCGTATGGATGCGCTCTTTCGGGAGTTCCTGTATGTCAGGTGCGGACTGTATCGAACCTTGTGGGGTCAAGGGATCGTAAAGATTGGGATTTGAAAGGGGCATTGGTGGAACTTGGCCGAATTTGTTCTCCTTTGTTTAAAAATAAATCTTGATTTTTTGGTCTGTTTTTCCCACTCACAACTGGGATAATTCATACGCGGATGACTGAGTTATTAGCCTATTTCAAGCAAGAGTTGCCTAAGATAAACGGTTTTTTGGATGAAGAAACCGATAAGCTTGAGGGATTGGTAAAAGGGGTTGCAAAGCATGTACTGCTTGCTCCCGGTAAACGGATACGTCCGATTCTTACCATACTTTCTGCACGTAGTCTGGGATATTCAAAAGAAGATATTTACCCTTTAGCCAGTGCTCTTGAGCTGTTGCATGCTGCAACTTTGCTTCACGATGATATACTTGATGATGCTGATTTAAGAAGAGGAGTTACTGCTTCACATCTTGTTTTCGGTACCACAGAAACAGTTCTTGCCGGTGATGTTCTTCTTGCTCTCGCCAATTTAATAGGTGCTGATTACGGTAAATCCCGTATAAGCTCTATTTTGGCTTCAGCAATTATGTCCACTGCAGACGGAGAAATACGCGAAATAGCACATATTTCAGAACCTAAAGTCGACCGCGCTGTATATATGGATATAATTATAGGCAAGACAGCACGACTAATTGAGGCTTCATGTCGCATCGGAGCCGCTGTTGCCTCTGACAACGTGGAATTTGAAGATGCGCTGGGAAATTTCGGCCTCAATATGGGCATTGCATTTCAGCTGGTTGATGATGCCCTTGATTATGAATCTCCTGTTGGAGATACTGGTAAACCAGAAGGCGGCGATTTAAAAGAAGGAAAGATCACTTTACCTTTAATTTTCTACCTTGAGATGTTAGAAGATAAAGAGGCTGAATTACTGCTCTCTGAAATTAAAGATAGAACTCTTTCAGATGCAAAGCGTGATGATGTCCTTGAAAGCATTCGGGCGCAAGGTTTAGGAACAAAGACTAGGGAGTCCGCAGCCTCATATATTAAAAAGGCTAAAGCTTGTCTGGCTCCATTGTCTGACAGTGCCGAACGCCGCATTCTAAAACAGGCAGCAGATTTTGTACTGACGCGTAGCAAGTAAGTGTAGCTTAAATACAGGAGTTGCTGCTTATGAGTCTGGATGAGATTCTTGAATCACCACGATTGATGATGAAGTTGAGTTTTCCTCCGGTTATGCTCCAGCTTATGGAGGAAGCCAGCAAGGCTGAACCTGATTTTTCTGTACTCGGAAAAATCATAAGTATGGACCCTGCGCTTTCAGCTACTATTTTAAATCTTGTCAATTCTCCTTTTTATGGTTTGTCGCAGGAAGTTTTTGACCTTAAGCGGGCGGCGGTAGTTCTTGGTACCAAAGAACTGCTGAATCTTGCGGTTACTGTTTCTTTTCAGCAGCACCTTAAGACCAATATTGAAAAACAGGATTATAAGATCTACAGCGATTGGATGCTGACTGTGTGGGGAGCTGTTTCTGCTCAGCTTATTGCTTCAAGAACTTGTCCAGAATATGCCGATAAAATTTATCTTTGCAGTCTGCTCAAAGATATTTCTCTACTCTTTCTTAAATGTGCTGCTCCCGATGAAATTCCGAAGATGCCTTGTAATGATGCAGTTACAATGTCTTATCCCGGACAGCCGGAAGCAGAAAATGAAGTTTGGGGTATGACTCACGGCGCTCTCACTCAGCTTTTGTTTTCTCGCTGGAAACTTAAGATGCTTAAATGCCCGTCTATTTTGCATCACCATTCGCTTGAAGAGTTGGAATCTTTCGACTTACCTACACAGGCATTAATTTTAGGTACTAAGTGGGCGGAAATGGAGCTTGGAAAGTCATCTGCCCCGTTTAATGTCCTTCAGTTTGAGCTTAAACTGCAAAATTCGTTGGATTTGGATGAAGAGGCAATTGAAGAATTCAGAGATATTTGTCGGACAAAATTTCAATCCATGCTCAGTACCTTGGGAATTGAGCAGGGTGACAGCAGGAGTCATTTCTATAATCATTCAATAAAATCACTTCAATCCAGCTACCTTATGAGTTTAGAACTGCTTACAGCAGAAGGCGGAGTGGATTCAATCCCTCGTATAATAGCTCGCCATGTTAAGCTTAACTGGGATGTAAGCAATTGGGAAATAGCCCTCAAATCTCCTGATTTCGATAAATATTACCTGTATAGAGCTGGAGATTCAGGTCTGGAAAGAGTTGCTGCTCAGGTTGATAGAAAAGATCTCACATGGACTGTGCATATGGAAGGTATAAATATTTCCAGTCATGGTGTTTCTCTTGGTGAGTTCAGGTATGTAGGATCAGGCCTTTCCACAAGCGAGACAGAAGATTTAAAGTTATATTTCAGATTTATCGGACAGGCTTATGAACATTACAGTCTCAGGTTACATCTGCTGGAAGGCCGGGCTGTAACTCTGGAAACTCTTCCTCTCGGTATTGCCCGTTTAGATATTCAAGGATGGGTCCTTGATATGAACGATGAAATGGGCCGTATTTTGGGTGGCACAGCTGTTTCTGGTACAAAGAATTTCAGAGAATTATTTGATATGTTGGTCGGTCCCTCTTTGGGTAAAGAGTGGAGCGAATTTATTTCTGACGATTCCGCAAGTTCTTTTAATAAGATTACCTGCGCCAGATTGAGAACTGGAGGGGTCCCGCGTGATGCTTGTCTTTACATCTCAGCATATAAGCAGAAAAGAGGCGACGATTGGCTGATTTCTACCATAATGGAAGACATTCGCGGAATATCGGAAACGCAAATTCAAGCTCTTAAGCAAAAAGATTTTCTGGAAGGAATCATTGATTCCATGAGTGATGTTGTTTTTACTGTCGATGCCAGAGGTCATATACATTATGTATCATCTCGTTACTCTAAGATTTTTCTAGGTCGCAATCTTTTTGAGATAGCTGCTCCAGCAGGGACTTTTACAGGACTTTGGGGGCCGGAGCTATTTGAATATCCTAAGTCCGTCGTGGAAGTTTTGATGAAAAGGACGGATTCGATAGGTTTGCCGTTTGAACTCGTTATCAGTAAGCTTGAAGGTGCTGATGAAAAATATCTTATTGTTGCCCGTGATATGACTGCTATCAGACGACTTGAAGCTAAACTCAAAAAGCAGGCTATTTTTGATGGATTGACAGAGCTTTACAATCATACTCAATTCAATACTATGCTTGCACGCGAAATCACTCGGAGCAAGAGAACCGGAAGACCCATTGGTATATTGTTTTTTGATCTGGATGGGTTCAAAAAAGTTAATGATACAGAAGGGCATCAGGCCGGAGATCAAGTCCTAAAAGGTGTCGCGAAAATTTTAAGGGAAGAACTTCGTGCCGGTATGGACTTTCCATGCCGCTACGGCGGAGATGAATTCGGTATAATTGTTACCGAAGTTAGACCTGAATTTCTTGAAATGATAGGGAACAGGATTCGAGTAAAAATTGGTACTAAATTTTCCGGGAGAGTCACCATCAGCGGCGGTATGACCGTTTATGAAGATGGCGATTCTCATGTCAGTATGCTGAAGCGGGCTGACACAGCGGCATATGAAGCCAAGGATTTAGGCGGTAATTTGTTGAAGTGGTCTAAAAAAGAATCTTAAGTGTTCAGCTTCAGACTTCATTATTTATATTAAACAAGGAGATAACCATGCTCTGGCGGGTTGAGGTTGGTCTTAAAAAGAATGTCCAGGATGTTCACGGGAATAAAGTTTCCCGTAAAATCCGGGAAGAGCTTGGCATAGAAGCCGGTGAAGTCCGGACTATTAAAGTATATACTGTTGAAGGTCTTGAAAAAGCCGATATAGAGAAGGTTTTAGAACTTGGAGTTTTGCACGATCCAGTGTTGCATACTCCATCCCTTACACCTCTTGCAGCAGACTTTGCTTGGAATCTTGAAGTTGGGTTCCGTCCCGGCGTAACTGATAACGAAGGGCGTACAGCAAAAGAATCTTTAGTTTTGGTTTTAAAATCTGAAGATTCTGCAAAGGTGAAAGTCTATACCTCTACACAGTACATTTTCACAGAAAAGCTTCCGAAAGAGCAGATTGCATCTATAGCAAAAGACCTTTTAGCAAATGAACTCATCCAGCGTTATGAAATTCGTTCTGCTGACGAATGGGAGAAATCTCCTGGGTTCGAAGCTAAGGCTGCGCAGGTTACCGGTAAAGCCAGTGAAGAAGTCGCTATTATTGACCTTCTTGCTATGAACGATGATGAAATGATGGCATTCAGTCGTGCAAATACTCTTGCTATGAGTATTGAAGAATTTCATTGCATCCGTGATTATTACTCTGATCCAGAAGTTATTGCAGAACGTGAAAAAATGGGAATCGGTGCGAATCCGACCGATGCAGAGCTTGAAGCCCTTGCGCAGACATGGTCGGAGCACTGCAAACATAAAATTTTTAGTTCTAAAATTGAATATGAAAATAAAGAGACCGGAGTTTCTTCTACCGTAGACAGTCTCTACAAAACCTGCATTCAGAATACCACGAAGGAAATCCGTAAAGAAAAAGGCGACGACGATTTTTGTCTATCCGTTTTCAAGGATAATGCTGGGGTTATCAAATTTAATGATAAACTGAATGTTTGCGTTAAGATGGAAACTCATAACAGTCCTTCCGCTCTTGATCCTTACGGCGGAGCTCTTACCGGAATTGTCGGTGTTAACCGCGACCCAATGGGAACTGGGCTGGGTGCAAACCTGCTTTGTAACACAGATGTTTTCTGCTTTGCTTCTCCTTTCCATGACGGAGAGCTTCCTCCGCGTCTTCTACACCCTCGCAGAGTTCTTGAAGGCGTTCGCGAAGGGGTTGAACACGGTGGTAATAAATCCGGTGTGCCTACTGTAAACGGCTCTATTGTTTTTGACGAAAGGTACCTTGGTAAACCTCTTGTTTACTGTGGAACTGTCGGAACTATGCCTGTTAAGGTTGCCGGACGTTTGAGTCATGAAAAGAAAGCTCAGGTCGGTGATATAATTGTTATGACCGGTGGTCGTATCGGTAAAGACGGAATCCACGGTGCAACCTTCTCTTCCGAAGAATTGCACGAAGGTTCTCCTGCAACTGCCGTTCAGATCGGTGACCCTATCACTCAGCGTAAAATGTATGATTGTCTCATGCGTGCTCGCGATACAGGGTTATACAGTGCCATTACTGATAACGGTGCAGGCGGTCTGTCTTCTTCTGTTGGTGAAATGGCTGAAGATACTGGTGGTTGTGATCTTGATCTTGCTAAGGCTCCGCTTAAATATGATGGTCTAAAGCCTTGGGAAATTCTTGTTTCCGAAGCTCAGGAACGTATGACTCTGGCTGTTCCACCTGAAAAGCTTGACGAATTCATGGCTCTTGCAAAAGAGATGGATGTTGAAGCAACTGCTCTCGGAACATACACTGACAGCGGTATTTATAATATCAGATACGGTGATAAGCCTGTTGCTGCTTTACGCATGGACTTCCTGCATGGCGGTGTCCCTCAGATGAAGCTTAAAGCTGTCTGGGAACGTCCTGTTGTTGAATTCAAAGGTGAGCCTGAAGTAGAAGACCACACTGCCTTGCTTAAAGATATGCTCGGCAGACTTAATATATGCAGTAAAGAATACGTCATCCGTCAGTATGATCATGAGGTTCAGGGGCGCAGTGTTGTCAAACCTCTGGTCGGTGAAAAACAGGATGGGCCTGCCGATGCAGGTGTGCTGAGACCTGATCTTGATTCTGATAAAGGACTTGTAGTTTCTCACGGAATTTGCCCTAAATTCAGTGATCTCGATACATACTGGATGATGGCTAACGCTATTGATGAAGCTGTCAGAAATGCTGTAGCCGTTGGTGGAGATATCTCCCATATGGCCGGAATTGATAACTTCTGCTGGTGTGACCCTGTTCAGTCTGAAACAACACCTGACGGTCATTATAAACTTGCTCAGCTGGTTAGAGCTAATCAGGCTCTTTCACACTTCAGCCGCGCATTCGGAGTACCTTGTATCTCCGGTAAAGACTCAATGAAAAATGATTATAAAGGTGGAGGGGTAAAAATATCCATTCCTCCTACGGTCCTTTTCTCAACAGTCGGTATTGTTCCTGATATAAATAAATGTGTCACCTCCGATTTCAAGAATCCTGGTGACTTTGTATATGTTCTCGGTATGACCAGAAATGAACTTGGCGGCTCGGAAGTTTCTTCCCAGCTTGGTTTTGTTCATCCTTCTGTTCCGCATGTAGAAGCTCTTACTGCTCGCAAACGTTATGAAACAGTTCAGACCGCCATGTCTCAGGGCCTTATCTCTGCTTGTCATGACCTTTCTGACGGTGGACTAGGAGTAGCGTTGGCTGAGATGTCAATCGGGGGAAGAATCGGCTTAGAGGCTGATCTCTGCTCCGTTCCATGTGAATACGGAATGAGCTCTCTGGCTATTCTTTACAGTGAATCTGCAAGTAGATTTGCTGTGACTGTCTCTCCTGAGAATGCTCAGAAGTTTGAAGAGCTGTTCGATGGACAGGTCTTTGGACGTATCGGCATGACAACCGGACTTAATACCTTCGGCCTCGCAGAGGGAACAACCGGAGTTGTCAGAAGTAAAATCGAACTTCTTGCTGATGCTTTTAAAGGCACACTCGACTGGTAGATTTTGCTCAATATTGCTTTTAAAAGTGCCGCAGCGGTTGATTCCGGTGCGGCACTTTTTTATTTTTCTGAAAAAACTTCAAATCGTAACTCAATTGTAGATCAGTCAAGTTGTCATCTCCATATATGAATACTCAGCAATAAACGAAAATAGCTAATTGATACAATTAAGCTGGGTATCAGGAGGATGGTGCTATGAGAGGTTCAAATGTCAGGTTAGACCTGCATGTACATTCTAAATATTCAACAAGACCTTCGCAATGGCTTTTACAAAAGCTCGGATGTCCAGAAAGTTTTACTGAGCCTATTAAAATTTACGAAAGAGCAATAGGGCGATCCATGAATATGGTAACTATTACAGATCATAATACCATTAATGGAAGTCTTGAAATAGCTCACTTAGATAACGCATTTATAAGTGAAGAGATTACAACATATTTTCCTGAAGATAGATGTAAGCTTCATGTTCTAGCTTATAATATTACCGAAAAGCATCATCAAGAATTTCAAAAAATCAGAGAAAATGTCTTTGATCTGGTTACTTATTTACGTGAGCAGAATATTGTCCATGTTCTTGCGCATCCTCTTTTTGCGGTAAATGAACGGCTCACCGTTGAGAACTTTGAAAAAGCTCTACTAATGTTTAATCTTTTGGAGCTGAATGGAACCCGTGATGAACTACAAAATACAGCTCTGAAAACCATTACAGAAAATTTGACTCCGCATAAGATACTACAGCTCGCGGATAAGCATTCTATTGAACCTTATGGCGACAGGCCATGGGTAAAACATTTAACCGGTGGTTCTGATGATCATTCAGGACTAAATATTGCCAGAGTGTATACTGAGGTATTGGAAGCAGAGAATCTGCAGGAAATGCTTACAGCTGTGTCCGAGGGGCGTACTCTTATTCAAGGTAATCCTGCCACTCCGCATACCATGGCTCATAATCTTTATGGAATAGCGTATCAGTTTTATAAGAGTCAGTTTGATATCGATAATTTTAAACGGTCGGCAGATTGTTTTCAGTTTATAGATAATGCACTTGATCCGGGTGAGAAAGAAGATCCGACCCTTTTAAATAAACTTCAAAGTTTTATATATAGACGTAAATCTAGAAAATATTTTGAAACATCTGATTCAGTTCAGGCTGCCTTGCTTCGTGAAGCCAATAAGATCGTGGCGAATGACAGCAGGGCGCAAAAAGTATGCAGCGGCTTAAAAATAAAGCCTGAAGAACTGGAAGAGGAATGGTTCCGTTTTGTCGGTAATGCTACAGATAAAGTTCTTTCAGGCCTTGGTGATAAGATAATAAAAAGTGCTCTAGGCGCGAACATTTTTGATATTTTTCACACTGTCGGTGCTGCAGGGTCACTCTATGCTCTGCTTTCACCGTACTTTCTGTCATATGGATTGTTTGCGCGTGAACAGGAGTTTGCAAGAAAATGTCTGGTCGCATTTAAGCAAAAAGATCCTCTTGGGAGTGAAACCAAAATCGCGCACTTTACAGATACATTCAGTGAAGTTAACGGGGTTGCTCTAACTTTGCAAAATCAGCTTAACGTTGCTCGCAAGCATCATAAAAAATTAACTGTGATATCATGTGGATCCGCAGGTATAACAGATCAGGTCGCCAGCTTTGCTCCTGCTGGTCAATTTGACTTTCCAGAATATCCGGAATTGTCTTTTACTTACCCACCTTTTTTACGAATGTTATCACATTGTCTGGAAAAAAATTACAGCCTGCTCCATTTGGCTACACCTGGTCCTGTCGGGCTGGCGGGGCTGGCCATTGCTAAGCTCTTGAAACTTCCGGTTCATGGTACTTATCACACTGCTTTCCCGCAATATGTAAGGGCTTTCACTGATGACACCGGGCTTGAAGATATGGCCTGGAAATTTATGATTTGGTTTTATAATCAGCTTGATACTGTTTTTGTTCCTTCTGAATCTACCGGAGACGAGTTGATAGAAAAGGGCGTTAGTGCAGATAAAATTAAGATATACCCGCGTGGAGTGGATATAGGACGTTTTACTCCTGAGAAAAGAAATGGTTTTTTCAGCGGAAAATTTAAAGTGAAAGAAGCTGTGAAACTTATCTATGTGGGCAGAGTTTCGCTAGAAAAAAATCTTGATGTTCTGACTGAAGCTTTTAAAACTATTTCGCCGATACGGCCGGAACTGCACCTTGTTGTAGTAGGGGATGGGCCATACCTTAATGAAATGCGAAATGAGTTAGCCGGTCGTCCTGTAACTTTTACAGGATATTTAGACGGGGATGACCTTGCACAGGCTTACGCCAGTTCTGATGTGTTTGTATTTCCCTCTGCAACAGATACTTTCGGGAATGTTGTTCTGGAGGCTCAGGCTTCCGGTCTTCCGGTCATTGTTACAAATTTCGGGGGGCCTTGCGAGAATTTGATTGTTGATAAAACAGGGCTCATCGTTGAGGCGGGGAATCCGGATGCACTTGCCAGAGCTATTTTAAGGTTGGCTGACCACCCTGAACTTTTACAGTATATGAAGATCAGCGCGCGAACTTATACAGAAAAAAGATCGTTCGACAGTGAGTTCTTAAAAACGTGGACAATGTACGAGGAACATTCAAAAGTTGAAGCCGTACATTAGTTTTACACTTATATTTTAGGCAACGAAAAAACGCCCCGGAAGCATCTGCTTCCGGGGCGTTAATATTTATATCACCGAAGTTAAAGACTCTTATTCTTCGTCTTCAACAGCGTCGGAGATGGAGCATTCAGTTGTCAGCAGAAGGCTGGAAACAGATGCTGCATTCTGGAGAGCAATACGGGTAACCTTTTTAGGATCGATAACACCGGCTTTGATAAGATCTTCGTATGCACCTGTTGCTGCGTTGTAGCCGAAGCCGTCTTTGCCTTCAGCAACTTTTTCAACAACGATAGAACCTTCGTAACCAGCGTTTTCAGCGATCATGCGAAGAGGCTGCTGAACTGCACGACGGATAATACCGATACCTGCGAGTTCATCATCGTTACCTGATTTCAGGCCGTCGAGAACTTTAGCACAACGAACAAGAGCGGTTCCGCCACCTGCTACGATGCCTTCTTCAACAGCTGCGCGAGTTGCATTAAGAGCATCTTCAACGCGAGCTTTCTTTTCTTTCATTTCGATTTCAGTTGCTGCGCCGACTTTAATTACTGCAACACCACCAACAAGCTTGGCGAGACGTTCCTGTAATTTTTCGCGGTCATAGTCAGAAGTAGAATCCGCAGCCTGAGTTTCAATTCTGCGTACACGGTTTTTAATATCTTCAACAGATCCTGCACCGTCAACAATAGTGGTGTTTTCTTTGTCGATTTTAACACGTTTAGCTGTTCCGAGTCCGTCGATGGTCATAGCGTCAAGAGACAAACCTACGTCTTCAGAAACAACCTGAGCACCTGTCAGAACTGCGATGTCCTGAAGCATTTCTTTGCGGCGATCACCAAAGCCAGGAGCTTTGATAGCACAAACCTGAAGGTTGGCGCGGAGTCTGTTAACTACTAGAGTTGCAAGAGCTTCACCGTCAATATCTTCTGCAATGATGAGCAGAGGACGGGACATTTTAAGAACCTGCTCAAGGATGGGCAGAAGATCTTTCATGTTAGAAATTTTCTTTTCACAAAGAAGAATCATAGGGTCTTCAAATTCGCAGACCATTTTGTCAGTGTCAGTTGCGAAGTAAGGAGAAAGGTAACCGCGATCAAACTGCATACCTTCAACTACGTCTAGCTCAGTCTTCATGGACTTAGCTTCTTCAACTGTGATAACGCCTTCTTTACCGACTTTATCCATTGCCTCAGCAAGAATTTCGCCGATGGTGGAATCGCTGTTTGCAGAAATTGTTCCGACCTGAGCAATTTCAGATTTATCACGAGTCGGTTTAGCAAGTGTGTTGAGTTCTTCAACAATTGCTTCAACAGCGCTGTCAATTCCGCGTTTGATGGACATTGGGTTACGTCCGGCAGCTACGAGTTTTACGCCTTCAGCAAAAATAGACTGAGCAAGAACTGTTGCAGTAGTTGTTCCGTCACCAGCGATATCGTTGGTTTTGGAAGCAACTTCTTTAACCATCTGTGCGCCCATGTTTTCGAACTTATCGTCGAGGTCAATTGCTTTAGCAACTGTAACACCGTCTTTGGTGATGATAGGTGCGCCCCATGATTGTTCGATTACAACATTGCGACCACGAGGTCCGAGAGTTACTTTTACAGCGTCAGCGAGAGTGTCTACACCGATTTTGAGGTGTTCACGTGCTGTTACATTAAATTCAATAGCTTTAGCCATTTAAAGATCCTCCTGAGAGAAATTCGTTTTGATTATATAAAGAGACGTTAACTGATAATTATTCAACAACTGCGAGAATTTCTTCTTCGCGCATGATGATAAAATCTTCACCGTCAACTGAAAGTTCATTGCCTGCATATTTAGCGAAGAGTACAACGTCACCTTCTTTTACAGACATAGGTGCTTTGTTTTTCCCGGGACCTGCAGCAGCAACAACACCCTTCATAGGTTTTTCTTTGGCAGAATCGGGAATGATAATTCCACCGGCTGTTTTCTGTTCACTTTCCAGACGCTTAATGAGTACGCGATCCTGTAATGGTTTGAGAGTCATGTTTCCTCCTGAACTAAATAAAGTATTGGTTGATAATCAGTTAATAATCCGCGTGGTTGTGGCGGATCTTTCTTTAAATTTAAGTCCGGCATTCTATTAATGACGGCAGCCGGACCACTCCATGCTGGTGAAGTTGAATTAAACTAAGACAGCAGATCAAGAAGTCAACACCGTATAATAAAAAAAATACTATTACGGTGTTTGATTTTGTTTTTTAGTTACATATAGACGTTAAATAAAACTTATGAAGTTAAAAAGTATTGAAATTGTACGGTTCCACTTGACAATAGTGGCCTATCCCCTGTAGTTCGCCACGTCCAGCCTAAATGGTTTAAGAATGTTTTGTTTTGTTGTATATAAAGCATTGCTCTTATTGTTATAATAATGGTAGTGCCTAGTTAGCTGTAAATCGATATGACCCTATGGCTTTTTGTCATTTAATGATGTAATGGCCTTTTTGGGGTACGGATAAATCGCCTTAGTGCGGTTCAAAAAAATGAAGGAGTTTATTATGAGTAAGACTGTTCTTGTTAAGAAGTTCCGGGAAAAATTAGACATGAGTGCAAAAGACGCTTCCGCTGCAATTGACGGCGTTCTCGGCGCTATTGAAGATGGCCTTAAAGAAGAAGGTAATGTAACTCTTACAGGATTCGGTACATTTAAGACCGTTGAGCGTTCAGCCCGTACAGGCCGTAATCCTCAGACTGGCCAGGCCATTGAAATCCCAGCTTCACGTGGAGTAAAATTTGCTCCCGGAAAATTTCTTAAGGACGCAGTTAAATAAGTTAGTTATATATTTACTGTTTAAGCCGCTTCCGGAAATTTCGGAAGCGGCTTTTTTTTTTGAGCTGAGGACTTCTTCTTTTTTTCTAAATTTGATTATTGGTATTTTAGTTTTTATTAATATCAAGAATGATAAATTCTGATTGCGGTAATTTTAGACAAGATCTAAGCGTATTGTTATTTAACTGTTGCTTACGGAGTAATGTAAAATGGTTTCTCGGTGGAATCAGCCTTTCGGCTACAAAGATGTTTTAAAAATAAGCTTGCCGTTAGCCGTGAGTATGGCCTCTACCACGCTTATGCAGATAACCGACAGGATCTTTCTAGGCAGGTACTCTGTAGAAGCAATTGCCGCTGCGCTTCCTGCCGGGATTCTCGCATTTTTATTCATTTCTTTTTTTATGGGCGTTGCCAGCTACATTAACGTTTTTATAGCTCAGTACACTGGGGCTGTGCGACCTGATAAAGTTGCAACCAGCCTCTGGCAGGGAATATATTTTTCTTTAATTGCATGGATAGTTCTGGTCGTTATTGGCCACTTTCTTACTCCATTACTTGCTCTGGGCGGGCATCCACCAGAAGTAATAGTGTTAGAAACTCAGTATTTTAAAATTTTGATGTTTGGAGCAGGGTTGCCTGTGCTTGATACTGCTCTTTCCAGTTTTTATTCCGGCCGCGGTTTAACCAGAACTGTGATGCTCGTAAATATGCTGGGTGCACTGGTTAATATTCCGCTTGATTATGCTCTGATAAACGGTATTTGGATTTTTCCTGAAATGGGTATCCGAGGAGCCGCAATAGCAACCATTGTATCATGGTGCGTAATTATATGCCTTTATTGTCCGCTGATTTTCAATAGTAAAAATGAAAAAAAATACGGAATTATAAGTAATTTTAAATTTGCTCCTAATCTTTTTCGTCGATTTATCAGGTTCGGAATGTCAAACGGAATGCAGTTTTTCCTGGATATCTTTGCTGTAACTTTTTTTGTGTATATGGTCGGTAGACTTGGAACTATTATCCTCGCTGCCAGTAATATTGCTTTATCAATTGATGGGATTTCGTTTTTTCCTGCATATGGAATTTCCGTTGGAGTCAGCACACTTGTAGGTCAGGCACTAGGACAGAATCGTCCTGATTATGCGAAAAGGGCTACAACTTGCGCTTTTCATATTACTTGCGTCTGGATGGGGTTTATGGGGCTTATTTATCTACTGATGCCAGATACTCTTATCACTATGTTCCGCCCGCATGAAATAAATGATGCCCAGTTTGCTGAAGTTTTGGTACACGGCAGAGTTTTTCTGCTGTTTATGGTTGCATACATCTTATTTGACGGGCTTGTACTTGTTTACTCCGGGGCTCTCAAAGGAGCTGGAGACGTTGTTTTTGTCATGAAAGCTGTAGGTTTTTTCTGTGTATTGCTGATGGTCATACCTTGTTACCTCGGCGTAGAGGTCTTTAAGGCCGGGCCCAATTTCTTATGGACAATTTTTACAGCTTATGTGGTTGTGCTCAGCTTGGTATTTTATATCCGATTCAAAGGCGGAAAGTGGCAATACATGAGAGTTATAGAATAATATAAATAAGTTTTAGATGATAATGCAAGAAAGGGCATAAGAGGAATTCCTCTTATGCCCTTTCTTTATGGAGGTCTTGAAACTGTTTTTGCTAAGCGTGTTCCTGAGTGATCATCAGCATTTCAGGCCTTACTTTAAATAGGAAGCTGTAAGTGAACAGGCAGATAAACCCTTCGATAATCATAATCGGAATATGTGCATAAATTATGATCTGAGCCGCTCCGACGAAACTGTCATCGGTAAATGATAACGCGAATGACGTTAAGACAGCGGAAAGACCGATTGAAAGTGCGCCGCACAGGAATGAACCTACGCTCATACTTCTGCCGCCCTTCGCGAGCATTGAACGGAATAGGTAGTGGCAAAGAACTGCAGGTAAGGCCATTGTAGCGGTATTTACTCCGATTACTGTAAGTCCGCCGTATTGAAACAGGATAGCTTGCAGTAGCAGTCCTATGAATATTGCCGGAAAAGCGGCCCAGCCAAGAATCAGCCCTATAAGGCCGTTTAAAATGAGATGTGCGCTTGAAGGTCCGACCGGGATATGAACGAGAGAAGCAACAAAGAAAACAGAAGAAAGAAGAGCTACTGTAACTAGTTTCTCTGAATCCATTTTTTTGAGTCCTATTACTAATCCCGCGGCGGTCACCGCAGCCCCAGTTGCAAGCACGGGAATCGAGAGTACTCCTTCTGATATATGCATGATTAAAATCCTTGTTTGCTTCGTGTTTTTTTTAAAAGAAGTGGTGGTCCTGAAAAAATAATAAAGACTCTGTATGTGTATACTTTTTTTAAAATTATGGCACACAGTTTTGGGTGTCAAGTTGTTTTAAAATATAGAAGCTAATTATAGTTTTTTTTTATTTAAATAACATTATTGAATCATTGAATGAGTACTTACTGTTTATTACTAGCATCATAGAAAATTCTAGAGGTGGAATTATGAAGCGGGTAAAATTAGTAATACTACTTAGTTTATGCTTACTCTCATGCAGGGTAAGTAGGTTAGCAGCAAATGCAGATAATATACATACTACTGATTGTGCCGCTAGGGTTTTGTTAACTCATAAAAATAATGATCATAGTGCATTAAATGGTTCTTCAAGCACTGATCTGGTCGCAGCGACTACAGATCGTAAGGGATTTGATGTCTCTTCAGGAGACATTTCTTTAGCCGTGCTGAATCTTCATGTTCACCAGTCTTCTGGTCCGGGAGGGTGTGTAATGAATCCTTCTGCCGGTTTCGGTCTTGACTGGGTTTTGCTTGCTATTGTGATGTTAATCGGATTTTTACGTTCTCGCACGAGATGAGCGTTTATTTGAATGTGAGTTTATTTAAAGTTGTCAGAGTTTTCAGGTGACTTTTTTTTAGTCTAAAACTTTATATAAATTCATATTCAGTGGTTCGTATGTTGCAATAAAGGGTGAAGGAGGAAAAAAATGCACAAAGTTAGATTTACAGAGAAAACTATTCCCATTTTGTTTGATGTTGTCGTTTATGGCGGCTTTGTGGCGTTTTTGATAGCCAGCTACCTAACATTTCAAACTTTTTGGGAGCGATTCTCAGGTCCTGCCCAGAAAATTATCGGTTTGTTGCACAAGTTCTTAGTATGAGTCGTCGATCAATGAATAATTCATTTAAAAAAAATGTTGACTTAGACTGAATAAATACTGATTATTAATTAAATGAAATTGATTTTCTATATCACTAGGAGCTTTTATGCAAGATGTAATTGTTTCAGTTATAATATGTATTGCGGTAGTTTATTTGTTTTTCAAATGGTTTAGAAAAGGGAACTCTGGCTGTGGTTGCGGGTGTAGCTGCGGTGGCACAAAGAAGAATTCTAGTGCAGATTGTGAAAATTCGTGTGAATCTTCTCAGGGAGACTTTAAAAAAAAATAAATACCTTATGAAAGAGTGTTAGTCACATTTAAAAAAAATTAATGAAAAAGCTGTCCGATACTGGATGGCTTTTTTTAATTTAAAACAAGTTTTGTAGCTTTATAGTCTATTTTAAAGCTTTATAATGAATTTTACACATCAGAATTGTCTGAATATTAATAAAAATGGAATTGTTCATTTCTTAAAATACAAATTTGTTAAAATAAATTTGTATGGACGTAATTTTCTTCTTTATTGATTAGTAATCCTGTGCTTAACTTTAAGTTGTGAGTTTGTGATTGCGGAATGCGAAATTGTTTGTTTTTTGCCATTATAATCATGATAATTTTTTTATAATGTGTTTTTAATAGTAAAAAAAAGGTGTTACAAGTCTAGACTTTTGTTAGACTGTTCTTTTTTGTTCGCGAAAAAACGACATATTTTTACTTTCCTTATCAAAACCAGCATTTAATTTTTTTTATGCTGCTGTTTCTTGCTGAATTTGTAACTGAATTATGCTAAACCGTTGTCACTTTCAGCTTGTCATAATGTCATGTTATATTCCTACATGGCGAAAATGTTCTCGTAACTATTTGGTTTCTTTAAAAGAGATATGTTTAACAAGAATGTTTAAACGTAGGCTGTCGAGTCTGCGGTGAATAATTCATTCACGTACAACGGGAGGGGAAGTGGCCAAGAAGAAAATTAGGTTCATGTGTACTGCATTCCGTGACGGTTTTCAGTCCGTTTACGGTGCCAGAGTCAAGACAGATGATTTCCTGCCAGCTGTTGAAGCTGCAAAGGAAGCAGGTATAAACTGGTTTGAAGCTGGTGGTGGAGCTCGATTCCAGGCTCTTTATTTTTATTCAAATGAAGATGCTTTTGATATGATGGATCGATTCAGGGCAACAGCCGGACCTGACGCAGACTTACAAACTTTGGCTCGTGGAGTTAATGTCGTTGGACTCGAGTCTCAATCTAGTGATGTTATCAAAGCACATGCTGACCTTTTTGCTAAGCATGGTATTACTACTATCCGAAATTTTGACGCTCTTAATGACGTTAACAACTTGATTTACAGCGGACAGTGTATTGCTAATGCCGGATTGAAACATCAGGTTGTTGTTTCAATGATGGAACTTCCTCCGGGATGTTCCGGCGCGCATGATGCCGCATTCTATGAAAAGACTCTTCGTCAGATTTTGGATGCAGATATTCCTTATGATTCTGTCTGTTTTAAAGATGCTTCCGGAACTTCTACCCCCTCAAAAGTTTTTGAGACAGTTAAGCTTGCCCGCAAAATGTTGCCTGCTGATGTTATGCTCAATTTTCATACGCATGAAACAGCCGGAATAGGTGGACTTTGCTATAAAGCTGCCATTGACGCAGGAGCTGACGCAATTGATTTGTCAATGGCCCCTGCCTCCGGAGGTACCTGTCAGACTGATATTATCACTATGTGGCATATTCTGCGCGGTACAGATTACACCCTTGATATAGATATAGATAAAATTATTGTTGCTGAAGATGTATTCCGTGACTGTATGAAGGATTATTTCCTGCCGCCTGAAGCAACACAGGTTGATGCGATGATTCCTTTCAGCCCTATGCCAGGTGGCGCGCTGACTGCGAATACTCAGATGCTCCGCGATAATGGGCTTATGGACCGCTATCCTGAAATAATCCGTGCCATGAGTGAAGTCGTACGCAAAGGTGGTTTCGGTACTTCCGTTACTCCTGTTTCCCAGTTTTATTTCCAGCAGGCATTCAATAATGTTATGTTCGGTCCTTGGGAAAAATTTGCGGATGGCTATGGTAAAATGGTTTTGGGATACTTTGGTAAAACTCCTGTTGCTCCGGATGCTGAAATTGTTAAGCGAGCTTCCGAACAGCTTGGACTTGAACCTACAACCAAAAGTCCTATTGAACTTAATGATGCAGACCCTTCAAAGGGGCTGGCTCCTGCCCGTAAGCGTCTTGAAGAAGAAGGTCTTCCTGTTACTGACGAAAATGTTTTCATCGTTGCAACTTGTAAGGATAAAGGAATCACTTATCTTAAAGGTGATGCACGTATAGGAATTCGCTATAAGAAAGACGTAGAAGCAGAACAGATTGCTAAATTGACCGGATCTACTTCCAGCACTTCTAGTTCCTCCGGTTCTGGAACAGTCAACGTTTCTGTTAACGGTTTATCGTATGCAGTTACTGTTGACGGTGATACCGCTACTTTGAACGGTAAGTCCTTCAGTATCGGTTCCGGAGACGGAGCCCCTGTAGATACTAATGCCAGCGCGCCTGCCGGCGGAGCAAATGAACCTATTGTGGCTCCTATGCCTGGGCTTATTGTTCGTTTGCTGGTGACCCCTGGAACAGTCGTTCAGGAAGGTCAGACTCTGTTGACTATGGAAGCTATGAAGATGGAAATTGAAGTTAAAGCTCATAAGCCCGGAACTCTGGTCTCTTTCGGTGTTACTCCCGGAGATCAGGTTCAGCAGGGGCATGCTTTAGCTCAGATGATCATCTAAGCCAACGCTTAAAAGCAAAAGGAGATCCTAATGCAGGAAGTGATGTTTAGTTGGCAGCATGTAGTCAATGGTAACGGTGTTGCTCTTTCCGTAACTGGTATGAGTATCGTGTTTGTGGCTTTGATGCTGGTGAGTCTTTATATAGCTATGCTTCCGAAGTTAGCTAGTTTATTTGATAAGATTATCCCGCCTGCAGTTCATCATTGCGGGGAGGAGGCTCCACCAGCTCCGTCGGGACCGGTTGAGGCTGAAATAGTCGCAGCTGCAGTGGCATATCTGCATAAAAATAAGAGCTAGACGGACGACATGGATATACTTCTTGATTTTCTAAGTACAACGGGCTTTGCACAAATGACGACTGGCAATTTCATAATGATTGTCATCGGCATTTTCTTTATCGCCCTTGCAATTATTAAGGACTATGAGCCACTTTTGCTCCTGCCGATTGGTTTTGGAGCTATTATAGGTAATATCCCGTCTATCGCGGGTATGCCTCTCAGCGTTTATGACGATGGGAGTGTGCTCTCTTATTTATACTTCGGGGTCAGCAAAGGTATTTTCCCGCCGCTGATATTTCTTGGAATCGGAGCTATGACCGACTTTTCGTGCATGCTCTCCAACCCTAAGTTAATCCTTCTGGGCGCTGCAGCGCAAATGGGTATATTTGCGACACTTATCGGAGCCTTATACCTTGGATTCAGTCCGGCTGAAGGTGGCGCAATCGGAATTATCGGCGGGGCTGATGGTCCTACTGCAATATTCCTTGCGGCTAAACTAGCGCCACATCTGCTGGGGGCAATAGCCATTGCTGCATATTCGTATATGGCCCTTGTTCCCGTTATTCAGCCTCCTATCATGAAGCTTCTGACAACCAAGAAAGAACGTTTGATTCGCATGGCTCCGCCAAGACAGGTTACTGTTCGCGAGAAAATTCTTTTCCCAGTTGGAGCATTGCTCATCACAACGTTAATTGCGCCTGGTTCACTTGTTTTGGTAGGGATGCTTTTCTTAGGCAACCTTCTTAAAGAATCCGGCGTAACAGAACGGTTGGCTGAAACTGCACGTACTTCACTCATTGACTCCGTTACTATACTGCTCGGAGTTTCTGTCGGTGCGTCAACTCAGGCTCAAACCTTTTTGACTCCTGGCAGTTTGTTGATTTTTGGTCTTGGCGCAGCTTCATTCTGTGTCGCAACGGCATGTGGCCTGCTCTTTGCTAAGTTTATGAACCTTTTCCTTAAGGAAAAGATTAATCCTCTGGTTGGGGCTGCCGGAGTTTCCGCTGTTCCTGACTCTGCCAGAGTTGTGCAGATGGTTGCTCGCAAAGAGGATCCTCATAACTTCCTGCTTATGCATGCTATGGCACCAAATATCGCTGGAGTTCTCGGTTCTGCTGTTGCAGCCGGTGTCCTCTGGTCAGTATTAGGGTTATAAGGAAATATGATGGTAGTACTCAAAAGTCGAGCGCGAATGAAAAAGCTCAGGCGAGCTATATTCATCAAAAAGCTTGGTCAGATGACTACCATGCCGATAGAAAAAACAAGCTTTGTTCGTTAACGAAAAAAAAGCGCATTCTCGAAATGAGAATGCGCCTTTTTTTTTCGTAATGAATCAATTTTTTAACATTTAATTGTAGGATCTGGGTGGCTGATTTTTAGTATACATGTCAATTTTTTTTAGCCCTTCACAATATTATTAAAGAGGGCTATTAAATAGAGTGGATTTTTGTAAGTGATAGTATTAGGCGGTTCATAACCTTAAGTTATATTTATATTTTCTTTGGAGGAATAACCAGTGGCTAGTAAGTCTACATATGAGTTCTATCAAGAAGACCTATCTAAAATACCCCCTTTAAGGGCGATTGCTGAGACTCTCGTTAACGATAAAAGAGTAAGAAAAGTAAACGCTGCGGAAGCATATGCATTAGCTAAAACGCAGTGGGATGTAATGGATACTGATCAGGAGATTTATCCAGAGGCAGCCAAACGGTTAGGTTTACCGAAAGGCGCTACGGTTTTAAATAATTGCCAAGGCAAGATTGTCGGCCGCACAGGGCAGGCGCGCAGGTTTTACAGTAAACTGAATGGACCTGATCAGCGTAAAGTGCTTGGCGACCTCAGAGAAGCTATTTCTGACATGCAGAAGCGCCCCTTGATCAAGGCTGAAGCCATAATCGGTCTCGATAAAGATCTCATGATTAGAGCCACCATTGTAGGCGGAGAGGATGATGCCGCGAATATTTTCAATTGGCTGGTAAACTTTACGCCTTACGAAGAACTTGCAGCAGAATACGAAAAAAGTGCTAAGCTTCCTATTCAGGATATTATCATCATCGGAGATAATGTCTGGAGAAATGAAGATCCTTTTTATCATAATCAGGGTTTTCCGCAGCTCGCACTTGTCGATGAAGATTCTAATGTTATCTATAATTTTGGAATGCGTTACTTTGGTGAACGGAAGAAAGGGACTTTGACTCTTGCATGGACCTCTGGCATTCGTGTTGGAATGGCGGCGTGTCATGGCGGAATTAAGGAACTTGATTTCTCCAATTGCACAGATGAGAATGCAAAGCAGATAGGCCAACGCTCAATCGCTTTCTTTGGACTTTCCGGCACCGGAAAATCTTCTCATACCAATTCGCATGATAATGGCGGAACTCTTCCTGAAGGGTTTACAAAGAAAGTTCTGCACGATGATGCTTTTCAGATAGATATTAAGAATCGTGTCTGCCGTGCGTGGGAACCTACACTGTTTGATAAGACAGATTCAAGACCTCTTGGGCATCCTGATTGGAAATACATGGTTTCAGTTATGAACCATGCAACACTAAATGTTGATGGAAAAATTCTGCCTCTTGGACAGGATTTGCGTAATCCAAACGGAAGAGCCTTAATTGACCGTGACGTTTTGGGTAAATATGTCAATAGCTGTAAGTTCCCTGAAGTTTTGTGTTGGCTCATGAAAGATACATGTCTGCCACCGATTATCAGGTTCACTGATACATATCTAGCTGTCGCGATGGGCGCAGCACTGATGACAAAGCGCAATCTTGCTGAAAATGTTTCAGAAGAAGAGCTTAAGAAGCTGGTGTTTGTTCCTTATGCCAATCCGTTCAGAGTATATGAACTCTGGAAAGATGTTGATGCATTTGCGAATGTGTTTGAAAATGGCGCAACCGGATACAGTTTTAACTCAGTCGGATTCTGGAAGTCTTCTGACGTTAATCTCCATGCTATCCCTCTGCAGACTTCACTTACTTTGCAGTCTTTGATCCTGCTGGATAAGCTGGAATGGGAAGACTGGTCTCTACTGCCAGGTGCGCAATTTCCTAAACGCAATTGTATAGAGAAGATTCTTCCGGGATTTTACGATACTTACAATCCGCAGAATACAGAGAATCAGGGTGAGTATATTCAGACTCTTAAAGATAGGTTTGCTCAGCGCAGGCATTTTCTTGAGGATACAAAAGACCTAAATTGCAAGCCTGAAATATTAGCAAAGCTTACTAAGGTTCTTAGAGTAAAAGAATAAGATTCTGTTTAAAATAGCAGAACAATTACAGAAAAAGTCCCGATAAAGATTTCTTTATCGGGACTTTTTCTTAGTCTGGTTGTGCAGTTTATTTCTATTGTCAGTTTAAAACCGCTGAAAGTCTGAATCAGAGTCGAGTTCAGTTTCCATGTCTAAAGAAAGACCTGATGTTGTTGATTTAACAGGTTTGATAATATTTTTCACTGGCGTTGATTGATTGCTATGATTTTTACCGGAAGTAATTTTTTTCGGTCTGGTGTAAGCAACTTTTTCATTCTCTGAAAGGTGAAAGAAACTAATTGCATTTGTCAAATTCTCAGCTTGTATTTGGAGTTCAGCTGATGAAGCGCTGACTTCTTCAGATGTTGAAGCACTGTTTTGAACAGCTATGTCGAATTGTTGAAGAGCACTGTTAATTTGTTCCGCTCCGGAATTTTGTTCTGCGCTGGAAGCAGTAATTTCTTGAACTAGCTCAGCTGTTTTTTGAATGTTAGGCACAATCTCGTTAAGCATGCCACCTGCTGTTTCTGCGATCTCTACACTAGTGGTGGAAAGTTCGCTGATTTCTGCTGCAGCAACTCCACTTCTCTCTGCTAGTTTGCGAACTTCAGCGGCAACTACCGCAAACCCTTTACCATGTTCACCGGCTCGTGCCGCTTCGATGGCTGCATTAAGTGCTAGTAGATTAGTTTGCCGCGCAATTTCTTCAACTACTGAAATTCTGGCTGCAATCTTATGCATGGCTTCAACGGTCTGAACAACCGCTGTGCCGCTTTTTTCTGCTTCAAGTGCAGCCTTACGGGACATAGTGTCAGTTTCATTTGCATTTTCAGCGTTATGAGCAATTCCAGCCACCATTTCTTCCATTGACGCAGAAATTTCTTCCATCGAAGAAGCTTGCTCCGCAGCTCCCTGAGACATGATTTGTGATGTGGAGCTTAGTTCATTGCTGCCGGATTCGACGAATGAGGAAGCCTGTTGAACTTCACGTACAACACCTGAAATACGGCTTACCATTTCGTTTGTAGCTGACGAAAGTTCAGCTATTTCATCATGTCCTTTTACTTCAGCATGAACAGAAAGGTTGCCTTTGGCGATTTTTTTAAAAATTTCAAGAAGGTTAGAAATAGGATATATAATAATTTTTCCAGTCAGCAAAATAATGATTAAGGATAATATTACTATCGAACCAATTCCCAGCCATAAAAGAGTCCATGCCATACGTGTGCTTTCTTTAAAAATATCGTTATGAGTGACTGTTGATATAATATACCATCCAGTTTTTGCATCTTTCTGCCAACTCATACGTTTGTCAATTCCGTCGTAGCTGTAGTCAATAGAACCAGAAGGGCTAGCTAAAATCTTCTTGCCCCAAGTGTAATCTTGGAGCTTGGATTTAAATATCAAACTTTTTTGGGGATGGCTGATTATAAAACCTTCAGAGTCAGCCATGAACAAGTATCCTTCATCTCCGATTCTGCTATTTTTTAAGAATTTTTCTGTATAATCAGAAATTTTAGGGGTAATACCGAGGATACCTATTAGTTTTCCAGATCGCATAATTGGAAAAGTTTGCAGGTAAACTGCATTTCCATTTTTACTTTCATAGGCCATTCCCATATATTTTTGATTTTGCTTTGCTTTTTCAAGGTTTATGCGTCCACTTGGAGTCGAAGATATATTAGAATCTTTTGCAGTTTCTTGTTTTCCTTCTGCCTGAATTGTTCCGTCAGGCGTCATAAGAAAGATGTTGTCGTATGTGTTTGATTTTTTTAAATATTCGCTAAGGGTAATCTTAACCTCATCATAGTTATCAGTAGTTAAAGCTTCATCGATTTCAGGAAAAGTCGGTAATATTTCCCCATCTCTAATTATTGAGCTATGCCAGAAGTCTAGATAAGATGCAGCCTTTTCTCGTGTGTTAATCATTGCAGCTGTAAGTTCTTTTTCAAGACTTCCTGACCCGGAAGAGTAAGCAACCCATGATAAGATGCCGATTGTAATTGCTACCATAGGGATAATTGAAAAAACAAATTTTGCCTTTAAATTAAGTTTCATGCTCTAAATTCCTTATGGATTATGGGGTGAGTTGTAAAATTGTATAGAAAGCTGCACTAAATTTTAAAGATGTATGCAACTATTCTCTATCCTAAAATTATACATACCTTAATTTATATATGTTTTTTGCAACTGATAAACAAATTAAATTTGAATTATTTACTTTATTATTGCCTTATAATAGTTTTAATATTGATTGATGTTAAATAAATTGAGTTGTACTCAAATAAAATTAATTTTTGGAAGATATAAGATATTTTTGCTTAAGCTCAGGATCTGAAACAGCCTCAGCCCAATGTAGGTAGATAGTTTTCATAAAATTTTTGCGAATTAATGGCGCCGCTTCAAGGCGGGCAGCTATAGCGACATCAACATCCATACTTAAAATTGTATCTTGAAGAGTTTCAGCTCTATTGATTATTCGATGTGATGATTCAATGAGCGCATTTCCTTGTGTTGCAATTTTTTCGCGCAACTCTTTGTTGGCAAGTAGTATTTCAAGTTTTCTTACAAGGTCTGCAACATTATTAGCTTTGTATGTAGTAAGATGGACACCGTCTGAAAATATATCTGATAAACCATGATCGATATGCGGAGTCAGTAAACATGAACCGCATGCCAGTGCTTCAAAAACTCTGAAATTTAAATCCCCGCGTTCAGCAATATTCAGTACGACTTTAGCCTTTGGAAATAGTTTTCTATATTCACCTTGAGTAATGTGTAGTCCGGGAACATGCTTCGCCACTTCATCAAGAAACTTCATCCGTTCAGGAGTCAAATCCGGGTCTACTTTACCAACAAAAAGCAGATCCCATTCTTTTTTCATGGCAAGCGGAACATCGTTATCCATAACAACGGGTGGAAACCATAAAAGTTTGGAATGAGGAAGTCGGTGAGCAAATCTTTCTAAATGATCTTTAAGACTGACAAGGCAGATGTCGAACCCTTGTGCGTAAAGCGGATACCAGCTGTGGATGTGTGTATCAATGCAATAGAAAACAGTCAGGCATGGAAAATTTTCCACTCCGGCCAGTGGTGGAGCGATACTCCGATCAGCATAAACCACCATATCCGGGATGGATTCTGTCTTTTCGACTATTTCATCCCATGTAAAAACTTGTTGTCCGCGAATTGGAATATGAATTGTTTTATATCCAAGTTTATCCATTCCTGTACGGAAAAAAGTATTGCCGATCCATGCTATCTTTTTGATGTTTGTTTTCTTCACAGGTAAAAAGATAGCAAATTATTTAAATGTGATAAAGCATGCATTTAAAGATTGCGCAGCTGAGGGGGGATTGTAGATGTGCTTGTGTGTCGACAGTTGCTTCTTAAGTTATTTGCTGAGCATTTGGTGAATAGTTTCATCATCAATATCAAGTGCAGGAGTAAAGCGCAGTCCTGCAATAGAGTTTTCTTTCCAAACCGCAACGGCCTTTTGACTGCTTAAGAACCCTATGCTGTCATTGAAAATGCAGCCACGGATAAAAACTTTAGAATTAAGTTTCAACTTATCGAAGTCTTCTTCTGAATTAAGTTTTACTTTCATCCCGCGTGGAGAAATATTTATAATAGTGATGTCCAGATCACTGTCGCACGAGGACACGGCTATGTCACATTGTTTAAAAAAAACATTAATCTTTTCTAGGTCGACTCTATTTGATTCACGTCTGTCATGTAATTCGTTCATTTTAATTCTCTTGGGTTCAAAAAATATATATAAGCTTTGATCAAAGTGTATTATTAAAAAAATCGTAGGGAAATGCTATTTCAATCCTTGGCTAAACTCGATAAAGTAGTTAAGTAATTACAATGTAGCTAAAATTGAATGAGTATATAAAGTAGCTAGTTTGAGATTGCAAGGTTACCTAAAATTTATTTCTTCTAGGAGTTCGGGGTGCAGAAGTTATTTACTGTTTTTATTCTGATCGGTTTGATGCTTTCAGGTTGTGTCTACGTCGACATGAATGTCGTTAATAAGGCTGAACCGGGCTTAGATATGAGTTCAGTTCATACTTTTGCTTACAAAAAATCTAATGATTCAAGAAGTGATCTTGAGGCTATTTTGCTTCAAACTGCAAGAGCAGAATTGGAAGCAAAAGGCTTTGTTTATGATGTTATTTCTCCTGATTTTCTTGTGGTTATCAACTTCGGTTCCAAGTCTGTGGTTGAAAGAGGCGTTTCATATAAACGTGATTCGTATAATTACAATTACCTGAGCAGGTCATACAGCGATGTTGGTGTTGTTAAAACGGGTGATGCAGATAAAAATGATAATACCGTGAAAATATATATGGTTACTCCGGAAAATAAAGGAATGAAAACTTTTTTGTGGCGTGGCAGTGCTACCAGTCAGAATCAGGAAGGTGTGGATGTCTTCGGTAAATGTCTAGTAAAAGGGGCATTGCTGAAATTTCCAGCTTCGGATGCATCCTTTCGCGAAAAAGTTCGGTTTGGAACATGTGAATAGAGTTTAATTTTATTTCATAGTCGGTTCTAATCCCTTCAAAAGTATACTTTTGAAGGGATTTTTTTGTTTTTTGGATACCTATTAATTAGCCTTAACAAATAAAATGTAAATCAGGCTTGACTTAAGTGGAAAGAATAGGCATTTTTTATTTCACTATATAAAAGTATGTTTATATAGTGAAATATTGATGTTGATACTGCAGGAAACGGAAGGTGGTGAAATTCCTCCGCAGACGCGCTGCTGTAACCGGAAAAAGTAGTAAGAGTAATTGTCATGTGGTGTCCAGTCCACTGGGAAACCGGGAAGGACTGGGCTCTGTGCGTCATAAAGATCCGGAAGCCAGAAGACGTCCTGTAGAAACGCATACTGAACCTCGCGAAAAGGGTTTATAAACGAGAAGAGTTTTCTTCTCTCCGCTATAAGGCGGGCACCATTAAATAGGAGATGAAAAATGCTGACGCACACTTTAGGCTATCCCAGAATGGGAAGTAACAGGGAACTTAAAAAGAAACTTGAATTATATTGGAAGGGGGATGTGCTGGAAGATGATCTTGCTTCCACAGCCCGCTCACTCAGAAAACTACATTGGGAGAATCAGTCTCAGGCAGGTGTGGATCTTATCCCTGTAGGAGATTTTTCATATTACGATCATATGCTTGATAATGCTGTCAGGTTCGGTGCTATTCCTGAAAGGTATGGCGTTACTGACGAAAAAGCAGACCTCAGTAATTATTTTGTTATGGCACGTGGAGAAACGGGTGAAAATGGAACTCCTGCTATGGAAATGACAAAATGGTTTGATACGAATTATCACTATATCGTTCCAGAGTTCATTGAGGGGCAGAATTTTTATGTCGCTGATGAATCGCTTTTAAAACAGGTTAAAGAAGCAGCTTCGATGGGTTACAATGTTAAAGCCGTTTTACCCGGTCCGCTTACTTTTTTGCTTCTTGGAAAATGCTCTGGAGAAGAGTTCGATAGGTTAACGCTGCTTGAAAAGTTAATTCCTGCATACTGCGACCTGATCGAACGCCTAGCCGGCTCTTGTTCATGGATTCAATTTGATGAACCAGTGCTTTCACTTGATTTAGATAAAGATGTTTTAAAGCTGTTTGCTCCAGTATACAGAACTTTTAAAGAAGCAGCTTCAGATACCAAAATTATGGTAGCAACATATTTTGGAGGGCTTGGCGAGAACCTGACAACGGCAGCAAATCTTCCTGTTGATGCATTACACGTAGATCTTATTCGCGGCGAACAGGATATTGATGATCTATTAGTTAATTTAGATAGCAGGTTATCCCTCTCTATTGGTGTTGTTGACGGCAGAAATATTTGGCGCACTGATCTTGATAAAAGCATTTCTTTTGCTGAAAAAGTTGTGAAGGTTTTAGGAAGTGAGAGAGTTTTTATTGCCCCTTCATGCTCACTTTTGCATGTGCCATTTGATCTTGATCTTGAAACTTCTCTTGATTCTGAAATTAAATCATGGATGGCATTCGCCCGTCAGAAGTGCTCTGAAATAAGAGTTGTCGCCGATGCAGTCAGCGGAGTTGATGTTAAAGACAAGCTGGCGATTAATCGCAAAATTATCGAATCTCGTAAAAGTAGCGCCCGAGTAAATAATCCAGAAGTATCAAAGAGAATTGAAGATTTAAAAGATGCAGATTTTAAGCGATCTTCGATTTATAATATACGTGCCGAAATTCAGCGAAATGATCTCGGTTTTCCTCTTTTACCTACAACAACGATCGGTTCATTTCCTCAAACAATTGAGGTTCGTTCTAATAGAAGAAAATTTAAAGCCGGACAGATTAGTACAGATGAGTATGAAAAATTTATGCATGAATACATAGCAGATTGTATTCGTCGTCAAAATGATATCGGACTTGATCTTTTTGTTCACGGTGAACCTGAACGTAATGATATGGTGGAATATTTTGGTGAACACTTCGAAGGATATTGTTTTACTTCAAATGGGTGGGTTCAGAGTTATGGATCAAGATGTGTAAAACCACCTATAATTTTTGGTGATGTCTCGCGTCCTGAAGCTATTACCGTTGACTGGATTAATTATGCACGAACTATTTCTCCAAAAGAAGTTAAAGGGATGTTGACCGGTCCGGTAACTATTCTTTGCTGGAGTTTTGTCCGTGATGATCAGCCGCGCAGCGAAACCTGCAGGCAGATTGCCCTTTCGGTTCGCGACGAAGTTGCAGATCTGGAAAAAAGCGGAGTTAAAGTTATTCAAATTGATGAACCGGCTCTACGTGAAGGCATGCCTCTTCGTAAGGCTGAACAAGCTGAATACCTTAAGTGGGCTCAGGAGTGTTTCCGGCTGTCCTCTTCGTGCGTGAAAGACGAGACTCAGATTCATACTCATATGTGCTACTGCGAATTTGATGAAATAATCGAAACTATTGCAGCTCTTGATGCAGACGTAATCAGCATTGAAGCCAGTCGCAGCCGCATGGAACTACTCGGTAGTTTTAAAAACTTCAGTTATCCAAATGAAGTAGGACCTGGTGTTTATGATATTCATAGTCCCGCGATCCCTGCGGAAGAGGAGATGACTCTACTGCTTGAGAAAGCCTTGGAAGTTATTCCTGCCGAAAAACTTTGGGTTAATCCTGATTGCGGACTTAAAACTCGCAGGTGGGAGGAAGTTGAGCCTTCGCTAATAAATATGGTTAAGGCTGCTAAAAGAGTACGTCTAAAAATTCAATAAAGTTTAACCTCCCTGAGTCGTTTCTTTAGTATTCGATTCAGGGAGAAATTATATAAGGATATAATATAATGAATGTAGCAAGCAGCATAAAAGAATCCGGACAGTTTTTTTCCTTTGAATTTTTTCCTCCTAAAGAAAAAGGTGCATGGGATAACTTTATGGGAAAGGCAGAAAGATTAGCTGCTCTAGAACCTTTATTTGCATCGGTTACCT
This sequence comes from Desulfovibrio sp. UCD-KL4C, assembly GCF_006210265.1. Lineage (NCBI taxonomy): Bacteria > Pseudomonadati > Thermodesulfobacteriota > Desulfovibrionia > Desulfovibrionales > Desulfovibrionaceae > Desulfovibrio > Desulfovibrio sp. UCD-KL4C. Next base: position 543,859 of record NZ_VCNC01000001.1, read on the forward strand.
ATGGGGCAGGCGGTTCAAGCCATGATAATTCTCTTGCTGTTTGCGAGGCTATTAACAAGGAAATGGGTATTGATATTCTTGCTCATCTGACATGTGTGGGGGCAAGTGAAAATTCAATTGATGATTTTGTCGGCCGACTAAGTGAGGTGGGCGTTTCAGATATTCTCGCTCTTGGTGGTGACGGGCGAAGTGATGATGTGAATGATGAAAGTAGATTTTACCGAGCCGCAGATCTTGTAGAATATGTTGGGAGTAAATTTTCAGATATGGGAATAGCCGTTGCCGGGTATCCGGGCGGGCATCCTGATTCTCCTACGATCGCGCAGGATATAAGTTATCATTGTGAGAAACTGTCTAAAGGCTCTGACTTTACTATCACTCAGCTTTTCTTTGATAATAGACAATATTTTGATTACGTGGACAGGGTTGAAGCTTTGGAGTTTAATCAACCGGTAATTCCCGGAGTTTTGCCGATTCAATCCTTGGGATCACTACGAAGGATTATGTCACTTTGCGGCGCATCAATTCCCGGTGATTTATACTGCGGAGTTGAAAAAGCTTTTAAGGAAGGCGGTGACGAGGCTGTAATGGAGTTTGGTTTTAATTTTGCGCAGAATCAAATTGTAGGTCTTCTTAAAGGAGGAGCCCCGGGGGTTCATATCTATACTCTTAACCGTGTCGCTATGTGTGAAAGGTTAATCGGAAGTTTAAAGTCTGATGGTTATTTTGCTTAAGTTTTTTACTGTGTCCCCGCTTACTTTTATTAAAAAAGCGGGGACATTTTTATTTTAGAGAAACCCTTTAAATGCTTCAGCTAATTTTCCGGCAGTTTTAACTTGCTCAGGACCGTTTTCCAGAATGAATGGCAGAATGTTGTCAGAGTAGTCACTGAGATTTGAAAGTAGTGTGCCGCCTAAACTTTGAGAAGATGGAGCTGCAATAAACTTTTTTATTTCCGAATAAAGAGTCTTGGCTTCTGTTACAGATGTATTGCCGGTAGTATAAGAGTTGGTAGCATCGCTATAAATCGATTTTGCCTTATCAAGGCTAGTTGGGTCAGTCATAAGCTTACTGAGTCTTCCTGTCAGGTCCATACCGTCTATTTCAGATTTCATACTTTGCGAAAACGAAGTCATTTGCATCAGTTTATCAATCCCTGTTGCAGAATCATATGATCCGAGCTGTTCAACATATCCTGCACTCTTAGTTGGATTTATAAGGTCCATGGTTGCAGTCTGAGCACTGATAAGACTTTCAGTTGAGGATGAGAAGCCGGAATAAACATTATTTGCTTTATTTAGCAGGCTTGCACCGTCAGTGGCTGTTTTAGCTGATTCAGCTGTCGATGAAAGGTCGCTTAAACTGAAAGCATTTGCGGTTGAGAGTTGAAACAGGAAGAGTGATAAGGCTATGAATAATAAAAATAAAGACCTTGTAAAAAAATGATAAATTTTCATGATGGACTCTCCGTTTGTTAAAGTAGATTTAATATATACTTAAAAGAGAGTTTTTTGGCTATTAGAAAGCGAATTGAATGCAAACAAAAAAGCCGCAACATTTGTTGCGGCTTTATTATTCTCGAGTGGTGCCGAAGAGAAGATTCGAACTTCCACGGAGTAACTCCACTAGACCCTGAACCTAGCGTGTCTACCAATTCCACCACTTCGGCACTCGGAAGCATTTTCTATATTGATTTAAAGGTTCTTTGGCAAGAACTTTTTAATGATATAGTGTCGTAAAATAAAAATTTCAATTGAAGTAAACAGTTTGGTTCATGTGCAATTATGAATTCAATTAATTTCTAATTGTTAGTAGTGACTAGACTTGGTATACCTCCATAAATCAGAAAAATATTTAGGGGGAATATCTATGATCCCATCTTCACTTATTCCGGCGATACATAACATTGCCGTTTCTCCAATCTGGCTTGAAACTTTTTTGATAATAACTTTTGCGATTCATCTAATGCTTATGAATATTGCGGTTGGGGGAACAGTCATTGTCGCTTGGCACAGTTTAAGCGGAGGCAGTAACATTTCACGTGATTTATCCGGGAAATTGCCGACGATATTGGCTTTAGTTATTAATGCCGGAGTTCCGCCTCTTCTGTTTGTAAAAGCAATTTACGCTCAGTTTAATTATACGTCATCCGTACTTATGGCTGTGTACTGGCTTGCGGCTATAATCGCTTTGCTCGTCGGTTACTATGGGCTGTACTGGCATTACTATCGCTATGAAAGTTTGAAAGACGGTGGCCGCAAGGGGCTCATTTTCATGGTACTGTGTATCCTTTTATATGTAGGATTCATGTTCTCGAATAATATGACTTTGATGCTCAGGCCTGATCATTGGATTGAATATTTTGATAATCCGCATGGATTTATACTCAATTTAAATGATGCAGCATTTTTCCCGCGCTACTTGCATTTTATGGTAGCATCACTTGCTGTTGGCGGACTTTTTGTGGCTGTTCTTGGTAAAATGAAGTCTGATCAGGATTATATTGAAACCGGTTTTAAGTGGTTTGTGCGGGCAACTGTTTTGAATATTACTGTAGGTTTAGCGTTTATGATCTCGCTTCCAAGAGATTTGATGCTGATGTTTATGGGAAAGAATATGATTGCAACTTCATTGTTTGGAGTTGCAATAGTGGGATCCGTCTGTCTTATTTATTTAGGAATAAAGCATAAAGTGGTGCTGGCATCCATTATTACTGTTGTGCTGGTCTATGTGATGGTAATTATGCGGCACCTGCTGCGAGATGCGTATCTTGCTCCTTATTTTAAACATGAGGACCTGATAAACACTAGTCAGTATTCTTCCTTATATTTATTCTTAATTTCGATCGTTATAGGTCTTATTGCGATAATCTACATGCTTAAGCTTATGTATAAATCGGGGAGGAGTTAACCATGGAATATCCAATTTGGCACCTCACCACTTTCGGAGGCGGTTTCTGGATTGCTTTTATTGCTACCATTCATGTTTTCGTGGCTCAGTTTGCTGTAGGCGGCGGATTGTTTCTGGTTATAAGCGAGCAGATGGCTTACCGTACCGGATCGGAGGAACTTCTCGGTTACGTTAAAAAACATTCGAAATTTTTTCTGCTCCTGACGATGGTTTTCGGAGGAGTCAGCGGGGTTGCTCTGTGGTTTAGCATGGCATTGCTCAGCCCGCAGGGGGCACTTGTTCTCGTTACAGAATTTGTATTTGCATGGGCAACAGAGTGGGTCTGGTTTGTCGGTGAAATTGTAGCCTTACTTATTTATTTTTATTCATGGCACAAAATGAACCGTTCTGATCATGTAAAAATAGGCTGGTTCTATTTTATTTTTGCGTGGCTTTCCCTTTTTACTATCAACGGTGTGGTAGGCTTTATGCTTACCCCCGGAGACTGGCTGCAAACCCATAATTTTTGGGACGGTATCTTTAATCCTACTTTCTGGCCTCAATTGGCGTTCCGCTCATTTCTTTCCGTTATGCTGGCTGGGCTTTTTGGTTTTGTTACTGCGTCATGGCTTAAAAATCCGGTAGTGCGTTGTAAGATGGTCCGCCTTTGCAGTCTTTGGACTCTGCTCGGACTGATTATTACTTTGCCATGCGGGTATTGGTATCTGATGGCATTGCCGCCGCAGCAAGCCTCTATGATCATAGAAAAGTCGCATCGCGTTGCGTATTTTATGAAAATATTCGAAATCACCGCACCGATAGTTTTGATCGGCGGGTTGATTATGGCAATCTGTGCACCACGTAAAGTGAAGTTCCCGTCAGCGTTAATTTTACTTTTAATTGCACTTATTTTTTACGGTTCATTCGAGTTTATTCGTGAAGCAGGCAGAAAGCCTTATGTCTTATGGGGGGTTGTTTATTCCAATTCGGTCATGGTTGATCAGGCCGTTGCAATGGAAGGGAAATCCCTTTTACAGAATGCTAAATGGGTTCCGGATGGTTTAAGAAAGGTCACAAGTAAAAATAAACTGAAGGCCGGAGAATGGTTGTATCAGATGGAATGTATTTCATGTCATGCCATTAACGGGCCTATGAATGATATTGTGCCTAGAACCGCTAAGTACAACGCTGCCGGACTGGATGCGTTTTTGTCAGGAATGGGTAGACTCAGTAAATATATGTCACCTTTCTTAGGTGATGAGGCTGAGCGTATGGCTCTTGCGGAATATATTGATAGTCTCAGCCCCCGGGCGAAGGTCGTACTTTCAGATATTAGAGAATCTGATGTTAAGCCTGCCCCTTTTAAGAGTGATCAAAAATACACTTTACTGGCATGGCCCGTTGAAGGACTACGTTTAGTTCTTGAAAATAAAGGTAGAGTTGCTCTTTCCGAGAGCGGCAGCAAGGTTCGTGCTCAGTTGATTTTGCGAGGTGATCCACCTGAAGTTGTAACCGATGATGTAAAGATTGTTTGCGAGCTTAAAGCGATAAATCAACCATATGATATGACAGCTGAAGGCGGCTTTTTTGAGTCACCGCCTATCAATGCGCTTCCATATTCAAATGACGGATATCAACCGTTGCCTTTGGTGGAAGTAAACGCAGTGAATAGTGCAGGTGAGATTTTCGCGACAACTACAATTGTTCTTCCTGTTTCAACCAGAGCTACATGCAACAATTGTCATGGAGGCGACTGGGCGGTTAAGAATCAAGGCGGACTTTCCACGCGGACTGCTGATGATTTTTTGAAGATTCATGACCGCGACAATCATACTGATTTTATGGAGCGGGTTAAGTCTGTAAATGGTGATACAATTGATTGCGCAAGTTGCCATGATGGTGACTCTCAGCTTGATTTATCTGCTGCACTGCATGGTTTTCACGCAGTATATCTTTCCGGTAAGGATAATGAGGCATGCACCATGTGTCATCCTCTTGAAAGTTTACGTGGTCACCATCGCACTGTCGGTATGGAATGTGTTAATTGTCATGGAGTGATGGAAAATCATGCGCTGGCTCTTCTTAAAGCAGACGAAGACAAACCTGCGGCAAAAGAGTTGATGGTTCTATTAACTCCGGTTGATATGGATAAGGAAGAGGTCAATTCTCGTAAGCCGTGGATACAGGAACCGGATTGTCTGACCTGTCATGCAGATTTCGCAGAGCCGGATACTGATTCAGCCTTTAACGTCTGGAATGAAGATAAGTCAGGTCTGTTCCGCAATCGTAAAGATGAGATGGATGCAGTAATGTGCGCCGCATGTCATAATGCGCCGCATGCAATATTCCCTGCCGAAGATGAGCGGGATAATTTGCGTGCACTTCAATATATGGGTGAGGCTAAGCCTTTAGGGTCCGGTGGAACTTGCACCGTCTGCCATGAGAATGACATGGAATACGCAGCACATCACCCTGGCATGGGGCTTGAGTAGCTCGTTGATGTATAAAAAAAATAGGCCAAAAAAAGCCCGCCCAAGGTTACTTGGGCGGGCTTTTTAAGTATTTTATCTCTCAATTAAGCACGTCTGAGAAGAGGCTTACCGTTATTGGAAGATTTGTTAACTGCGCGCATTACTCTATCAGAGTCATCACCTGGAACGGAGAATGTTGACTGCTGACCGCTGATCTTAACATTTTGAATGCGGACAGGGTTTATTTTTGATCTTACGCAGATCATATCAACGAGTTTGCGAGGTGTCATGCCGTGTGCGCGACCTACGCAAGCAGTAAATCTAACTCGACCACGAGGGCTTCCTGAGTTACGTCCGCCTTCGTCGATTCTACGATAGCTCTTTTTATCAAGAACGCTACCCTGTGAATGCTGGAGAAGAGCTGCAATGATTTCAACAGGATCACTGTTTTCAAGCAGTTCGTTTGCAAGGGGAAGGTATGACAAATGCTTGCCGTTGGTAACGATTTCGTTGAGCTCAGCACCCATGTGGGCTTTCTTTGCTTCGATGACTTGGTCAATGGTAGGCAGAGGCTTTTTGTTTATTTTTGCGCCTGTGACTTTTGCGATATATCTGAGTTTGCCGAATTCATGCGGGTTGATCAAAGTAACCGCGATACCGCTTTTACCTGCACGGCCGGTACGACCGATACGATGAACGTAACTCTGCGGGTCCTGAGGAAGGGCAAAGTTGACAACATGAGTCAGGTCAGGAACGTCAATGCCTCGTGCTGCAACGTCGGTGGCAACAAGGATTTTGCACTTACGTCTTTTGAACTTACGGAGAATTTCTTCACGACGGGACTGTGAAAGATCGCCATGAATAGGTTCTGCAGGGTATTTTCTTTCGTTAAGAGCAGCCGCTACGCGGTCAGCATCTGCACGTGTCCTACAAAAAACCAGTCCGAAAAAGTCATTCTGGGAGTCGATAACACGGCAAAGAGCTTCCAAACGGTCACGTTCAGGCATTTCGTGAAAAACCTGTTCGGTGAGAGGAATCTCATTTTTTTCAGGTTTTACAGAAACAACATCATAATCGCCCATAAACTTACGGGCAATACGCATAACAGCCTGAGGCATGGTTGCGGAGAAAAGCAGTGTGCGATGATCTACACTGGCGCTTTCCATGATTTCGCTTACGTCTTCAAGGAAGCCCATGTTGCACATTTCATCTGCTTCATCCAGAACAAAGTATGAAATATCTTGAAGTTTTAAAGTCTTACGCTTGATGTGGTCAAGAACTCTTCCCGGAGTACCGACAACGATGTCTGCGCCGCTCTTGAGGGCTTTAAGCTGAGGAAGCATAGCCTGTCCGCCGTATACGGTAGCAATGCGGATTCTTCTTTTACCGCGGAAGGAGTTAAGTTCATCAGCAACCTGCATAGCAAGTTCACGTGTAGGAGCGAGGATGATTGCCTGAACATGTCCTGCACCTTCTACAACATTTTCAAGGATAGGCAGACCGAATGCAGCGGTTTTACCTGTTCCGGTCTGAGCCTGACCAACGATATCTTTTTCACCGGAGAGGAGCATCGGAATTGTTTGTGCTTGAATAGGTGTAGGTTCGGTGAAACCTTTTTTTGCAAGTGCGTCGATAATCGCTTCAGAGAGGCCGAGATTTCTAAATTTTTCCATATTATTTACTTTCTTTTATGTGTTGAATTGGTTGATTATATAAGTTGAATAATGAAAACAGGGCAATAAACATCACAAAGGGGCCATTAAATAAGTGGTCCCATGTTTAATTCCCGTTATTCAGCTAATCCGGATTTATTATAAACCATCAGGTGCTTATCTAAAACTTTTGCGCAAAGCAAAAATAATAAAGGCGCGATCAACTCTTCGTGATCGAGGGTTCCGGGTCGGCGGAAATTGCGGGGTGCAAACAAAAGAAAAGCCCACCCCAAAAAAATGGGGAAGTCTTTCTACCGTAATTAATGTCCGGTATCTGAGGGGACCCGTCCGGTTATCGCGATCTACAAACAGCAAGCGTTAGCAAGCCAGTCAAAGGCAGATCGTACTTATCCTTAGAACAGCCAAGCGGGGTGCTTAGCATAACTGGTCCCTGTAATTTAAAAGGAGTTCTAAGGTCTATCGTCTATTAGGTAGGACGGAGTACGAAACAGGTACACTGCCCTTGCAATGATTCGATTCTGCAAACACAGAATCAACACAACCGGATTTGGACGGACGATGCTCTCTTAAGCATTAAAAGTGAAGTGGGTCAAGAGTTTTCTGTGGGGAGTGAGACTTAATAGATGTTTATTGATAATGATAAATCAACTTTAAATTATTCAATTTAAGCTAAACTAAAATAATAAATTAAGCATATCTTCAAATCCCACCTCCAAATAATCCTTATTGATCTACTTCATTTCTATAGATAATATACTCCACTAGGAGTGAATATGAAAAATCTTGTTTCTTGTCTTTTTCTCAGCTTGAGCCTCATTTTTTTAGTTTCAGGCTGTAATTCTACGCCCGAGACTCCAACCAGATCTTCTAAAAAGTGGAAGATGGACCTGCCTGATAGTTTAAAACTTAAACTTCCGATACGTGTTCTGGTCAGTTATAACCGCACAAATTTTTTCACAGTTAAAGGGGCGACTCGGGGGCTTGAACATGACCTGATGCAGGCTTACAAGAAATATTTGTCTAAAAAATCAAAAAATGAACATGTGCGTATGGTTTTTATTGCCTTGCCGTTTGAGGAACTTATTCCTGCATTGCTTGAGGGAAGAGGGGATATTATAGCCGCAGGGCTGACGGTTACACCTAATCGCAAAAAGAAAGTCGATTTTGCATCTCCATATATGGAAGGAGGGGCAGAAATAGTTGTTGGATCGCGAAAAGCTAAGCCCATTTCAAAATTGACTGATCTTGCAGGTAAAACTGTTTATGTAATGGCGGGTAGCAGCTACAAAACCCGTCTTGAATCTTTAAATTCCGGTTTTAAAAAGAAAGGGCTTGCTCCTGTAGATATAGTTGAAGCAGACAAACATCTTGTTACAGAAGATCTGCTGGAAATGGCCGAGCGCAGTATGATTGAATATGCTGTTGCTGATAGTCACGTTGCAGAGCTTTGGAAAAAACCACTTCCGGATATTAGACTTTATAGAGACGCTCCTTTGCATGGTGGCAGAGAAATCGCTTGGGCTATCAGGCCATCCAGTAAGGTACTGCAGAAAAGTTTGAGTGAATTTGCCGCAACTGTCCGGCAGGGAACGCTTCTCGGTAATATGGTTTTTAAGCGTTACTTTGTGAATACAAGATGGGTCAAAAGTCCTTCTATGGTTATAGGTTGGAAGGAAATGCAGCCAATTACCAATGTTTTTAAGAAATACGGTAAAAAATATAATTTTGACTGGCTTAAGCTTATGGCGATTGCGTATCAGGAATCAGGTCTCAATATGAATAAATCAAGCCATAAAGGAGCTGTCGGCATTATGCAGATCAAGCCTTCTACCGCAGCTGATAAAAATGTTGATGTTAAAAATATTAATACGCTTGATGGCAATGTTCATGCCGGAGTTAAGTATCTTAGATTTTTGCGTGATAGATATTTTAAAGATGTGGCAAAAGATGCTCAGGTTGATTTTGCTCTCGCCGCCTATAATGCCGGGCCTAATCGTATCATCAAGCTTAGAAAGCAAGCGAAAGAAATGGGCCTTGATCCTAATCAATGGTTCGGAAACGTGGAATACGCTGCTTACAAGGATATAGGTTCTGAAACTCCTACATATGTTGCCAATATTCAAATGAACTATGCTTTTTATAAATCAGCTGCCAAAGTTTTGGTTAAGCGGATTGAAGTGAAAAATGATAACTGATATTAAAGTGGAACACTCGTGACCTATAAGTAACCTATTAATTTTTCAATATTAAAATGTATCGGGTCTTTTTTTTGACATTTATTTTTGAATTGTCCTATATAACAGTACGTTAAGAAACAATTTAAAAATTTATGATGCGCGAAATGGAAGCCTTTTTCAGTTCCAGTTCGGCACGAGAAAAGGAAATAGTATGAGTACTCCTTTATTTCCCAGATCTGATGATAAGAACACTTGCAATCTTAGGGAAGCTATCACGAATGAGTATATTATCGTGGGTGAATACACTTATTACCATGATTTTGAAGATCCGCTGAAATTTCAGGAAAAGAATGTCCTTTATCATTATCCCTTCGTGAACAACGACAGATTGATTGTTGGCAAATTTTGCTCCATAGCACACGGAGCAAAATTTTTATTCAATGGCGGAAATCATAAACAGGCGGCTTGCTCCAATTATCCTTTCGCAATATTCGGCGAACTTTGGGAGCATGAGTTTGGAATTACCGAAAGCTGGGATAACAAGGGCGATATCGTTGTCGGAAACGATGTCTGGATCGGGTTTGAAGCGTTGATTATGGCGGGGGTAACCATAGGCAATGGTGCAAGGATCGGTTCGCGGTCAATAGTTACGCGGGATGTTCCTCCTTATGCTGTCGTGGCGGGTTCTCCTGCAAAACAGATCAAGAAACGGTTTTCGGATGAAGATATTGCGTTTCTAGAGGAACTGCGGTGGTGGGACTGGTCGGAAGACCGTATAAAAAAGGATGCGGGACTGCTGATGGGGAATATTGCGAGTTTGAAACAAGCTGTGGGAAGATAGTGAGTTTTGGATGCAATAAAAAATAAATTAGCTACCAATACATAATCAGCGGAAGGTGCGGCCTTAAGTCATATTTTTTTTGCTGTGCATGCTCATCAAATTCAAGTTCAAGCAAATATTCTTTGCCTTCGGCAATTGCAAAATTATGTAGTTTTGAAGCACAAATTGCTGCTGGCGATAAATTTTCTGAGTCTGGCGTTATCAGCCGTACACTGGTTAGCTCATTAATACCTGCGGGATGTTCTAACGGCTGACGGCTTTCGGCCGGGGCTTCATCAGGGCGTTTAGAAAACGATAAATAAAACCACATCGGTTCAGCGAGATTTATAGGGGCTACGTCAATATTTAGCGGCGTAGGTAAATAGCGCGGTTTATAATCTCGGCAAGGGAATGGAGCCGCTGACTCGTTTTGACTCGTTGGTCTGAAGCAAATTCCGAATGGAGCGATATTAAGGGAATTTGAAGTAAGCCGTTCAAAAAGATGTAATTGGCTTGTGGTTTCATTCTGACACTCATCAATCTTTTCGACAAACAGCAGCTCAATACAAAAATTCTTAAAAAAGAACCTTCGGTTTGCTGTTCCTTGCCCTGCATGCTGATTAGAAGATCCTTCAGTTAAACCTATCTTTTTAAGAAGTTCAGCCTCAGGCGCATTGTGCTTGACTTTTATGAATATATGATCAGTTTCCATTGTGTATTATTCTAACAATATTAATATATTAAGAAGTAATTAATGCCATGTTGTAGCTAAGTCAAGATGTACTTGAAGCATTGAATGAGCTTTCAAAAGCAGCACTTCCTCCGCTTTCAGATCCGGCACGCAATAAAGAAGTTATACTCTGATCAGTGATTCTACTTGTTTAGGACCTAATTCCATACGGTAAAACAGACGGTAGAACTCTCTGGTTTCACGCATAATATCCCAATTGAACCATTCGGGGTAGAGCAGGTTAGTAAGCCATATTAATCCCATAAGTCTGTTCACGGACGGAGGGCGATCGAACCAGTTATACATGGCCCCCGGCGGTTCGTAGATATTACCACTTCGGGTGGCTTTTAATTGAGACCAGAATGGATCCGTTTTAACCCGGTTGTATAGCCGTTGTTGTGATTTGCCTTCGTCTGAAAGCATGATGATAAAGTCCGGATTCCAGCGAGCCAAATCTACAGCGCACACCGATGTACGTCCGCACCCGCGTTGCTCGTGAACTTCGGCAATATTTATTCCTCCGGCGTATTCTATGATTTCGCCATGCCGTGATTTTCGTGGTTCTGTGAGCAGGCCCGTTGGGGACTGTGCATAATAGACGGTGTGGCGTTCACTTCTTGGAATTTGTGCAATAGTTTTCTGAATTTTAAAAAATTTATCCTCGAAATATTCGGCGAGTATGTTGCCTCTGTCACATGCGCCCACTAAAGATCCGACTCTTCTCAGAACTTCTGCGGTACATTCGAGTCCTCCGTCATATATCAGTACGGGAATCCCTAATTCCTGCTGAAGCTGATTTGCAACGTTTACTTCAATTTCATCTATGGCGAAAAGCGATAGGGACAGTATCAGGTCAACCTTATTTTGCTGTATGGCTTCCTTGTTGAAGGTGTTTTTACCACCCCCGAAGTTTCCACCCATAACGCCTAGAACGGGTAGTGAGAGGTAATCTTGGTCTGCCAGCATGCGTTCCGGAGGCATAGAAGGCATGCCGAGTCCTGCTATTTTTTCAGGAGCCAAGGCGAAGAGTAGAGCCGTGACCATGGGATTATATCCAAAAACTTTGTTGATTTGGGATTTGACTAAAATATTACGCCCAGCCATGTCTTTGGCTAATTTTGTTTCAGGCATGTTAACGGGTTTGAACTCTACCATATTAACCTCTTTTATTTTGTTCTGTAAGTTTACTTTTGCATCAGGTGTATCGTAGCTTTTTTTATTGTTCCCAAATGCTGATTCAACGATATTATCAGCCAGCAACGCAGTCACTGTCTTATGAATAAAGTCTGTATTTCGGTTTAAAAAAGATTGTGGGATTTGTTTTTCGTATACAATGCGACCCGGTGATGGGGCGAGGATTACGATGCGGTGACTGATCCGCACTGCTTCAAAAAGATCGTGAGTCACGAATACAGCTGACAGCCCGCGTTCAAGAATAAGTTCAAGGACAAGGTCTTGGAGTTCTCGGCGCAGTCCTACATCAAGTGCGCTGAAAGGCTCGTCTAGTAGCAGTAACTCAGGCTCAACAGCCAGAGCTCTTGCAAGGGAAACACGTTGTTGCATGCCTCCGCTTAATTCATGTGGATATTTAGTTATATCGCATGGGCGCAGCCCTATACGTTCAGCCAGCTTTCTAGCTTTTGTCAGTCTATCTACACTGTTTTTGCCCATGGCTTTAAGGCCGAATGCGATATTATCCAGAGAGTTGCGCCAAGGCAGAAGGCGAGGGTTTTGAAATACGCAGGCAGTATGTGAAAATGTATTGATGACTTGTCCGTCTGTAGGAACAAGTAAACCTGCGGCCATGTTCAGAAGTGATGTTTTTCCACAACCGGAACGCCCTGTCAGTGCCAGAATTTCTCCTGAATTTACTTGCAGATTTACTCCGGAAAGTACTGGGTTTTCTCCATAGTCGTGAGAGATATTTTTCCAAGTCAGCATGGCATATTTATATTTTTCATGATGTTTGCAAAACTTTTCTGCGCCAAGGTTCAAGACGGTGTTTTAAAGGTTCCAGTATCAGCAATTCAACAACTAAGAGCAGAGCAACCACAGCGATAACCCAAGCCAGAGCTTCTGCTGTTTCCATATTTACTCTTGCAATAGCCATGTTGGCTCCTATGCCGTCTGTGGAACCAAGCAATTCAGCCATAACAGTAACTTTCCATGCCAATCCCAGTGCGGTTATCCATCCGGGGAAAAGGTATGATAGGATATGCGGTAGGTATACATCCCAAAGCAACATGAAATGTGGTGTTTTGAAGGAGCGGGCCATCTTCTCAAGCCCTTCATCTCTGGTGCGGGCTCCTTCTACTGCTACAGCGAAGGTGATGGGCAAAGTCGTTACTACAACTGTGAATACTGGAGTAAATCCTGTTGTGCCGAACCATAGTAAGGCAAGAACTATCCATGCAATTGGTGGGATACCCAGTAGAATGGCGGCTATCGGTTTGAGTGTTTGCGCAAGTTTCGGACGCAGACCTGCGAAAATTCCTACGCTGCTGCCAATGATGCCTGCAATGAGAAATCCACCCAAAGCCCGTTCTGTGGTAATCCACATGGCCTTGAAAGCTTTTCCATCTAGAATAAGTTGCCATAGAGCCTTACAGGTTTCCCAAGGAGAGGGGAGTATAAATGATCCGTAATTAACACTTCCCACCCACCATAGGAGAATGAAAAGAGCCACTCCCAGCAACGGGTACCATATGCTGTTTAATTTATGCCATGCTGGTTTTGCTGGGCGTAACATCTTCACCTGGTCTCTAGCCTAGGTAGAAAGCATCATCCGGCAGTTTGCCGCCGATCAGTTTCGGCGACATTTCTATGAGGGTCGTATAATAGAATTCAAGATCCTTTTTAGCTACTTTGGCCGTAAGCTGGCTGACTGGGAATGTTTCCAAGGATTTTTGCAACACCGGAGCTTTGAGCCCGAAGAAGCCAGCAAACTTCTGAGCTGCTTCTGCCGGATGTTGATTTATCCATTTTATGCTCTGCTTAATGCCTATTTGTAATTCTTTTATTATCTCAGGATTTTCTTCCGCCAAAGAAGCCTGACATATTGTTCCGCCGAGAGGCAGAGGTAACTTGCTGTCAGTAACCTGCTCCCAAACATCGTGAAGGACAATACGCGTAAGTTTCATACCATGAGATTTCCCTTTCATTATAGCTGCGGTAGCTGCCGGCTCAGGCAGTAAAACTGTCTCTGCCCGTGAGGACAGCAGCATCTGCAAAGCTTCGAAAGGAGAATCTACATAGGATATGTCCATGTCAGTATCAGGGCTGATTCCCTGTTTTGTGGCAAGGTAGCGGACAATCATATCCGGTGTATCGCCCCGGAAAAACAAAAGAACTTTTTTCCCTTTAATATCCGTAAATTTTTTGATCGAAGGATTACTGGTGAGAATGCTTAAGATGCCGCCATTGTTTACATCCAGTAAACGCACAGGTAGACCTTTATTATAGAGAATGGCTGCGGCGTTGGAAGGAGCTGCTGAAACTTGCACTTCGCCGGAAATCATCCATGCCCTCATTATATCCGGGTTGCGCCATTGTCTCATTTCCATATTTGGTAATGCCGTAGGCAGTGTTGTTTTTTTTGCCAGTCGGGCCAGAGGCAGACTCAGCGGAGCCGGTGGGCCCGCAAGCACTAATTTTGATAAACTTGCAGCGTTTGCCCTGGTGGAAAACAGAAAAGGAAACAAAGCTAAGGATTTGGCACTAATTGAAAGAAAATTTCTACGTGTGATCATTGGTAAATCCCCTTGCGAAGATCGTGTTGGGTGTGAACATGTTGTGAAAATCTTTTTGATAATAAATTAAATTATGTAGTTACTTGCTTCAGGTATTGCAATGGCGTCACGCAAAGGGGAATAATCGTGACATATAAACAGGTAATTACTTTTCAAGGTTAAACTGTACTGGCCTTATAATTGCTTTTGCCCTTGGTCATAAGTACAAGAGGTGATGGAGGGATTAAAGCGTGAGTGATGATAAAAAAGGATCTATAGGACTTTACGGAGCTATCGCTATAGGAATTGGCGGTATGGTCGGCGGCGGTATTTTTGCCGTGCTCGGTCTTGCTGTTTCAATGGCGCACGGTGCAACTCCGCTTGCCTTTGCTATTGCCGGAGCTATTGCTATGTTAACGGCATTTTCTTATGCGAAGCTGTCGGTAGCCTTTCCAAGCCAAGGAGGTACTGTTGTCTTTCTGGACCGTGCATTCGGGCATGACAGTATAGTAGGCGGTCTAAATTTCGTTTTATGGCTCAGTTATCTTGTCACATTGTCACTTTATGCCACCGCTTTTGAATCATATGCCAAAACATTTTTCCCTGTCGGTTTACAGACTGCATGGCTGCACCACGGGCTTATCAGCATCGCGATTATTATCCCTGTTGTAATCAATCTGCTTGGTGCGGAACTTATCAGTAAGTCTGAAACATTTATCGTTGTGCTTAAGCTTATTCTGCTTGGCATAGTTGTTTCATCCGGTGCCATGTTTATTGAGCCTGCACGTTTAGCCGTATCAAACTGGGCTCCTATGTCAGCCGTGATTCCTGCCGGAATGGTTATCTTTGTAGCATATGAGGGATTTGAATTGATATCTAATGCTGCTGAAGATGTACGCAATCCATCTGTCACTCTGCCTCGGGCATATTATAGCTCTGTAGGAATAGTTGTCGTTTTGTATATTTTAGTGGCAATTCTAACTGTCGGAGTTGTTCCGGAAAGTCTTGTTGCATCTTCAAAGGATTATGTACTTGCGGAAGCGGCTCGTCCTGCACTCGGTCAACTCGGTTTTTATCTTGTGGGGGTAGCTGCAATGCTTGCTACTCTTTCAGCTATCAATGCAACTATTTATGGTAATGCTCGTTTAGGTTTTATTCTCGCACAGGATCATGAATTACCAAAGATTATGGAGCGTAAGGTATGGGATCAACCATTTGGTGTTCTTGTGGTAGGCGCAATCACTTTATGCATGGCTAATTTGCTTGATATCGAGTCCATAGCTGTGATTGCAAGTGCGGGCTTTTTATTGATTTTTGCCGCAGTTAATCTAGCTGGAGCCAAGCTGGCACCGACTCTCAACGCACAAAGAGTTCCTATGCTGATAGGTTCCGTAGTCTGTTTTGCTGTGCTTTGTATTTTGTTGTGGCGGTCCGCAACGGATAACCCGAAGGCTTGCGTAGCTTTCTTTGCTGTGCTTGTCTGTGCATTCTTATTCGAATTTTTTCTAGCGATGTTTTATAAACCTTCGAAGCGTGCTTGGCATTGTTTTCGGAAATGTTCTGTTGGTAGGGCGACTAAACACTTGTAGACCTTTTGTTCTCTACTCGGGGGCATCAACAGTTACTTGAAAAGTTAAAGTAATGATTGATCCTCCATGCTCATTAGGAAGAACTGTAATTTCACCTTCAATCATTAAAATTAGCCAGTACGCCAGAACTAAGTGGTTATTTGGATTGAATGTTTGATGTGTTCGAAAGTAGCTTCCAGAGTTTTCGTAGTCGAATAGCTTTTGTTTTTCCTTTGGAACAGGATCCCCAATATTCGATACTCTAATCTCAATTGTTTTTACAATTTCTTCAAAGCTGGCGTGTCTCAGCTGGACACTAATAAGGCCATGCCGCGATCTTTCCATAGCGTCATGAAGAATTTCTGTAATAAGTTGTAATATTGCATATTCATTCCCATAGCATTTGTTTGGAAAACCTGTTTGGACTAAAAAATGAATTTCAGCTCCTATCGTTTTAGCCTTTAGTTTGAGATTTTGCTTTATGTCACGCAGTATTGGATGAAAATGAATTTCATCTTTATTTTTTGTTGAGTAGTCAGAGCCGATTGAGCACACAGTCGTAATTTTATCGATCAATCTTTCAAGACTACCTGAATTAAGTAGTATTTCTTGATTGGTGTTTTTAAGCGAAAGATTTAACACCTTTTTAAGTTCTATACTTAAATTATTGATCAGATCGTACCTGGTCCTTTCCATAAATTTTTTATGTTCTAACTCGGCACGTAGAAACTCAAGACCATCCTTTAAAGATTCATTTTTAACCATAATTCTATGGGAAACAATAAGTGATATTGGACCTAGGAAGGATAAGGTTATAACTAACCCCATAAGAATGTCATCTAGGTTCCAACTTTCGTGTTTCCGTGTGAAATGATAAAAATCTTCATACGAATCGAAAAAAATAAGAATCCCGAGGAAAAAGACAAAGGATAGGATAATAAGCCCTAGCGCAATGGAAGGATAATAATTTAAGAGATTCTTTCGAATAATTTTCTTTATCATGCCTCCCTCCACATCTAGACGATATCAATTTAAAATTTCTACTTGAATTTATATCTTTTTATTATTTAAAGTACGTAACAACTTGCTTTAGGGCAATGCCTTTCAATATGTAAGTTATTACGGTGTATGTTTGCGCAATAAAAAAAGGGTTGCAGCTATTAAGCTGCAACCCTTTTTTTTGAAAGATGGTGCCGAAGAGAAGATTCGAACTTCCACGGAGTAACTCCACTAGACCCTGAACCTAGCGTGTCTACCAATTCCACCACTTCGGCACGGAGAGAGGATATAAATTGAACTCTCTGTTAAAGCAAGTATTTTCTGATTGGATTCACCTAATGACAAAAATCAAGGCTGCATTCTGTATTAGAAGCAGCCTTGGTTTATATTACTAAATTATTTCCTGAAATTGATAGGAATGTAGTTTCTTTGAGTCTGCCCTGTGTATATCTGTCTCGGACGGTTGATTCTGGTGGTTGGATTTTCGAAATCTTCATACCAATGAGCAATCCATCCGGGTAGTCTGCCTATAGCGAACATTACTGTGAACATTGCAACCGGAATTCCGAGTGCTCGTAAGATGATCCCAGAGTAAAAGTCCACATTTGGATAAAGACTGCGTTCGGTAAAGTAATCATCGTTGATAGCTTTTTCTTCAAGTTCAAGGGCAATGTCCAGAAGCTGATCGTCAAATCCGTTTGCAAGCAGGTTATGTGCGGCTTTCTTAAGAATGCGTGCACGCGGGTCAAAGCTTTTATAGATACGGTGACCGAATCCCATGAGTCTGACTTCTTTTCTTTTAACTTTTTCTAAGTAGTCATCAATAGTCGTATTACCTGCTTTAATCTGTTCAAGCATTTCAATAACAGCTGCGTTTGCCCCTCCGTGTAGTTTGCCCCACAGAGCGCATATTCCAGCTGATACGGACGCAAAAATGTTTGCCTGAGTAGATCCGACCATACGCACTGTTGATGTGGAACAGTTTTGTTCATGATCGGCATGCAGCATAAACACTAATGAAAGAGCCTTAACGGCCTCAATCGGCGGGTCATAATGTTTATTCGGGATAGAAAACATCATATGTAGAAAATTATGACAGTAACTGAGGTCCGGATTGGGGTACATAAAAGGTCTGCCGATAGATTTTCTGTATGAAAATGCGGCTATAGTTCTAACCTTGGATATCATTTTACCCACAGCAAGGAAAAATTCAGACTTATTATGGATGTCGTAAAGGTCAGTATGATAACTGCCAAGTGCATTGATTACCGCAGAAAGAATCGCCATAGGTTGGCTCTTGTGAGACGGAAAGCCGTTGAAGTGATGAAGTAAATCTTCGTGAATCAGTTCTTCAGCACAAAGAAGTGCTCTGAATCTGGCAAGGTCTTCTTTCAGAGGTAACTCTCCGAAAATAAGCAGCCATGCTGTTTCAATGAAATTTCCGTGTTCGGCAAGTTCTTCAATTGGATAGCCTCTGTAACGCAGAATTCCGTTTTCACCGTCAACAAATGTGATGTCACTTTTGCAGGCTCCGGTATTTCCGAACCCGGGGTCAAAAGTGATTAATCCGCTTTGTGATCGCAGATTAGATATATCCAGACCTACTTCGCCTTCAGTTCCGGTTATGATTGGCAAATCATAGGTTTTGCCGTTGTAATTTAAAGTAGCTTTTTCTTCATTGCTCATTGGTGGAGTCTCCTCTGGAGGTTTAATCCCATGTGCGCTGCCTTTTCCGGTCTTGATGGCAAGCTTTTAAAGTTGTTCTTAGCTTATATCGTATAGAAAGAACTGAAATTTGCTTGATGCCGGGGTAATGCAATTTACGGTTTCAAAGGGATATTCCTTTAAATCCGGAGGCCATGCAGGCAATCTTGTTGTTTAGGCACTGGAATCAAGCCAGTGTATAAGGTGTACGGCTGAAAAAGCGGGGTTAAAGACTGGAGCTTTTTCCCCTGATGTTCAGAAACGACTACTTAATTTGTCGGAAAATGTCCAGTATTAACAATTATCGTTTTCTTTTTTGAAAAGGAATTGGTCCCCTGAATTATTATGACAAATACGGTATATTGAATTATTCGTATATGCGGTACTCAATACCATGCTTTCTAATTCTGTTATGGATGGTTCCGCGGCTGACATTTAAGATCCGCGCTGCCTCGCTTTTGTTACCAGACGTTTTTTTTAGAGCGGAGATAAGTTCTTCTTTTTCAGTCAGCCCGCGAGGCGGTGTTTTCTGCATATTAACTGATGGAGCATTGTAGTCTTCACCGGAAAAAGAAACGATTTGCGGAGGTAGATGTTCCGGCTGCATCGGGCCTGCTTCTTTTACTACAGCGGCATATTCCAGAGCACTTTTAAGTTCACGCACATTACCGGGCCAGTCGTATTCAATGAGTTTTCTCATAGTTTCCGGCGTTGGGCTTTCGCTTTTATCAAGATTTGGATTGGTATTTATGAAATGTTCAACCAGTCTATGCAGGTCTCCCTTTCGGTCTCGAAGCGGAGGTAAATATACGGGTATTACATTGATACGGAAAAAGAAATCTTCGCGGAATTTTTTGTCACGCACCAGTTCCTGCAGATTTTGATTTGTGGCAGTGATGAGTCTCGCATTCATGGAAAGCGTGAGGCTGTCTCCGACTCGTTCGAAAGATTTCGTTTCAAGTACACGAAGCAGCTTAACTTGAATATGCAGCGGAACGTCACCTATCTCATCTAGAAAAATATCTCCGCTTCCAGCTTCTTCAAACCGACCTGATCTGTGTCTGTATGCTCCTGTGAACGATCCTTTTACATGTCCAAACAGTTCGCTCTCAAGCAACGCATCGTTAAGAGCTGCGCAATTAAGTTGTACAAACGGTTTGTCCTTTCGTGGACTGAGTTGGTGGATGGCCTGTGCAGCTAGTTCTTTGCCTGTACCTGATTCTCCGAATATAATGACAGGTGCATCAGATTGAGCTGCTTTCTTAATGAGCGTATACACCTTCTGCATCGGTGCGGAATTACCTATAAATCCGCAAAATTGTTTGTCATCACGGTTCAGTTGCAGCGATAACTCTTGTATTTTTAACTCCTTGCGATCAAGTTCGGATATATCTGTAAGTGTTTCAACCGCACCTATAATTTCACCGTTTTCGTTTTTAAGGATGGAAGCGTTTTTTAGCACGTGTAGATAAGAACCGTTTTTGCTGATAATATAGCAGTTTTTACTGCCTTCTTTCCGGGTATTGAATAATCTACACCAATGTTGTTTACCTAACTCTCTAGACTGTTCACACGCATCGCAGCCGAACACAGAGCATGGTTTACCAAGCAGCTCTTCCCTTTTGAATCCAGTCATTTTGAGCAGGGCGTCATTCACCATCATGATGGTTCCGTTCGGGCTAATTAGGAAAAGACCTTCGTTCATTGTATCAATTACTTCACGCATATATAAATTGATTTCCTGATCTTTCACTTCCCCTCCTCTTTCTGTCTTCTAAAATCTATTAGCGGTATTTTACTAGCTAAAAAAGTGTTTATTGGTGTTCAATTTCAATCGATATGTGTATATAATTGGACATATGTTTAAACATATGTCCAGATATTTGTAGTCATTGAAAGTCTAATTTTGATTAATAAATAGCCTGAAGATGGTGTTAACCGTATATCCTGTGGTATTTATATATAAAATAAATCATTCGGGCACGGATTCTGCTCTAATATAAAAGTGCAAATTAAAATTAAAAATAGAAATCAGAAAATCAAGGACTTATCAGTTGAGTCTGAGTTTAAATTTTAATGTGGAGACAGGAAAATATGACAGAAAAAAAGAAAGGGATATCGAGGCGAAGTTTCTTAAAAGGGCTTGGAGTTGGAAGTGCCGCCATGCTTTTGCCTTCCACGTCTACAGCAACGGCTGCATCATCTGGAACAGAAGAGCTGGCGACTTTGCTTGATATTTCAAAATGTATCGGTTGCGGTGAGTGTGTAAACGGGTGTTCTGAAGTTAACGGGTCAAAATATCCTGAACCTAAGAAGCCTTTTCCGGTAATGTATCCTACGTCTCGTGTTAAGGTTGAGGATTGGTCGGATAAGCGGGGTGTGGATGACAGGCTTACACCATATAACTGGCTTTTCATTCAAAGTGCGGAAGTAGAGTATAAGGGTGAAAATTATGAAGTAAATATTCCGCGCCGCTGTCTGCATTGCCAGAATCCTCCTTGTGCAGATCTTTGCCCTTGGGGTGCGGCGGCAAAGCAGAAAAACGGTATAGTACGTATTCAGCCAAATGTCTGCCTTGGCGGGGCAAAGTGTCGGGCCGTTTGCCCTTGGCATATACCACAGCGGCAAACCGGAGTGGGATTATACATGCGTCTTCTTCCTAAATTTGGCGGTAACGGTGTGATGTATAAGTGTGACCGTTGTTACAATCGTATTAACGAAGGCAAACTTCCTGCCTGCATAGAAGTCTGTCCTGAACATGTTCAGACCATAGGTCCGCGTAGCGAAATTTTAGCTAAAGCGCATGAATTGGCAGATAAAAATGGTTGGTTCATTTATGGGGAAGAAGAAAACGGCGGAACCAATACAATTTATGTATCACCGGTACCTTTTGATCTTTTGAATAAAGCAATTGAGAAAGGCGCAGGAAAACCGGGGCTACAACCTGTTGCCGACTCAATGGCGGATGAAGAAAATCTTGCTAGTGCAATAGCTATTGCACCGCTTGCAGGTATTGCTGCCGGAATTATCAAAGCAGGAAATTATCTATCCTCTGCTGCAGATGATAAGAACAAGGATAAGAATGATGAGTAAAAACATATACGGCTGGTTTTTTAAAATTGTTGTCTTTTTTATGGCCCTCACCGGAGTAGCTCAGATGCCTATCTTCAAAAGATATTACATCGCCAGTATTCCCGGTTTAAGTTGGCTTTCCAATTTCTATCTCACCAATAAACTTCATTACATGTTGGGCGCAGTGCTGATCTTTATGGTTATGTTCATGGCCACGGATTTTATTATGAGTAAGCGCGGTAAGATACGTTTATCTCTTTGCGGGAAAGTGCGCGCATTTCTTTTTGCTGCGGTTATATTTACCGGCGTTTTTCGCGTAATAAAGAATCTTCCGTATGTAACTATGGACCCTTTTACGGTAATGATGATAGACTGGACTCATCTGGGATTTGCGATTCTTCTTGGAATCGCTGCTCTTATTGCCTTGGTTCGAGGACGTTCATCATATTTTGAAAGTGTTCGAGTTGGAACTAATGTTCGTTAATGAGAGGTTTTTTATAGCCTTATAGATCATAAAGAAGATTAAGGAATTAGAGCATGAATCTCTCTTAGTTATATGTATATGTGGAATATTCAGTGTATAATCTCTGGTAGACTTTGTTTGTTTCGAAAGATAATTATTTATAGATGATTAATATTCCACATATAAAGGGCCAGCGTCCTCGGGTTCTGCTTATCACTCAAGATTATTTTGTTATTCCTGAGCTTGCCAGAGGTTTGAAGTCTCTTGGAATTTCCTTTGTTTCAGTCGAATTTCAACAGACCCCTTTTTTTCTTAAGAAGTTGCTTGATAAAGTCGCGCTTTTAAAACCTCACTTTATTTTATCCGTCAATCATGCTGGACTGGATCGGGAAGGGCAGGTTCTGGGACTGTTAAAACGTTGTGGGGTTCCATTTGCAAGCTGGTTTGTAGATCGTCAGGAAATATTTCTTAGATCAGATGTTGACGCAAACTCCCTACTTGCTGTTTTCAGTTGGGACCCAGAAGCTATTGTGTCTTTGAATAAGCGAAATGTTCCTTATGCACAGTATCTTCCACTTGGAACTGATACTTCTATTTTTCATCCAGTTAAGGGATATCATGAATACTTATACCCTGTTTCATTCGTCGGTTCTACGTGGACACCGAAGATAGTTGAGGTGCTGCGAGCCGGTGGTTTTCCTGTAACTTTACTGCGCAAGTACAAGACTCTTGGTGGGTTGCTGGAAGAAGATTTCTCAATTGATATGAATGAATTACTTAATCGTGCAGGGAATGATGTCTTTGAAACATGTATAAGTTTGCCTTCAGATAAACAGGAGATGTTTTTTCGCCTTATACAGCTGCAGGCTACAAGGTTAAGGCGTATCAATATTGTGTCTGGGTTATTAGAGTTTAGTCCTGCTATTGTGGGGGATACTTATTGGGTCAGGGCTTTGTCTAAAAAGAAGATAGATTTTACATGGTGGAATCATCTTAAATATGAGGATGAATTACCTGCTTTTTATAGGCAGTCTATATTGAACTTTAATGCTGTAAGTCTCCAGTCTGCCGCTTCTTTAAATCAACGTATTTTCGATGTGCCTGCTTGCGGTTCTTTTTTGCTGACTGAGTATAACTCAGCACTTGAAAATCTTTTTGAACCAGGCAAAGAGGTTGCATGTTACGATAAAGATGACAATATCCAGGGAGTTATATCGAAATGGCTCTCAGATGAAAAAGGGCGGGAAAAAATAATTCGTGCCGGTATGAAAAGAATTTTTGCTGAGCACACTTATCAACACAGAATTATAAAAATTATTTCAAAGATGAACCAGTTTTTTTATAAGTAAGTATAAATACCCTGATCATAGGTTCTCTAAAAATATAATATGTAACTATGGACCCTTTTACGGTAATGATGATAGACTGGACTCATCTGGGATTTGCGATTCTTCTTGGAATCGCTGCTCTTATTGCCTTGGTTCGAGGACGTTCATCATATTTTGAAGGCTATAAGGAGCATTATGGAGGCAGTTAGTATAAGCTTTTAACGAGTGGAGGGCTGTAATGGGGTTCATAAGGAGATCAGTTTTAGCACTGGCAACAGTTGCTTTTCTGTGCGGTCCTGTGTTCGGAGCGAGTGATGATGCTCCGGGCATAGAAATGGCTCGTCAGGCGACCAAGGGTAAAGAACTTTGGATAACAGCGGATCATTCCAAATTTGATGTCCTTAAGCAGCCGTTTACCAAAGGTCCGGAAGTTACACAGGCCTGTCTGACCTGCCATACCGAGGCCGGACATCAGTTTCATAAAACCATTCACTGGACATGGCTTGACCCCAAAGCAGAAAAAGAAATGGGGATAGGCAAGGGCGGTTTGGTGATGAATAATTTTTGTATTAACATTCAATCCAATGAACCTCGCTGTACTTCCTGTCATGCCGGATATGGATGGAAAGATAAGAATTTTGATTTTTCGTCTCAAAAAAAGATAGATTGTCTGGTTTGCCATGAGCAGACGGGAACATATAAAAAGTTTCCTGCCGGAGCCGGTAATCCTGCCCCACCTCCCGGGATGAAATTTAAGGGGAACGGCAAGTATTATAAATCCCCTGATTGGAACAAGGTTGCACAATCAGTCAGTCGTCCAACCCGTGCTAATTGCGGTACCTGCCATTTCTATGGTGGCGGTGGTGACGGAGTAAAACATGGTGATCTTGATTCTTCCATGCGTATGCCGAGCAAGAATCTTGATGTTCATATGAGCATGGAAGGGCAGAAGTTTGAATGTACTCGCTGTCATACCACTGTAAAACATCAAATTGCGGGCCGCATTTATTCAAATCCTGCCGCTACGGACCGTAAATCTCTACTTGAAGATGATTTAGGCGCAAAAATTATGTGTGAATCCTGCCATAGTGCAACTCCGCATAAATCGGAAATTGGTATGAAGCTTAATGATCATACTGATAAAGTTGCCTGTCAGAGCTGTCATATACCTACCTTTGCACGTGAGCTTCCAACCAAGATGTGGTGGGACTGGTCACAGGCCGGTAGAAAGAAAGACGGCAAAGCTTATGTCGTCAAAGGTGAGTGGGGCAAGCCTACATATATGACCAAGAAAGGTGATATGCGGTGGGAAAAAGATGTTATTCCTGAATATTACTGGTTTAACGGTACAATTGAATCTATCACCGCCAAGACTGTTGTTGATCCGAGCCTTCCTGTACAGGTTAGCAGGCCGATCGGAAGCAGTAAGGACAGCAAATCACGTATCATGCCTTTTAAGGTACATCGTGGAAAGACTCCCTATGACATTGTTAATAAAAATATGATAATTCCTCACTTGTTCGGCAAGGATGAGGCTGCATACTGGAAGGGATATGACTGGGTAAAAGCATCCGCTGCCGGAATGGCATATGCAGGTCTTCCATTCAGCGGTAATGTTGGTTTTGTTGAAACTGAATATGTTTATCCTATCACTCACATGGTTGCACCCAAAGATAATGTTCTTGCCTGTGAAGCGTGTCATAGCAAGCAGAGCCGATTAAGCAATCTCAATTCCTTTTATATGCCAAGACGAGATTCAAATCGTGTTGTTGATGCCGGTGGATGGTTTATAGTCATAGCTTCTGCTGTAGGAGTGATTCTGCATGCACTCGGACGAATCTTCATAAAGGGACGTAAGGAGGACTAGTCATGGCTTTAACACATCATCATATGAAAAAAATATATTTGTACTCACGTTTCGAACGTTTCTGGCACTGGACACAGTCTGTGCTGATTGTCCTGCTTATGGTCACAGGACTTGAGGTTCACGGGCTCTTTAATCTATTCGGTTTTGAAAGAGCCGTAGATCTGCATAATACCTTTGGAATCAGTTGGCTGGTATTGTTTGTATTCATTATCTTCTGGTTACTGACAACAGGTGAATGGAAACAGTATATCCCAACGTCTAAGAAGCTTTTTGCGGTGGCAAGATATTACGCTGTAGGAATATTCAAAGGTGAAGATCATCCTGTTCACAAAAGTTCTGGCGCAAAGCATAATCCGTTGCAACGGCTTGTTTATCTGGGATTATCTGCAATTCTGCTTCCCTTACAAATGGTAACTGGATTGTTGTACTGGACTTATAATGACTGGGTCGCTTACGGGATTAACTTTGTAAGTCTCGAAACTGTTGCAAATGTGCATATGGGCTGTGCCTACGCATTGTTGGCCTTCCTTATAGTGCATATTTATATGACCACAACAGGACACTCCATAACAGCTCACGTTGCTGCCATGTTCAGCGGATGGGAAGAAGTTCCGGTAGATTATAAAGTAGAAGAGTGGGAAGTTCATAAGAAGAGTTAAAAGTTTCAAATTCTAAAAAATAACACCCCGCTGAATTATATGACAGCGGGGTGTTTTGATTAAAAATC
This sequence comes from Desulfovibrio sp. UCD-KL4C, assembly GCF_006210265.1. NCBI lineage: Bacteria > Pseudomonadati > Thermodesulfobacteriota > Desulfovibrionia > Desulfovibrionales > Desulfovibrionaceae > Desulfovibrio > Desulfovibrio sp. UCD-KL4C. The sequence goes on from NZ_VCNC01000001.1 coordinate 570,075, forward strand.
AGCCGAGGCCCATACCGGGCTTCATAGTTTTCCCTGTCATGGTAATTTCGTAACCACCAAGGCTCTTAATAGCTTCTTTAATTTCATCTGATTTCAGCAGATTAACAAGTGAAATAATTCTTGTATCATGCATATATTTATCAGGTATTATAAGGTCATATCTCTCATTAGCTAAAGGTATAAAGTCTAGATTCAAAGCTTTGGCGGCGGCATATATTCCAAGTCCGCAGTCAGCAGTTCCTGTTAACACATTCGCAGCAACAGCCATGTGAGTGAATTCTTCCCGATTGTATCCTTTTACTGACTCAGAATCTATTTTTGCTTTTTCGAGATGATAGTCGAAGAGAATTCTTGTTCCTGCACCTCTTTGCCTGTTGATAAAATTAATACTACCGTCACGGAGGCTTTCAATTCCGGTGATCTTTAGAGGATTACCCTTAGGGACAATAAATCCTTGATGGCGGATCGCCAGATTGATCACAGTCACATCTAGGTCCGGAAGGTATATATCAAGGAATGGAAAGTTGAAGTCTCCGCTTTCAGGGGCAAAAAGGTGCGATCCGGCGAATAGGGCCACATCATTCTTAAGGGCTGTAATCCCACCCATTGAACCCGCATGAGTAGATACAAGGCGTATGGGAGTCTCTGCTCCCATAAGAATATCTCCAAGTAGGTCAAGAGTGTTGTCATGACTTCCAACGTGCATGATTATGTTTTTTAAATTCTGTTTGTCTGAGAAAAGTTCAACTTCAACTAATTCATTCAGTTCGATTCCTTCGCTTCCGGCCGGAACTCTGGTGAATCCTTGAGCTTTGGTGAGAGTTGTGATCATTCCGGCTCCGCGTGCAAGCGGAACCCCTGTATATCCGTTGCCGACTTTACCTACTGCAAGTCTGATAATTTCTTCCATACCGGGGTTAGAAGGGGTGCGTCTGGCAAGTCTTACCTGAACTTTCTCTCTTTCTGGCGCAGTTTTTCCTGAAAGCCATGAGATTACCGGCGTAAGTATATCTTCAAAACATACTACAGCACTTACAGGATAACCTGGAGCTCCTACTAGCAGTTTGTTCTTAGCTGTGCCAAGTACAGTCGGTTTACCGGGCATAATGGCTATGCCGTGAACCAGCAGGGACCCTATTTGTGAAATGACTTTGCTTGTAAAATCTTTGCTTCCGGCTGAGGAACCTGCGCCGATAACTACTATGTGAGAATTATTTAAAGCTGTTTCAACAGACTTAACCAGGAGATCCTTACGGTCGCGTACTGGAGATGTTGCAGTGAATTCTATGCCTAGACCAAGAGATAGTGCTCTAAATACTTGTGAATTGGATTCTATCACTTCCCCCGCAGAAGGCGTAGGGCGATCAGCAAACGGAAGAATCTCATCCCCTGTTGGAATGAAGGTCATGCGTATTTTTTCATGCACTTTAATGTCGTATATGCCAGCGGAAAGGAGTGCTCCGATGTCGAAAGCGGAAATAGTGTGGTTGCGCGGCAGAAGCATTTCAGTTGCGACAATATCTTCACCTATTCTGCGGACATGCTGCCATGGAAAAGAAGGAGACTCAATGCTGATAGTATCACCGTTGTCTACGATATTTTCTATCATTATAATTGCATCCATGCCATCAGGAAGAGCATTTCCGGTGTTGACAGCTATGCAGGTATCATTTTTGATCAGCTCAATAGGTTGTCCTTCACGGGCGGAGAAAGTTGTATCGCTTTTAACAGCATATCCGTCCATTGCAGCTGAGTGGTATGTTGGAGAGGAACAGCGGGCACGGACTGCTTCGGAGGTCACGCGGTTAAGCGCTTCATGAACAGGTATATTTTCCGGTTTGACGAGCTTTTCACGGTCAAGAGCTGCAATAGCAACGGCTACGGCTTCATGAACTGGAATCGTTTTCAAATAAATATTGCGATCAGACATAGCTACTCTCCGTATGTGAAATATACTAAATCAACCAAACCTGGATTTGTTCCCCTGCGTATGAACCTTCCATATCCGATGGGATTATCATAAGTCCGTCGGCCTGAATCATAGTTTTAAGAAGGCCCGACTTACCGTAAATAGGTTCTGCAAGCGGAATATTTCCTTTTCTATGTTTAAGTTTGACCCTGACATAATCTTCACGGCCTTGCTTGGAAGGAGTGTTGCGTTCAAGTTCTGCCAGTAATATAGGGCGGTCCCTACAGTCAAAGCTGTTTCTCTGTCCCATAAGGTGTCTTATAAATGGCATTACTATAGAAAGCATAACTATCTGAACTGACGTTACCTGACCTGGAAGCCCAAGTACAGGCTTACTACCTGCTTTACCTAAAATTGTTGGCTTTCCGGGGCTGATTGCCACGCCGTGAGCCAAAATTTCAGAGTCAGCCATAGCTTCTATCGCTCTGACTGTCAGATCGCGCATTCCAACTGAGCTTCCACCTGAAAGTAGAATCAGATCATTTTCAGCAATAGCTTTAGCAAGCGTCGATTCGAGTTTCTGAAGTTTATCAGGAACTATTCCGTAATTTACCGGAATCCCTCCAGCTTTAGAGACAAGACAGCGCAATGTGTGGGAATTAACATCACGAATAGTTCCCACACGGGGCGGAGCTTCAATTTCAACAAGTTCATCGCCAGTGGAGATTATGCCTATGCGCGGTTTTCTGTGTGTTTTAACGCTGCCAATGCCGAGCGCTGCAAGCAAGCCGACATCTTGAAAACGGACAGAATGTCCGGCTTCATATATTTTTTCACCATTTGCAGCATCTTCGCCTTTAAGCATGGAGTGTTCACCGGGAGTGGATGATTTTCGTATTTCAATTGTTCCGGCTCCTAGTTCTTGAGTATGCTCGACCATGACCACAGCATCTGCTCCATCAGGAAGAGTTCCTCCGGTTGGGATCGCGGCACAGTCGCCTTTTTTTAAAGTAAAGTTCGGAGCTTCATCAACTCTAAGTTGTGCGCACTGTTCAAGGTAAGCTGGATTACTTTCAGTTGCTCCGAAAACGTCGCGGGCATGTACTGCATATCCGTCCATGCAAGAACGGTTTGCTGGTGGAAGGTTTTCAGGTGAAAGGATATCTTCACCAAGTACAAGTCCATATGCGTCAGAAATTGATTGCATTTCAATTGGTGTCGGCGCAAATGAAAGTAGCAGAGATTCAAATCCCTCCCGGATGAGTATGTCAAAAAAGTCATGACGCATTGATTTAACTGCCGTTTTTAATAGTAATTTTTAGATCACCTGGAGCATAACCTTTTAGCTGAGAAAGCATTGCTGAAATTCCTGATGAAAGAATATCTGATACAAATGGATTAAGAGCTAATGGCAAGCCGTTACAAGTGACATCCATTTTACCGGAGGTTGCTTTGCATCCTTCAGGTTTCGCTTTGCCGGAGTTGATGTCTACGGCAAAATCTCTGCATGATTCACGTCCGCATGCTTTGCAGTTGAGTCCGGGTAGTAAAAAACCTTTTTCCGTAACAAGCTGTGCTAGTCTTTCAATTTCATCTGCGCTAGGAGGGTTGTTTCTGGTGCAGGCTGGAATTTGGGCTAAAGCTAATTCAGGAAAAAAATCTTTATTGTCGTTATCTTCGCGAACGGTTATAAAACGAGGCATCCAGCCGAGCATGTTTCCGCCTTCCATAATAATGATATCAGCATCAAGTAAAGGCAGAAGGTCTTGAAGCGGCTTTTCTTTATTCCACGAGACAAATGACTGCGAAGGGGAGTACGCTGCAACACATGAAGCAATCTGTTTATACTGTTGCGTGTCGGTTCCTTCCTCTTCATCAAAGCCGTGATGTGAATGTTTAACGACTCCGACAGTTAATCCTTTGTCTGAAAAATATTTGGTTAGAGCCAACCCTAAAGTAGTCTTACCAGTTTTCTTTTTTCCAACGATAGCAACAGCTTTCATGTGAGTCTCCAGATTAGATTAACTTACGACTTCAGTGCCGATACCGTTTTTGGTAAAAAGTTCAAGCAAAACGCAGTTTTCAACTCTTCCATCAATTATGTGAGCTTTTTTTACTCCGCTATGTACCGCCTCAATGCAGCATGTCAGCTTAGGGATCATGCCGCCTGTGGCAACTCCGGATGATATAGCTTCCGCAGCTTCACGGCAGGTCATTGATGAAATGAGATTTTTATCCGCATCAAGCAAACCTACTACATCAGTAAGCAAATGGAGTCTTTTGGCATTCATTGCAGAGGCAACAGCTCCGGCAACAGAATCCGCATTGATGTTATAAGTAGAGCCGTTGTCATCGACTCCGACTGGAGCAATTACGGGAATAAAGCCGTCTCGTTGTAACGATTTAATAAGAGTTGTATTCACTTCAGTCACTTCGCCAACTTTGCCAAGATCTATTATTTCAGGAGCTTTTGCTTCTGACTCGATAACCATTTGTTTCTGTTCCGCTTTAATAAGCATTCCGTCTTTCCCTGAAAGCCCTACAGCTTTTCCGCCGTTAAGGTTGATCAGGTTAACAATCTGCTTATTCACTTGTCCGACAAGAACCATTTCCACCACATCCATGGTTGCTTCATCCGTTACGCGGTATCCGTTCTTAAAGTGGCTGTCGATGTTTAGTGCGCTAAGCATTTTTTGAATTTGGGGCCCTCCGCCATGAATCACCACTGGGTTTACGCCGATATATTTAAGTAGAATTATGTTAAGCGCGAAGGCTCGTTTAAGCGTTTCATCAATCATGGCATTTCCGCCATACTTGATAACAACTGTTTCTCCGAAAAATTCTTTTATATATGGCAGTGATTCAATCAAAAATTTAGCTTTCATTATTTCTCTATCCATAGCCTGAATTCTCCCTAATATTTAACTTAAAATTTTATTTATATTTGAGTATTTTTTAAGGCGTACAGTAAAATTAAATAACTGAATACGCAGGTTCTGTATAATTTAAAAAAGTGGTTAGGGAAAGTATGTCTTTTGCTGATAAAAAAATGCAGGTACAGTTTTAAGTGTTTTAGTTACAATTATGGTAGATATTCGCATGTAGGGAATTGTTTATTTTAACGATAGTGGGTAGTTTGTTTAAAAATAAATTTGTAGTGAGTATTGTTTAACTGAAGAAAGAAATAGCTCGGACGGAGTCGTTGATGGATCAAAATAAAAGACGCAGAACCCGTATTGAAGTGGAATTTACAGCTCAGCTTAATAAGAGTGGTCTTAGTGTAATGGTAGAAACTCAGAATTTAAGTATGAAAGGTATTCTCTGTAACCGCGTTGAAGGCTTTGCTGTCGGTACTTTATGTGAGGTTTCGATTCTTCTATCAAAAGAGATTGAAATACACGTTGAAGGGAAAGTTGTCCGGTCTGATGAGACTGGGCTGGCTGTAGACTTTCTTGTGATGAGTGAGGAAAGTTTTACCCATCTTCATAAGCTGGTTCAATACAATTCCACAGATGCGGATGCGATTGACAGTGAACTTATTTCACCTGCTTTTGATGCCTGATGGTGGGTATGCAAAAGACTGCTGGTTTAAATAAAAAAAGCTCGTAAACGCGGGCGGCTTTTTTTGCTGTACGAGGTGAAAGACCACAGTCAACAAGCCTGCAATAGATGTGGAGCGGGTTAAAAATATGCTCCAAAAATTTAATGATTCCGGTTTTCATGTGGTCTGCTGAATAGTTATGGGTTGTCCTAAAAAAATCTGAATACGGTGGTTTCGGTTAAGGCAGAACTTGGCTCTAAATATTTTTTAAGTCAATTATATGCATTCTCATAGTGCCGTATGCTCTTTGTTGGCTTCAAATCCATGTAAGGTTATGATTGTAATAGCCAAAGTTATTGCAGCGACTACCACTCCAGCATAGAAAACAGCTTTCAGGCCAAAACCTGAATAAACAAGCCCCATAAGTAGTGGGGCAATAGTTTGTCCTGCCCTAAGTACCATTCCATTCATAGACATAAAAATTGCCCGGTGTTCCATAGGGGCTATTTCCGTTAACATGGACATAGAATTCGGAATATTAAGACCCTGTCCTAAGCCAAAAAAGCAGACTGGAATTATGCACCAAAGCGCAGAGCTTGATTCAGGAATAAAAATCATAGCCGCTGCATATGCAAATGTTGAGAGAGCTATCATGCGCGGCTGTGAAATAAAACTTGCAAGTTTTCCAAGTTGAGAGGCTGCTATAGCGGTGACAAATGACGCACTTGAAATTACAAATCCTATCATCAGCGGAGAAGCTTCAAAACGTGAGTGCAGAAGAATTGGTAGGTAAGTAATAATCGGCCCGTATAAAATAATAAATGTCAGCAGGGAAATTGCAAAAAGCCCCAGTACCTGTTTGTTTTTCATTCCATTTAGAGCTTCTCCCATATATTTTTTAAATGCGCTGCTTGATGAAGGCTCGGGGTTATCAAGTCTGTAAGCTACAACCCATGCAAGTGGTAGAGCTGTGATTGCAAGCAGAAATGGAACATGCCAGTTGATTTGGGCTAGAATGCCGCCGATTGCAGGAAAAAGTGCAGTTCCTATGCTGAGGACTCCAGCATTAAGTCCCATAGCATTAATTCTGTCCTGCCCTGTAAAAAGGTCACCTATAATGGTAAGGTTTATTACCCCTATGGCAGCAGCACCTACACCTTGAATAAGACGTAGAGTCAGCAACCATTTGTAATCCGGAGCAAAATAGCAGGCAGCTCCAGCCACACCGAAAAGTATCAGAGCGGGGACAAGGATTTTTTTTCTACCGATTCTGTCAGCAAAAATTCCGGCTAGTGGCGAAAAAATGATTCCTGGAAGTGTGAAAATGGTGAAAACTAAACCTATGGAAGAAGTCGGAATGCCGAAATCTTTCATCATGCTTGGTAATGATGGTACTATACTAGAGACTCCCATGATTGCCATGAGGGTGACTGAAAATAAAATGTGAAGATTTTTATTTTTATAGAGATGATTCATTGATATTATCCTTTAGAAAGTATGACTGAAGTGGCAAGCTACTCGCAAATTTAAGACTCTGCAACCGCAACAAAATGTTCATTTTGTAATAGGTCGCGAGCTCTTAAAACTATAAAATTTATAATTTATATCAGCCGGTTAAAGATGACTATGCTAAGATTGCACAAAATATTCAGATACAGCCCTTCTAAATTTACAGTACTTTTAGGTTTTCTTCTCTTACAGATTTTTTTAACTCCAATAGCCGGCAAGACAATTTTCCTTCAGCAGATTTTGTATTTTTACACATATCTGGTGTTACTTTCAGCTGTCACAGCAATTGTTGAAAGTAAGGCTAAACTTAGAATTTTTGTCATATTCTATATAACGTCGTTCATCTGTTCCGTTTTATTCTTTAGAGATAATTCTATTCACTGGCTGGCGATGAGTGAAGCTTCTGATGTGGTGATGATTGCCATTGCAATATGGGGAATATTGATCTTCATGCGCAAACAGAAAAAAGTTACACGTGATTTAATTTCAGGAGCAATCTGTATTTATATGCTGTGCGGATTGCTTTGGGCTAATGGATACAGCTTGTGTATGCTTTATGATCGAGGTGCTATTTCAGGCATTGATCTTAGTGAATCAATTTTTGGAGTTCGTAATTTATTGGTGTACTTCAGCTATGTAACAATGATGACAATCGGCTATGGAGATATGCTTCCGGCTAATTCTATGGCCAGAGCATTGGTGATGCTGCAGGGACTTTTCGGGCAGATGTATCTGGCTGTTTTTGTAGCAGGGGCAATCGGAATGTTTCTGTCTCAGCGGGATGAGAATAAAATTATTGAAAAGATAGAGGAAGATGTAAAACTCAGAAAACATTAAATCAGATTCTTTGCACCGCTGAGAAATAATTTCTCCTGCGGTGCAATACAAAAAATTAGAGAGCTGCGTCTAAAAGCAGGTTATCTCTGTGGATTGCTTCGCGGAATGGGCATTTGCCCAGAATTGAATTTATCTCGTCTGATTTACGTCCGAGGATCATGGTCATATCGGTTGAACTGTAACTGGTGATTCCAACTGCAACCGGTTTCCCTGATTTATTGACAATTCTTACAAGTTCACCTGCTTTAAAATTCCCTTCAATAGCGGTAATACCGGCAGGAAGCAGGCTTTTACCCTCGGCCATAAGAGCTTTTTGCGCGCCTTCGTCGATGATTATATCTCCGGCTGGGTCGCAATGATATGCAAGCCAGAATTTGCGATGGGAAACACTTTTTTGATCAGGTTCAATCCATGTTCCACATTCTTCGCCCTTAAACACACGCTCAATAATCATGCGCTGTTTGCCAGATAATATAAGCGTTGGAACTCCGAGCTGTGCAGCCCTGTGCGCTGCTCTCATTTTGGAGAACATGCCGCCTGACCCAACAGCCGTTTTTCCGTCGCACATGGCATCTAGATCAAGAGAACTTATGTTTTCAACGTGGGAAAGTTTTTTTGCGTCTGGATTCGTGTCAGGGTTCTTATCAAATACCCCGTCAGCGGAAGTGAGATTAATGAAAAGATCTGCTTCCACAACATTCAGAATTAAACTTGCAAGAGTATCATTGTCTCCGAACTCAAGTTCCTGAATTGCAACGGTATCGTTTTCATTAATGATAGGAATTACACGCCACTCAAGAAGTTGTGAGAGAGTGTTGCGGACGTTAAGAAAACGGTCACGCTGTCTTAAGTCTTCACGGGTAAGTAAAATTTGTGATGAAATTAGGCCGAATCTGCGGAATGTTTCATCATATTCGTGCATCAAGCGGCTTTGCCCGATAGAGGAGGCCGCTTGTTTTGCAGGAAGATCTTTAAGCTTAGAACCTGCAGGAATAGATCCCCTGCCGGCAGCAACAGCACCTGATGAAACAAGAACTATATCAACTCCGCGTGCATGCAAAGTTGATAACTGATCAGCCAGTCTGCATATAAGTCCGAGGTTGATTCCTTCAGATGTAGTGAGAACTGCACTGCCTATTTTTATTACAATTCTCTTAGCATCACGAAGGGTCTCAAGCCTGTTGCTCATCTTGCTCATCTTTTTCCTCTTGATTCATGGTGTTGAATCTATCCCACATGTCTTTTACAAGCTTCTTAATTCCGTCTGCGTGTAACGCTGATATAAAATAGATTTCTTCGTTTGCTTCTTTAGCTTTTTCTTTCAAAGTTGCAAGATCTTCTTCAGACAGCAAATCAATTTTGTTAATTACACGAAGCTGAGTTTTATTTGCAAGTTCTTCATCATATACACGGAGTTCTTCGTCCAGCATATTGAAACCTTCAAAAGGTGATTCAAGACTGAGATCTTCGGAGCTAAGGATATGAATAAGAAATCTGGTACGCTCAACATGTTTTAGAAATCTGTGCCCCAGTCCCATCCCTGTGCTGGCTCCTTCGATAAGTCCAGGAATATCAGCAATGACCAGCTTGTTGCCAAAGTCATCGTCAATAACGCCAAGATTAGGAACAAGGGTGGTGAATGGGTATGCTGCAATTTTAGGTTTAGCAGCAGAAATTTTAGATATGAATGTTGATTTACCAGCATTAGGAAGTCCAAGTAAACCAACATCTGCAATAATTTTAAGTTGCAGACGAAGTCGCTTTTCTTCGCCGGGGAAGCCGTCTTCAGCTTGTCTTGGAGTCTGGTTTGTAGATGACTTGAAGTGAATGTTACCGCGTCCGCCGTCACCGCCTTTGCAGATAACAACTTCTTTACCTTCTTTTGTCAGGTCTGCGAGAAGTTTTTCGGAACCGTCCTCATTTACTTCATAAACAAGTGTACCGATAGGCAGATCTAGGATCATGTCGTCCGCAGCTTTGCCATACTTATCACTACCCATTCCCTGCATTCCGTTTCTGGCTTCGTAGACTCTTTTAAGTCTGAAGTCATAAAGGGATAAGAGGTCGGCACTACCGCGAAAGATTAAATCTCCGCCTTTACCGCCATCTCCGCCGCAGGGGCCACCTTTAGGTATGTACCGTTCACGCCTGAAAGCCACGCATCCGTTGCCGCCTTTTCCAGAGCGGACTGTGATTGTTGCTTCATCAAAAAATTTCATAAAAGCCTTCCTTGAATGACCTGAGAAGGGCCTAGCCTTTCTCAGGCAGGAATATCTCGGATAAAATAGATAAAGCTGTGAGTAAACCTTTCGAGTGCTTTACAATAAATAGACTTGCACTCTAAGTGGCTTTCACAGCAGGGGGATACGGGAAATCCAGTGTATATTCCAGACAAGAAAAGGCAGAGGACGCACTTATAGATGCGACCTCTGCCAGAAAAACTTTCGGCCTGAAATAATTAGGCTTCAGCAGGAACGATGAGAACTCTGGTTTTGCTACGGTTGTTGCGAACATACTTTTCGTATTTTACAACACCGTCAACCAGTGCAAACAAAGTCCAGTCTTTGCCTGTACCAACGTTCTTGCCGGGGTGGATTTTAGTTCCAACCTGACGAACTAGGATACTACCAGCTAAAACTTCCTGACCAGCGTAACGCTTTACACCACGGTATTTAGCATTACTATCGCGACCGTTCTTCGAGCTACCGCCCGCTTTCTTATGTGCCATTTTAAAATCTCCTTAGTTAGGACTTGTCGTCAAGTTAAGCTTGAATAGCTTCAACTTTGATTCTTGTATAATCCTGACGATGACCCTGTTTGGTCTGAGAGTCTTTCCTGCGTCTTTTCTTGAAAACGATGATTTTTTTATCACGGCCGTGTTCAAGGATTGTGCAGGCTACTTTCGCGCCTTCAACGTAAGGAGCTCCGATTTTTATATCTTCGCCCTGACCGATGAGAAGAATTTTATCAAGATCGACCTTAGTGCCTGCTTCAACGTCCATTTTCTGGATATTGAGTTCCAAGCCTTCTTCAACGCGGAACTGCTTGCCGCCAGTCTCTATTATTGCGTACATTTATAACTAACCTCCGTCATGTATAAGAGAGGGGAAAGTATCCGTAACTCGATACAAAAGTCAAGCGCGAATTAACTTTTTTTAACAGAATTAACGCTTAAGTTCAGTTTTAGAGTCAGAGGAATATGATTCCCTTTATTGTTAAGGATTACCGGACATTTTCTGCCCATGCACTCCTGATTGCTGTCCATTTGGGAGCAGACCATATGCTTGTCTGCCGTAATACGCAAGCCAAGAGTTGCCTTTGATACTTCGGCCGCAGCCTGAAGAGCCAGCCACGAGTCACGCTGGCAGCATCTTGCTGCTTTGATTTTTGCAATTAATTCAAGCGCAGTCAGGGTTCCCTTTTGTGCGGTTGATCTTAAATCAGGTGTAAGCGGAGTAGCCTCAAGAATTGCACTTATTGCCACACCTACTCCTATAGCTGCTCCGCATATTCCCATAAATCCGCAGAACCCTCCAGCTATTTTAGCTCCGCGCGAAATAGCCGTTTCAATTACTTTGTTATTTATCTTCCCGCCGCTGTTGCGATAAGCGGCAACAATAATCCCCGGAACCAATGCATGGTGCTCAGGGCCGTGCATTGGGATTGCCGGATGATTTCTAACTTTCATGAGAAGATCAATCATATCAGTTTCTGTGCTGCTTATAAGGATGTGTGGCAGTACTTCCAGCCCGTCTTCACTGTGGCATTTATCACAGACAAAATGATTGTTTTCGCAGCATGCGTTTGCTTCATGCTCTTCACCGCAGAATGCACAGATTTTTTTTTCGTATTCTGTCAGATATGTAAGTTCAGCTCCGCAAACCATACAGCCTGTCGAATTTTTCATGCTAACACCGTGCCCCGCAGATGGCAGATCAGCCATTGCTGTATCAGCAGGTTTATCAAATGAATCAGGAGTTGGGCAGCAGCATGATGATCCTACCATCATATTAGATATGTTGCCCTCGTCATCAAGAATAAAAATCTGTTCACCAAGCTGATGAGCTTCTTCTAGAGGGATTTCTGTGATGGTTCCTGGAACAAGCAACTCGCCTTGCGCAGTCTGTCCTGTTGCAAACGGACCTCTGAACATGACTTTTGTCATATTTTTAACAGACGGTTTAAGGGCTGAAAATGTTAAAGAGTAAAAGTTATGTCCGCCAACGACTCTGTATGGAAAACGTTTGAGCATGCAGATAGATTTAAATCCTGCCTCGTCCAGCAAGCCCACAAGGTTTTTAATGGTCTGTGCTCCGGCGATGCATTCACCATGCAGAGTGTCATCATTGCGGATTTCTGGGCCTGGTTCATTTTCGCAAACAACATCGGATATTGTCAGTCTTCCGCCGGGTTTCAATACCCTGAACATTTCAGAAAATGTTTTACGCTTGTCAGCAGATAAATTCAGTACACAGTTTGAAAGCAGCAGGTTCGCAGAGTTATCTTCGATCGGAAGAGATTCGAGATACCCTTTACGAAAATTCATGTTGTCATATCCTAAATTTGCCGCGACCTCTTGTTTGCCGATGCGGGAATGGTCCAGCATCGGGTCAAGCATATCTATTCCGGTTACTTTGCCAGAAGGACCGACAATTTTAGAGGCTATAAAACATTCAATCCCACGCCCGCTACCTAGGTCTACAACGTATTCTCCGGATTTGATTTCTGCGTCCATAACCGGTGATCCGCATCCATATCCGCGAAATCTGAATTTTTCAGGAATGTGTTCCATCAACTCGGGCGCGTAACATGCTGGATTTAAGATATCTTCTTTGGCTGTATCAGCGGCCGCAGTATAAAAATCTTTTACAATCGTAAGGCTGTCTTTACCTGCAACCGCTAAAAGACAGTTGGTATGAGTAAGAGCTACTTTGCCATGATCTGAACATTTATCGAGCTTGTCGCCCATTTTGAGCAGTAATTTTGGTGAATTATGGTCAGTGCTTTGTGCAGCTTTGTCTGTGATAAGTTTTAGAGCTGTTTTTTCATATAACCTGGCGTAAGGGTCATTTCCTGTGAACTCTTCACTGTGCATCCAGCTATGATCTGTATCTCCGCCGCCTAGCAGCAGTTTGAATGGCGTGGAGATGTCTTTGCAAGTTGTTTGGCGAAGTTCGGTCAGAACAAGACTTTTTTTCCAGCTTTCTTCGAGGTCTATATCAATAGGAGTACCAAGTGCATCAATGCCGACAGTGGCGGGTGAAGGGTAGATTTTGTTGTCAGGCCCAACAGCAAGTGATTCCCATCCTGCTGTAGATCCATCATGGATGGTTCCGCAAGGCGCAAAAATCATACTTTTTATTGCTTCTATATTGTCGATTGCTACTCCGGTGCGCTTACTTGCGTCCATCGCTTCAAGTAGGTGAGTATAGATGGTCTCCGAAGCAACAAATCGCTGTGCTTTTCCCCTTCCACGCACGAAATACCACATGAAGTGGACGTTCGAAGCTCCGGTTTGAGCCGCAAATTCAATTACTTCTTTCATCTGCGCAACATTAGACTTTGTAACACACATGGAAAGTGTAAACGGTATTCCCTCAGATGAAAGCCAGTTTAAGGACTTTTTCAGAACCGCAAACATTCCCTGTCCTCTGATTTCATCATGCGTATCTTTGATGCCGTCTACGCTGATTTGCAGGTGGCAGCGTTCGAAGTTGTAGCGGTTTTTTGAGAAGAATTTTTGTGCGTTAAGGCCATTGGAAAGAATGGCTACATGGCTTGACTCGATCTCCAGTATTCTGGTGATAATTTTATCTGCTCCCGGGTGGATCAAAGGCTCACCGCCAGTTAAAGCAAAAAGTGTGCACCCGAGTTTTTCAGCCTGTGCGGTAAGTTCAAGGACTCTTTTGGTTGGAAGCTCAGAATCAGATGTTGAGGATACTGTAGGTGATGATCCGAATAGACAGTGATTACAGCTGATATTGCACTTATTAGTCAGGTGGAACCAAAGCTCACGGAGCTTACCGAGTTGCAGGAGTTCTTTTCTGCCGTGGTAGGTGGTAGTTGCTTCATCCGGTAGCCGCATAAGAAATTTTTCTTCGGCAACCGATAAAGATCTGCTTTCATCTTTGGATAATTTTTGGAGCAGTTCGTCACCTGCTTTTGTAGGTACAAACCAGTCTGGGGATTCAGGTCTGATATAAACAGGGATGTTGTCGTGTGTGATCCTAACCCATTCGGTAAGCTTAAAAGGCAAAGTAAATTCTCCAGTTGAGCGTTTTTTAAGTCTTCCTATAAAATCCGAAAAGTGAGGATAGGCTGTATTGAGAGGTTAAAGCAAGGTCTTTGCCAAAACTAATACCTCAACTTTGATTGCTCCAGCCTCAATTAATGTACGGGAGCATTCGTGAATTGTCGATCCGGTAGTGTAGACATCGTCAACCAGCAGTATTGTTTTACCTGCAATGATTGATTTTTCTGCCGTAAAAGCATTTTTAAGATTTTCGGTGCGTTTTTCTCTTGAAAGCTTGGCTTGGGGGATAGTTATGCGATTTCTTACGAGAGCACGGTCAGAAAGTTCGGCACCTAGAATTGTTGCAACGCTGTCAGCTATGATACGACTCTGGTTAAATCCTCTTTTGCGCAGGCGCGAAGGATGGAGAGGGACCGGAACAGTAATATCAGGCCGTACTGTTTCAGGAATAGATTCGGCAACACTTGCTGCAAATTGTGATAGTAATGCACTATATCCAAAGTTGTTATTGAATTTCCAGTCTATGATTAAATCACGTAGCAATCCTCTATAGGGCGCATAAAAGTATATATCTTGCGGCTTAGTAGTTTCATCATGTTCAGATTCATTGATGATTTTATTGTAACAGTTAGGGCAAAGGAGTTTTGTATTTGAATGCGGAGCATGGCATACTGGGCATCTTTTTTCTGTAAAGAGTGATTTCAGACTTTCAAATACGGCGATCGGCGAAAAATATGAAATAAGGCCGGAGATCATAAATTTAGTATGAATCGGTTAATTTTGAAATTATTTTAGCCAGCTCTGTTTTTATGATCGGCTTAAGCAGAAAGCTGTTGTATCCACAATCCAGACATTTTGCTAACATCTCCTCATCGTCACCTGTTGTCATGGCAAAAATAGGTATAGTTATTCCTTCATTTCTGACTTTAGAGACTACTTCTGTTCCATTTATTTCGGGCATGTATACGTCCATAAACGCTACATCAAATTTTTTGTCAGTGAGTTGTTGAAGGGCTTCAGTTCCATTTTCTGCAAAGGTTGGTTCAAAACCTAGTTGGGCCAAGTATGTTTTTAGTACAAGGCGCACAGGGCGGGAATCATCTGCAACTAAAATTTTAAATTTTGATAAACCCGTACAATTCATGACTGAAGGCTCCTTTTCCATGCGTCTATTCCTGCCTGGATCAAAATATCACATTTATCCGGTTGGTTCTTAAGGTCTTCCGGGTAATCAATTCCTTTGAAAGTAATAGCAGGTTCAAGGGATGCCTTGAAAAATTTTAGAAAAAATTTCAGCGAAAGCTCCGCACCTTCAAATAACTTTTCACCTTTAGGTCTGCCTGCAACAAAGCAGGCGTAAGAAGGGCGCTGAGCTAAATTATAAAATAGCGGAGCAGACTGATTCATCGCTTCAAAAGCCCACTGTCCGCGGTCAATAAAAGTTTTTAACCGCGATGGAAGATGATAAAAATATATCGGCGAAGTAAAGAAGGTAAACGGTGCATGGATAATCTTAAGGTAAAGATCCTGTGCTTTATCTTTGGTTGCAAAAATACAAAGATTGTCCTTTGATGTGCGGCAGTTTAGACATCCAATACAGTGGTGAAAATCTAAATCACCTAGAGTAACTATTTCTGCATTTCCTCCGGCTTTTTGAATACCTTCAAGGAAAAGGTTTGCAGCTAAATCACTGTTGCCTTTTCTATGATGACTGCACGCAAAAATTACCGGAGGTTGTTTCATATAATTATATCTTTTTTAGGTTTCATCTTTGCTTTTTGTACGTTTACCCCGTGGATACTTGCATGTAAAAACAGCTTTCACGTGGTCGCCTTCATCGAAAATCTCAACTGACCATTCAGGCAATATCTCCAACTGGTGGTACAATTGTTGTTCCGTGCCCTTATCAGTTAAAGCAATGACTTCTTGAGTCTTAGCAAAACGGAGATACCAACCTACCTCCAGTCCGACTCCTCAGCACTTGTTGCGTATGTCTACTGTTCGTGAATTGTTATTATCCATTTGTGTTTTATCCTGAGTATATCCAATGGTATATATCTAATTTAACTCAAAAAAAAATATGAAGACATGAATAGTTATTATTAATATACTTTTAAATAAATAGAAAGACTTTAAAATTGCATGTCATTGAAAAAAGGATTGTGATTTCTTTCTTCTGCGACAGAAGTTGACGGTCCGTGTCCAGATAAAAGCTTGGTGTTCTCAGGCAAAGTATAAATATTTTCCTGCACGGACTTTTTAAGCAGATCAAGATTTCCGCCGGGGAAGTCTGTTCTTCCTATAGAACGACGGAAAATAACATCACCTACAAAAGCAGCATCAAGAGCAGGGAAATGAAAAGTTAGACTGCCAGGAGCATGACCGGGAGTGGAGAGAACATTACATTCAAGACCTATCATTTCAGTCTTGCCGATTTTAATATGCTCTGACTTGAAAGGAGCAACCTTTATGCCGATCATGCTGCCATCACCTAGAGGTGTATCCATAAGTGAAAGACCGGAATCGTCAGCGTATATAGTTTTACCTGTAGCTTCTGAAAGGGCTGCGTTTCCGAATATATGATCGAAGTGTAGATGTGTGTTTAAAATACTTTCCAGTTCAAATCCTGATTTTTTTAAAAAATCAAGTACTGTGGTAGGGTCTCCGCCCGGATCAATTACAACAGCTTTATTGTCGTTAGTGATGACGTAACAGTTCGTTTCAAGTGGTCCGAGAGCAAATGATTTAATATCCATTGATAGTTCTCCAGTATTCTTTCAAAAAGGTGTTTGTAATTTAATCAATTAGAAAAGGTCTGGCTGTATAAAACAGCTTAAACCTAGTCACTGTTCAGGGGCAGCTTAAGTTATTATTAAAAAGGTACGCCTCTGAATATATTAAATTTGTTGACCGCGTTGTCGAATTCGCTTGGATTAAGTTCGTTATCGAGGTCGCTATCGAAATCTTTAAGGTTAGCTTTCAGCTGAATTGCCTCTGCTTCTTTTTCATCTATTTTTCCATCTTTGTTGAGGTCTGCCTCGTCAAAGGAGGGAAGAGGTTTTCTGATTTCATAGTCTTTTACAATAGCGCATTTAATATGTCGTCCATCATCGTCAAGAGTGACATCAATATTGGCGCTTGGCTCTACGTAAAGTTTTACGCAGGAATCACCAGACCAGAGATCAAGCCCGTTTTTATCTTCACGTGCCAGTTTGATTTTGGCCTTATTGCCTTTTTTGTCAAAGCAGTCTTTATTATAAAGAGCATTGCAGGTGCAGTCTGTAATTGTGCTGGCTTTTACTCTTCCGAATTCAAAACCGTTACTTTTACCCCATATTCTGAGCACGCTGCCTGTATGGTTGATTACGGTGAAAGTTTTTGACTGCGCCATAGCAGAAGGTGAGGTACAAAGAATAAGCCCTGAGAAAAGAATAAAAAATATTGAAAGTCTGCTAAGCTTCATGTGGTTTCCTCTCTTAATGTGAACGTGATAAATGCTGTATTGGTTTTAACCATACATGCGATCAAAAGCAATGTAGGATTATCTATAAAAAAAAGCTCTTTCTGTCGTAATATTTACGGGCAGAAAGAGCATGAAGACTGTTTTCAGGTCGTTATCTTAACTTCTGAAAGATCTGTTATTTAGACGACCTTGCCGAAAGATAAAATTAAGTTTTTACGAAATGTCCGGTTATCCCAAATTTCCTTTGCACCGCTCTCAAGAATTTCTTCATTAAGGATGATGCGCAGTTCATTTTTCTGAGCATCATCAAGATCTAAAATTTTGATATCACCAAGAAGAGTTAGAGGGTCGCTGTAGTCCTGTGGAAGAGGTTCACAAGCATCGTCTTTACATAGAAACCTAATAACTCCGGCTGGGCGATTGCATGATGCTTTTTTGACAATGTTTGTCATGTTATAAATCTCCGTGTTTGCTGGTGCTCCCTTGAATGCCCTGGAGCAGTTCGCATAATAAATCCTGTAATTTGTCCGCTTACAGGATTTTCCGTTAGCATGGGCATTTTAGCGGCATCTGTATTTAAGGTGGGCGCGCAATTATCATAAATCTTCCCACCAATGGCAGCCTGCAGAGAGGCTGCTGAGGCACTAAAACAAAAAAAGGCATCTCCTTTCTGGAAATGCCTTTAATGAAAATTATACAGTAAATCTTCGCTCATGGTCCCTTTACAGGAGGCATTGGCACCTTGCTGTATAACAGCAGGTTGCCGGGTGGTCGACAGGCCAGATCCCTCGCACCCTCTTCATGAGTATGATTGTAAAAAAGATTCAATTAAATGATCTCTTTTGAACAATCAATGTTGTTATTTGTAAATCAAAGAACGTGAAAACAAGCTATTCCTGCTTTGCAGTGTCGTCAATAATTTTTTTGTTAAATTGGAATAAAAATATTTTATTCCTTTATTCCTGACCCTTCATGCGTGAAAGTTCTGCGGTAATTTCGTCTTGATCAAGCTGCCTGCAAGTTGTGAAGGTTTCTTTGTTTACAACTCCTTTATGAATCAAGAAGTGTCTGTCCGCAAGTTCTGCAAGTTGCGGCCAATGAGTTATGAGTATCATTTGTTGACGCTTAGCAAGTTCCTGCATTTTTTCGCCGACCCTGTTAAGCGTGGTTCCGCCTATTCCTGAATCAATTTCATCAAAGATAAGCGTTGGTTTATCTGTTTCACCTTGTAAGCCTGTAATGGCAAGCAGGAATCGTGAAAGTTCCCCGCCTGATGCAATCTTTTCGAGTGGCTGAGGGGCTTGTCCGGGGTTGGGAATCCACATCAGTCTGCCGCGCATTTCATATAAATCTGGATACAGTTCATTCGGCTGAAAATCGAATTCCACACGGATATGATCAGAAAATCCTAGTCCTTTCAGTTCTGTTTCAATGCGGGAGGTCAGTATTGCTGCGGCAACTTTTCTGGCCTCGAAAAGAGTTTCTAAAGAGACTCTAAGCTTATCGACAAGTTCTTTTTCTTTTCTTTCAATCTGGGCCAGCTCGATTGCACATGAATCAAGGAAGTTGAGATTATCCTCAATTTCTTTTTGCATATCCATAATCTGATCTAAGGTGCGACCTAACTTGCGTTTAAGCTTTGAGAGCTCGTAAAGGCGCTCTTCTATGTCATCAATAGATTCTTCCATCTCAAAATCAAGCGGCTGTGAACGAAGGCGCATTGCCAGTTCATCAATGAAATGTTTGAACTCAACTACCGTTTCTCTGTCTTTTCCATAGTCCGGGAAAATATCGCAAACTCTTTCCATTTCTGATGATAGAGAAGCGAGTCCGCCTGAAAGATCCGCTTCACCGCGTATAATATCCATAGTATTCTGGATACATTTTCCGGCATCTTCGTGTTGGCGGAGCAGATTCTTTTTTTCTAGAAGTTCATCTTCTTCGCCGGGATATGGTGCAACTTCTTCAATCTCTTTACGCTGAAATTCGAGAAAGTCTTTCTTTTCAAGTAAAGTTGCGGACCGTTTTTTTAGCTCATCTTTTTTTGCCAGAAGCTCCCGCAGTGAGTTCAAAAGAGTGTCTTTTGTTTTGGGAAGAGAAGTGTCCTTAAGAAAAGTATCAAGAATAGTACATTGATATGAAGGCTGCAAAAGTCTTTGCTGTGCATGTTGACTAGTGTGCAGAATCATTGTCGCGCCCATTTCACGGATGATTGCCTGTGAGCTGAGTTTGTCATTTACATATACTTTGCTACGCCCTGTTTCTGCAGAAAGAACTCGGCGGACAATTGATTCCTGCCCGTCTGGATGTATAAACATAGCTTCAACAAGAGCCTGTTTTTTACCAGGTCTAACCATATCGGCATTCATGCGCTGTCCAGTTAAAAAATCAATGGCGCGTAAAATGAAAGATTTACCTGCTCCTGTTTCGCCAGTGAGGGCGTTCATTCCGGGGGCGAATTCGATTTCAGCATCTTCAATTAGAGCAAGGTCACGTATTCTAAGCAGTTCCAACATTTATTATTCCGTTTACTGTTTCAGTCTGGGGTCAAGAATGTCACGCAATGCTTCACCAAGTAGATTGTACCCAAGAACGGTTAAAAGAATTGCCATTCCGGGGAAAATTGAGAGCCATGGAGCAATTTCAAGTACTTCTTTTCCGTCCATAAGTAGGTTGCCCCAAGACGGATCAGGAGGTTGCACTCCGAGTCCGAGAAAACTTAAAGATGATTCTACAAGTATAGCGCCTGCTACGCCGAGTGTTGCCGAAACAAGTACAGGTGTAATGGCATTCGGTAAAATATGCGTTATCATAATTCGAATCGGTCCGGCTCCTGCCAGCTTTGAAGCTTGCACAAAGTCACGTCTTCGAAGCGACAGAGTTTCTGCTCTTACCAGTCTGGCAACGCCCATCCATGAAGTGAATCCTATCACTATCATAATGTTCATAAGGCCCGGTTCAAGGAAGGCGATAACTGCCAGAATCAAAAAGAATGATGGAAAGCAAAGCATTACATCCACGCCACGCATAATTATTTCATCAACCAGACCTCCGAAATACCCTGCTGTAAGCCCGAGCACAAGACCTATTGCAGTGGAAATCCCAACTGCCACAAATCCGACCCACAGTGAGACGCGTCCGCCATACAAAATACGGGCGAAAACGTCGCGCCCCAGTGCATCTGTTCCGAATAAATGCGTAGCGCTGGGAGGTTGCAGAAGATTATCAATATTCAGAGCAAAAGGATCATAGTGTGTTAACAGGGGAGCGCATATTGCTGCGATTGAAATGGTTCCCACAAGGGTAAGCCCAAGAATGAGCATGCCATATCTTTGAAAGCGGGTAGGTGGAGTTAAAGGTTTTTTATTTAGCATCAGTCCTTCCCTCCTGCACGAATGCGAGGATCGGCAAAACCGTAGGCCACATCTGCCAGCAGGTTTCCGGCAAGGGTGAGTAATGCTCCAAGTACAAGGCTACCCATAATTAATGAGTAATCGCGGGACATAACTCCGTTATAAAAAAGTTGTCCCAGCCCGGGGAGGGCGAAAATTGATTCAATGATAACACTACCGCCGATAAGCCCGGGAATGGATAGTCCCAGCAAGGTAATAACAGGTAGTAATCCGTTGCGAAAAGCATGTTTGAAAAGCACCGTCCGCATGGGGAGCCCTTTGGCCTTCGCGGTGGTGATGTAATCCTGCCGAAGCACTTCCAGCATTGAAGAACGCATGAAACGGGACATCCCCGCTAGACTTCCGAATGTATAAATAAATATGGGAAGTGCCAGATGGCGTGCTAAATCGAAAAATTTACCCATTGGTGAGAGCAGGGCGTAATCAAGAGAAGTCAGGCCGGATATAGGGAGAATGGGGAAGTAAATGCCAAGCAGTAACATCAGTAAAAGGGCGAGCCAGAATCCCGGGATTGCAAAGCCTATAAATACAAATACCGTCATTCCTCGATCAAACCAGCCCCCTTGTTTCCATGCGGAGTAAAGCCCTATAGGGACGGCTATTAAAAGAGTAAGAAAGAGTGAAGCCACATTCATGCCGAAGGTAAGAGGCAACCGTTCTTTTATACGTTCCCATACAGGGCGATGATCGCCGGACATTGACAGCCCGAAATCAAAGCGGACCATACGTGAGACCCATTTTCCATATTGAACATACAGAGGCTTATCCAGCCCATAAAGCTTTTCAAGCTTCTGACGGGTTTCGATTGTTGCCTTAGGGTTCAGGGTAGTCTGCATATCGGTAGGTGACCCGGGAGCAAGATGAATTACCCAGAAGCTGATAACAGTGATGCCGATGAAGACAACACCTACCCAAGCGATTTTTGAAGCAATTTTAAAGGCAATATCCAGCATGATACCTCGTGAAAAAGTAGAGAGTTAGACTCTTAGAAAAACTTTATTAAGATAGTCTAAGTCCGCTGGCTAATCAACAGCTGAATGAAAGAGTGATTAAGTTGGCAATCTGATAAATATTCAGCGAAAGGGGTAAGACAACGGCGGATCAGCAGAAAACAGGTAAATACCGCAATAAGTTCAGAATAAAATTGAAATTAAATAGAGGAGAGTATTGACAGTATGGGTAGGAATCTGTAAATACTCTTCCACAACGAGTGGGGCTGTAGCTCAGTTGGGAGAGCGCTTGAATGGCATTCAAGAGGCCAGGAGTTCAATTCTCCTCAGCTCCACCATTAAAATTCCAATAAAATTAACCGGTTAGGCGAATAGCTTAATCGGTTTTTTTGCGTGGATAACCTGTTGGATAACAATTGGATAACTTTTTTTTGGGATTTTGGGGATGGTAGGAATACTCTGAAAAAGGAGGTTTACATTGAACTTAAACACTATATGGAATTTGGGCTGTACTCTTGACTGGCAAGCCATTGCAGCTTTTTCCCAAGCTATAGCTATACTCTGTGCAGCAGGGATAGGAAGTTCAAAGATTAATTCTTTTTTACAAGAAAAAAAGGCAAACCATAGGTATGATCTTGCTGTTAAAGCGTATTCTAGCTGTTGTAAAGGTGGTTTCATTTTACAGGGTTTTAAATCTTCACCCCCTATTGATAGTTTCACTCTTAAGTTGTTAGGATCAAACCGTCATAAATTTGTTCAGTACATTTCTCATACTATTTCGCTTCGTTTTAATGAATTTAATTCTCATTCTATTTTTTGGGAAGAGGCACAAAATTTATCAACGGAAGTTAGAATTATTTTGGGAGAAGAAAACGAAAAGCCCTTAAAATCGCTACTAAAAACTTACCATATAATGCAAAATTTATTTTCTGATATTTTAAATTCATCTGAAATTATTTTAAGTGATAAAATTCAGGTTAATAACGAGACAGAAACTAGAAATTTTAATATAATCGTTTACAACCTAGTTCAACTTTTTGAAAATATTGAAACTTTAGATTTTCAAGAAGAATTACTTGAAACTATAAAAGACGAAGATAAAAAATACCTTTTCCGGGGAAAACGACAATTATATCATCTTAATGCTCAAATTAATAACTCTCTTGAATTAGCAGAAAAAACATATCCTAACGTATTAAAAATTACATAAAAAAGACCAGCCCCATAACAGGACTGGCCTTCTCTAATTTAAACCTAATCGATCAATCAGATTACGTTACAATTCCGGCAACAAACTCACTGCACGTTTCTTCTCACTCTTCTGGGAATGGCAGTATACGTCTGCTGTCATCTTCGTTGAAGAATGCCCTAGAAGAACACTTACACTATACCCCATGCCTTTTTGTTTTTCAGAATAGTTTCAGATATTGGCAATTTGTATTTCGTATATGGAGTCAAAGTCGTACGCAATGACTCGATCAGAATTGGGTTCATCAACCTTTCTGGAAGGCTTTCGCAAAGGTTTCCACAAAGGGCTCGAACCATGGGAGGGTATGCTTTCGCAAACTGAACAAATCTTTTCAATTCCCTTTCTGTAAGGTCTTCCATCCTTTTTCCGACAGCAACAACAATTTCATCCGGTGTGCAATCCTGAGCTTTCTTGATGAATCTTAGAGCTTCGAGCAGCTCTATCAGTGAGATGTCTTCTTCCTCTATTGATGAAACATAACTGCGCACGAATTTAACTTGCAGTTTACCCACAGTTTGTTTTTTTCTGGGAGTGATACTCGCAATGGTTAGAGTGTTCGGAACCTGCGTGGCTATCTGGAGTTTGAGGTATACGGACTGTCCGGTGAGGATTCCGGTAACCCTATCGTCTTTGCGTGTCAGAAAAGAAATAAGTTCCTCGTCAGAAGGGCTGCCCCTCCCAAAAATGGTTTCCTTTGGGAGGTAGAAAGCTCCTTTTGTTGTTTGTCAAGTTTTTAGTGGTTAAAACATGACAATTGAAGCGTGTAAAACTGTTAATATTTTGTGTTCAGGTGTGTTGTCATTTTGAAATTGTAATATATTGAATGTTGAGACGAAGGTGAATAATGACGTTTCCTATAAATGATGCACTACAATAAAGATCCTCACAGCTATTAAGCAAACCTAAATTACACACACAATTTTTGACGTTTTAGCATTGTTTTCCCGCACAATTATTCTTCTCTTCAACTGGTGTTTTCATTATTCAATTATCCGATACAGTATATTATATATTATTGAGCTGTATAATATAGAACACAAGTTGATTATTGACATGACTTAGTCTAAAGATGTTTCAAGTATTTCCGATATAGCAGTTGTCTATTTAGTTTTGGTATTACTTTAAACAGTCTAAGTTTCAAGGCTGATAATAACTTTAGTTAACCGTAGGGAGGGGCTTATGCCTTCATCTATCATAGGTCAATCCGGCTCTGTTGATAATCAGATTTATGTTGATGAAGAAAAAATCAAGAAAAATTTGGAAGTGCAAGCTACTGATAAAGAGCTCGACGCTAACAATAAAAAGGACACCGATTTTCCGTCAACAGGCGATGTTGTCAGTATTTCCGAGGCAGGCGCGAAGCAGGCTAGTCATGATACTAAATCTGTCGACCTGCCCGACGGAGCTTATACTACTGCTCCTGAAAAACCAGAGGGCAGCGAGACTTTAACCATTGCATCCACGACCATGTCTTCAGGGCGAACTGTTGTTGTAGATAAGATATGGAAGCCTAATAAAGAAGCTTTCAAGGTTGGTGGAGCATTCTACGGCTATCAGGCCAGTATCTTTGGTGCCGATGGTGAGCTTGAAGGTTGTTTTACCTTAAAAAAAGATACGATTATCAATGAAGGTAAAGACGGAAAGCTCAATATCAATGACTACGTGAAAGGAGATGAAACCGAAGGCGACGACCTGATTATCGGGCTTAATAATAAGGATCTTTCCGGTGGAGACGGGAATGACACAATTGTAGAGTTGTCTGGAGACTACAATGAAGAAAAGGTCAAAACCGAAGGAGATGCCGAAGAACAGAAGGAGGCTGAAGAAGGCAAGTTGTCAGCCGGGGTCTCCATTGATGGTGGAAGTGGTAATGACCGGGTTTTTGTCCATGGCGGTCGGTATTCGAATGTCAGCTTCATCGATACCGGCTCTGGTGATGATTCTGTTAAGTATGACAGGGCTAAGGATGTGACAATTGATACCGGATCAGGAGACGACTCCATCACTGCGGGAGTTATATATCAATCGACTGTGAGAACAGGGTCTGGTGATGATAAGGTACAGATTGACCGAACTCTTGATAAAAAGGATTGGGAAGATGCGAAGAAGTCTCTCGCTGGAGTTTATGAGTCAGATGTAGATCTTGGAGAAGGTGATGATCAGATTGAATTTGGTGCGTTGCGGGCCAGCAATCTGGAAACTGGTACAGGAAGTGATGTCGCACAAGGTTATGCAATAGACTATTCTTCCACTGTAAAGGCGGATGGAGATTTAAGTGTTCGCGCCGAATTTATTGATGACTCTAAAATCAATGTCTCGGGCGGCTCGCTGAATATAAAGGCATCCTTTATAAGCAAGGCAACTATAATTACCGATGCTAAGGAAGCTGAGGATTCCATTAAGCAAGAAGGCAATTCAAAGGTTGCAAAAAAGACTTCAAAGGGCACTAAAATCGAGGCGCGAGACATACAAAAGTCCAAGATTTCAACAGGACGCGGGAATGATTTCGTCAGCGCCGCATATATCCGCGACAGTAATATCGAGACAGGGGATGGAGCGGATTCGATTTATGTAAAGGAAGGCGTATATAAAAGCAAAGTTTATACTGGCGCAGGAAGTGATACTGTAAAAAGTCGGGAGTATGATCGCTCTGTTCTCGATACCGGTTCTGGTAGCGATAAAGCTTCGTTTGATTATATAATGTCTGATAGTATTGCCAGTCTCGGAGATGGTGATGATACATTGAATTGTTATGTATCAAATTCATTTGTAGATTTTGGTAGTGGTAATGATGTCCTTAATGCTTATGCGATAACCAGTTCTATTATAAGTGGAGTTGGCTCTGGGTCAAAGATAAATCTTGTAAAGGGATTCAGTGAGAAAGTGGGCTCATGGAACGGAATTGTCGGTAATAATATACCTGGTGAGGTAGATTCTAAAAATGAACTGCTCTGCAAGATTTTGGATAACTACAATAAGTGGAGAGAAACCGGAGAATACAATATTGATGACGGCGAGTACCGTAGCAATAAAGGTGTGCAAGGTTCCAATTTAGATAGTGATCTTTTCAAAATAAACCAAAGCAATGTTTCCAGCAGTAAAAGGTGATGCTGCATATATAATAATTCATTGTGTCGTGCGTTAGCACGCGCATTAACCTATAACTGTATGAAGAAATGGTATGTCAGGTTTTGATTGAAACTGGACATGTGGTTCTCCTTGGGCATGGTGCCCTGTTTTGATGGTTCGTTAGTATTCCCATCAAAAAGGAGAACCTCTTTTGTTTCAAGAGGAAATGTCAGATCAAGTCGGAACTAATACAGATTAATTCAGCTTCTTAATCCTCCAAAACGTTAACAGCCTTCCTAAGCCCGTCAGGGGCCAGATGTGCATAGCGTTGAGTCATTTTGAAATTACTATGTCCCATAAGCTCTTTTACAGTGTACAAGTCTGTTCCTAGTTGGACATGCCACGATGCAAATGTATGGCGGAGAGTATGAAAGCACATTTTTTGTCTTGAGTCGTCTATACCTTCGTTGAACATTTCCGCAACGATCCTACCATATGTTTTAGAAACTCGTGCAAGTTTGCCTCCATCAACTGTATTGAACAGACGTTCTGATTTTGAATGAGGCTCTAAAGCTCTTCGTTCTAACATTTCGCGTACTGGCTTAATGAAAAACGCCTTCCGGTTTACTGGGGTCTTTGGATCTTTGATATAAATATCTTCATTTTCAAAATCGATGTCCTGCCATGTAAGGGAGGCAATTTCTCCGAATCGCAAGCCACAGTAAAGAGCTAAAATGGCCATGTCGTGGGCTAAGGGTGATCTCTCTTTTAGTTCATTGAAAAGTCTGGTAGCTTCATCTTTCGTCAAAAAGCGGGTACGCCGATTGTCTTTTTTTGGGAGTTTCACTTTTTTAGTGGGGGAGTCTTCTGCAACAAGTCCATCGCGTTTTGCAAGATTCCAGACTTGTGAGATTACAGCTAAAGCATAGTTAACAGATGCTACACTTCTATTTTTTGTAAACATAGCGGATGAAACTTTTTCAACATCTTTAGCTTTGAGCCTTATAAGCTGAATATTACCTATCTTTGGGCATATCCAGTTTCTATAGAGTGCTGATTCAGCTCCGAGAGATCCGGTAGACTTGTAGCTTTGCGCAGGCCAGTAGTTTTGTTCCCAGAAATTGGAGAAGGTCACTTGTTTAACCTCTTCCTCTACTTTTCGTTAGTCCTAATATACTGATGGGCAACAGGTCCGCTATACCCATCTTACAATATCTCAGCCAAACGTGACAATCCTGATTCCAGTTCCTGTGTTGTGTTTGTTGCAGTAAGGCAAATTCGAACAGCTGGAGTAATATCCGGGTTTCCCACTGCGAATTGTTCGGCACAGTTGATATTAACCCCTCTTTTTCGGGCCTCTGCCTCAAATGCGTATCCGGGCCACGGTTCAGGGAGTTGATACCAGACGTAAAATCCTTTGTTGAAAACGTTGTTCGCGGAAAACGGAAGCACGGAACGTGCTATGTGGTTTCGACGCTGTGCTTCTTTAATCTTAGTTTGAATAACGTTTTCGATCAATCCCTCGACGATGGCGTCGCAGATAATGGCTACATTCAACGCAGGGGCCATCCAAATGGTATTGTACACGGCGGCAGCAAGCCGTTCACGTATGGGTGCGGAAGCCACGACAAAAGCGACCCGTAATCCAGCATGGAGAATCTTGGAAAAGCTTCCGATAAATACGCTCTGGTCCTGCACAAATGACGACATGGCCGGTTGTGCTTCGCTCGCCAGAAAATAGTAGGGGTCGTCCTCTATTAGAAGTAAGTGGTGTTCTTTGATAATTCCAACTAATTCCCTCCGTCGTTTAGCACTCATGGTTATTGCTGTGGGATTGTGGAACGCAGGCATGAGGTAGATGCCTTTTGTCGCCCTGCTTTTGCATGCGGCCCGTAGTCTGTCGGGTATCATTCCCTCCGCGTCCATTTCGATTGGCGTTAACCGGATATCCATCATCGCCGCCAGATTTTTTAGACCGGAATACGTGAGACAATCAACAGCGATGCTATCGCCGGGCGCGAAACACGCCATCAACGTACATGTTAACGCATGTTGCGCGCCTGCCGTGACGACCAGTCTGTCAATTCCGATATCAAAACCGAACGATTTGGCCCATGATGTGCCAATTTCAAGATGCTCCGAGAGTCCGGCCGGTTCGCTGTAACATCGAAATTCGGACAATTGTCGTTTAGCGGACAGATTGGCGATTCTGTCTTCGAGAGGGGGCTCCAAATGGTTGAGCGAAAACACGATGCCCATTTCGATCGCGCCAGTAGCAAATAGGTTGGACTTTGGTGGCTCAAGGGTCTTGGACACACCTGCTGAAATAAACGTGCCGCGTCCGATGGCTCCTTTGACCAGTCCGCGGCGTTCCGCTTCCCGATATGCCTTCGAAATGGTCGTCAGGTTGACAGAAAGCATGTCCGCTAGCTCTCTTTGCGGCGGGAGCTTGTCTCCAGGCGATATTTTGCCAGCGCGGATGTCTGCTTCAAGGGCATCGACTATGGCTATATATTTGGCGTTCTTTGATCCTAGTTGCGACGGACACCACATTACGACCTCGTACGAATATTGTTTGTCAAACAATAAAACTTTTGAATTCTTAAAAAACTGGAAGTATTAAAATTTATCAATTTCAAAATACTGTCAATTAAAAGTCTCCATGGAGTAAGTTATGTCGTATTCACCGTCTCTCAGTTCCGGGTTCACTAAAGGAAAAAATCGCAGCCGATTTTTGTCCCCGCAATCAGGAATGTGTTCATTTTGCACTGAAGATTGTGAGGGGTCCTGCGAGTTGGCACAAGCCGCAGTTTTAGGATCGCAAACAGTCTACCCAACAACAACGGGAAACAATCAAATCGCATCGGAAAAGGATTATCCAATCGATTTTTCGCATTTTAATATAAACGGGCGTGTGTTCGGCGCGCAGGGTGTTGATAATACCGAAGACGCCACCATCTTTAACGTTAATCTTGAACGCACATATGGTACGCGTCATCCCGTTAATCTGGCCCTGCCGATCATTTTGCCCGCGTTGATCAAGCTTAATTGGCAGGACTATTTTTCCGGGGCGGCCATGGCTGGTGTAACATGTGTTGTCGGCGAACACGCACGGAACAGTGATCCTGATTTTAAGATTGAAAACGGTGTCGCTACTGAATGCCCGCTTTTTGGACAGGCTATGGACTGTTTTCGCAGATATGACCGGGGATATGGACAAATTGTCATTCAGTGCAACCTCGAAGACATCCTGTTAGGGGTCCCTCGGTTGGCCATCCAGAAATATGGCGCAGAAGCCATAGAGATCAAGTTCGGTCAGGCGGCCAAAGGCACTCAACCTGTGATACGTATTAAAGATTTGAAAACAGCGCTTATTCAGCAGGAAATGGGTAACATTGTCTACCCAGATCCGAGTCTGCCGGAAACAAGGGAAGCATATAGTAATGGGCGTTGTCCGAATTTTGCTTCATATAGCAGGCTGCCTATGTGGACGGAGGAATCTCTGGCCGAGTACATTGCGTCTTTACGGAAGTGGGGAGCGAAAAATATTTACTTCAAAATGGCTGGGTATGATCCGGCTGACATTGAGCGCGTCATTCGCATGGCATGTGACAATCAAGTGGATATGATTACGTTTGATGGGGCCGGTGGCGGATCCGGGTATAGCCCGTCAAAAATGATGAATGAATGGTCGTTGCCGACTATCTGTTTGGAGGATGCAATTGTGCGCATTTGCAAACGGTTGAAAGGCGAAAACGCAATACTTCCGGCCATTGTTATGACGGGTGGTTTTGCAAGCGAAGATCAAGTGTTTAAGGGACTGGCCTATGGCGATGGCCATGTCCTCGGCATTGGATTGTGTCGCGCTGCCATGGCAGCCGCTATGACAGGAAAGAATATCGGGCAAGCCATTGAACGCGGTAGCATTCCTAAGCAATACGCAAAACTCGGTTCCACTGTCGAAGAATTATTCGCCGACCTTCCAGACTTGCGTGCTCTATACGGAGTCGAGGCAAACACGTTTCCCACCGGGGCCATCGGGGTATTCTCATATCTCAATAAAATTGCCTTTGGCCTTCGGCATTTTGCCGCGCTCAACAGAAAATTTGATGTGGATTTATGGGGTCAAAGCGATCTTATTCCGCTTACTCGTGAAGCGAGAACGCTTATGAATAACGAGTGGTTCATGCATCCGGTTAAATAGAGTGAGGCCTGTTTCTGTGAATTTGAGGTAAAGGAACATTGAGATGGTAACCCAAGTCTCAAGTTCCGAGAAACCACCCACAGCCGCAAATACCAGAAAATCTCCAAAATCTGTTCCCAAGGGGTAAAATTAATCCAAGTATTTAAAGTGCTGGAAAACAGTCCCTCCGCATGGCATTCAAGAGGGTAAGAGTTCAATTCTATTCATCTCCGCCACTTTTACTAATAAAAAACCGATTAAGAGGATAACTTAATCGGTTTTTTTGTGTGGATAACCGGTTGGTGAACCTTGAATTGACAGCAATGTTTAAGAAAAACATTTAACCAACTTTAATAAAAAATGTTTAATTGTATTTGAGTTGTCAACAATTTAAATGGATTTAATTAGGCTTAATAGCCCCAGCTACCTTTTTGCACATTTTAAACTTGATCGAACTCAAATATCTCATTAGTAAAATTGACTTCTTAAATCTACATATTCCATTTGCAAGGCAAAGATTACTTTCATGACGAAGGAGAAACCTAATGAGACAATATAGAACGGAAATAGATGGGTTGCGGGCACTTGCAGTCCTTGGAGTATTACTTTTCCATTTAAAATTAAATACTGGTGGCTGGCTTGGGGTTGATGTTTTCTTCGTTATTTCCGGTTACCTAATTTCTTCTATTCTTTTTAAGGAATTTGACTCTACGGGAACAATTTCAGTTTCGCATTTTTATTTGCGAAGAGTGCGAAGAATCATGCCTGCTCTTTTGGTATGTATTACTGTAAGTTTTATTCCAATCGCGATTCTACTATCAAATACTCCGGCTTTTACCGAATACAGCCAATCCATAATTTCAGCACTACTATCCGCTTCAAATATTTTTTTCTGGAAACATGCAGGCTACTTCGCTGTTAAAGCTGAAGTCACACCACTGCTACATACATGGACTCTAGGAATTGAAGAACAATTCTATATTATTGTCCCAGCTATCTTTGTTACATTATCATATCTTACTAAAAAAAAAAGAAATGCAGTATGGGGTATTGTTTTTATTGCGACAGTTTTATCATTCATAACCTGTCGATATGGAAAAGGGATATTTAGTACTGATTTCATATTTTACATGCTGCCTACGCGGATGTGGGAACTTTTTTTAGGTTTGTTTGTTGCTTTATTGCTAAAGAAATTCCCACATCTTAATACAAAAAATATTTATACAGAACTACTTAGCTGTGGGAGTGTGATTTTCCTGTGCTTCGCGTTTATAACTTATATTGGAAATACTCACTTCGCTGAAAAAGCCTTATTTACTGCTCTTGCAACATGTTTTTTTATTATAACTACAACGCGGAAGTCAGTGGCAGGAAAGCTGATGAGTCTGCGGTCAATACGGTTTGTAGGTAACATCTCCTATTCTATCTATTTATGGCATTGGCCGATTATTGTTATAGTTTATTTGGTCACGATACGATTTGACATTGGTAATGTAATCTTCACTAAATTATGTGACATAGTACTCACTCTTTTTATTTCCTATCTTTCTTGGAAATATGTTGAAAACCCTTTTAGAAAAAAAGAGACATGGTCGATTTGTTTAAAACAACTTAGCCCCTTTATAGTTGTCACCATGATTTTTGCAATTGTTGGTATGACGACTCTTAGTGCCGCCAAAGGCAAATATGAGCTTAATCTGAATGATGATAAGATGTTTATATCATTCGATGATTTTAAAAAGGGGAATTACTGTTCTTTTGGTAAAACGGATGCAGCTCCACAATTTTTTGTTGTTGGAGACAGTCATGCACGTGCTATCTCTTCTGTTTTAACAGAACTTGCACAAAATTACGGGATTAGCGGAAAAGGGGCGGCAGTCAGTTCGACTGCCCCACTATTTAATATCCATGACTATCCGACACATTATGTTCCTTATGAACAAGAATGGGTAAAATATGTTAAGAATAATAGAATCAAAAATATACTTCTAGTTGCAAGATGGGGTGATCTCTTCGACGCAAGTAAATGGAAATATCACAACCAAATAGTTTCACAAGGTAATGCATTTAATGTAGCAAAGAAGGAAGCTCTCTTTCTTCTCAAGCTTCTCACAGGACTGGGTGCACGAGTCTGGATCATGGACGATATTCCAAATTTTGAAAACCCACCTTTAGTGCTTACTAGGCTGTTCAATAAACCATACAAAGAGGATTATTCGACAAAAAAACATGAACATTTTATGCGGAAAGCATTAAAAGATGAGAATATACCGAATGTTTTTTTTCTTTCACCCGTACGATATTTAACTGAAAATGGGAAAATAATATCTGTTAAAGATGGCCGTTTTTTATACGAAGATAAACATCATCTTAGCATTGATGGGGCACATGCAATCAAAGATATGTTCATCCCATTTTTTGAAAGCATGAAGTATGAAGCCATTTAAAAAAAATGTTTAAGCAGAAGAGCCGTGGACCATGATAACTCTTTAGCCTTAAATAAGCTTTTATCTATTCTCCGTATTCCTCGAACATTAGATCAAAGAGCATGTACGCTTTAATGTTTTATGTAAGGCTGTCGTATTTGTAGCAGGATCATACTCACAAAAGTAGAGCAGAGAATAGTCTATTCTCAAGTTTTTTAAATATATCATACTGTTAGAGGTGTTATTTATTTTATATTTGAAATGTATGGATAAATTTGCGATCAATATAGTCCTTTATCGTAAATGCCAATTTTCCTGAGAAAATAATAGACCATTTGCATAGGATGCCGATACCGCCTCCAAGATTGTAAATGAGCAGATATTTTCCACCTGGATTAAACTGCTGTAGTTCTCTGCCTTCCAGTGTTGCCATTAGGTTATTATAAAGAATGGGGTTTTCTCTCACCGCATAGACACCGACCTTATCTAGGGGCTGTGGTTCAAAATATATGCAATCACCACCACCAAAGATGTTCTTATACTTAGTTGATTGCAGATACTTATTTACGAGAAGACCTCCGTCCGGTCCGGTTGGCAGTTGAGATTCAGTGAAGATTTTTGATGGCTTTACACCTATTGCCGGAAATATCAGATCCGCAGTAAATGATTCGCCATTCTGCAAGAGAATCCGGTCACTGCCGATTTCTTCTACATACCCGCCTTCAATTATTTCAATTCCGCGTTCCTGAAAAATGCGTCGAGCCAATACGCCGATTTTCTCCGGCAAATGCCGCATTAACTTACGTCCGGCAAAAATTCTGACAGTACAGGATTTGAGTTTTTCATCTTGCGCCATCTGCCAAATATTACCGGCAATCTCCAGAGAGGAGGGACCGCCTCCTACAACCGCAATCTCCAGAGGGGCATTTTTGCCGCGTCGAATAATCTCCTCACGGGCGTGCATGAGGTCTTCAATCGGCTTGGCCGTATAGATATTATCTGTTTTGACTATCTTCTCTGTCGGAACATACGAGCCTGCGTTACAGGAAAGAACATCATAGGCAATCTCTTGTTCTGAGTTTTCCAGCTCAACCATCTGGCGGTTGGGATCAATCCGGCTAACTTTGTTTTTTATAAAAGTTGCGCCCTGATCTTCAACTACCTTGCGGGTATGAAAACGGATATCGTCCGGCTGATAGGTGCCGCCGAGCATACCCGGCCCCATACCGGAATAATAATGGTAATCGGACGGTTGGATGACCGTTACGCCATATCCTTTATCGATGAATGAGCGAATTTTCGATAAGGTGACCATGTGGGCATGTCCCCCGCCGATGAGTACGAGCTTCTTCGTTGTCATAATTATTCCTCAACCAGTTTTCCGATCCATATAATCGGCGAGATACTGGAGATGTTGTCGCTCTTCGTCTGCAATGTGTTGTAATGCTTCCTTAGTCTTTGCATCTTGGGCATTAAATGAAGCTCGCTGATACAAATCGAGTGCCTGAGCTTCTATGGCCATAGCTATAGATAAGATGTCTGTTATCGAATCCGGATCAAGTTGAAAGCGTGCCAGATACTCCTCTGTAGTGAGGCCACCTTCAAGGATTGGAGAAACAACGGAATTCGCAAAGTTATCGTTTGTAACCTGCTCTCCGGTAATTTCTTTGTACAATTCCAGTAACTGCTCCTGATGTATAACCTCGATGTCTGCTAATTTAGCGAATAGTTTACGAGCATCGGTTTCAGTGGTTTTGGTTTGCATCAAGAGGTAAAAATCACGAAGTCCCTCCTCAAGTCCATAGGCGATAAGAATCGATTCTTCAGCACTCTCCGTGCCGGAGAACATTGCCATTCCCTGATCTTCAGGGCCAAATGCAGTGATCTTATCCCAGGCCTTAATACCACCTGTTAAGTTGTAAATTTTCGTAAATCCTTTACCCGCCAACAGTTGCGCAGCGACACGGCTGCGACCACCGACAGCACAGTAGACCACCGTAGGCTGATCCGAATCAAGGTCATCAAGATGTTTGTCGAGATCACCGATAGGGATCAGCTTGGCTCCCGGCAGATGGCTCTCTTTATATTCCTTGGGTTGGCGGACATCCAGATACAGGATATCGGTATCGCGATATTGGTCTTTAAGAGCTCTGGCCTCCTGCCCATTAACTGACTGGACAGGGGTTAGGAATTGTTTCCATTTCATAGCGTTCCTAAGTTTAAAAGGTTTATGGTAGTGATAGCAATGGATGTCTTGCTCGCAGGTTATACTTATCAACAAGAAGCCACGGGGCAATCAAGGGCCAGTTCTTCCTTCCACTTTTCTCATACCGTACCAACTATGACTCCGGCATCTTATAATATGGGAAAAAGCACTCCAACGTCTACTTTCTTTTTCAGTTCGCCGTCATCACGCATCTTGTGCACAAACATGGCGTCGACGGGGGGTAAGAATTTGTTTCATTGACTGTGTGCTAAAAATTGAATTAATATAATGAAGTGTTGAGAAATAAGGCTGTACTTGTTGGTTTTTATAGCCTGTATTCGGTTAACTCAGTTTAAAAAGAAGACTGATTAATGTGCTGCTCGTAAAGTGAACTGCTTAGGTTCTATTCAAATATTTATATCGTTATGTGTAGAAGGAAGAATAATGATCAACTTCACAGGAGAGTGTCATGAGTAATACTGGTCGACCTTGGAATCCGTACGTAGCGGGGGCGCTTAGTGGTTTATTAGCCGTCATTTCGGTTTTAGTATCGGGAAAATATCTTGGAGCATCAACGACATTTGTTCGGGCAGTTGGTATGATTGAATCTAGTCTTTCGCAAACATTAGTTGAGAATCCATATTTTCAGAAGTATAATCTTGTAATTGATTGGCAGTTCATGTTTGTCGTTGGAATCGTGATTGGTTCATTTATAGCATCACAAATCGATGGTTCATTTCGCGTACAAAGTACTCCAGACATGTGGAAAGAACGCTTTGGTAAAGCATGGCGACCTAGGGCTATAGTTAGCTTCGTAGGGGGCGTCATTGCTATCTATGGAGCACGTCTTGCCGGTGGGTGCCCAAGTGGACATGGTCTTTCGGGGCTTGCTCAGATGTCTGTAAGCGGATTTATTGCAGCTTCATGCTTCTTTATTGGTGGGATTATTATGGCCCGTATCGTTTACGGGAGGGGGTAGTAATGACACTTATGTACGGAATTATCACCGGAATCGTTTTTGGTTTTTTACTCCAAAAAGCAAGAGTTCTACGCTATGACAAACAGCTTGGAGCATTGAGACTGAAGGACATGACCATTGTCAAATTCATGTTGTCCAATATTATTGTTGCCATGCTTGGAATATACTTTCTCAAAGAATTTGGTTTAGTTGAGTTGTCAGTCAAAGCCACTATACTAGGACCGAACATTCTTGGCGGTTTGATATTCGGTTTGGGGTGGGGCCTGATAGGATATTGTCCTGGTACATCTGCTGGCGCAGTTGGGGAAGGTCGATTTGATTCATTATCTGGAATTCTTGGCATGCTGGTTGGAGCATCCCTTTTTGCCCATACATACCCCTATTTGAAATCCACAATTTATCAGTGGGGGAACTTTGGCAAAATTACACTGCCTGATGTTTTGGGTGTTAATCAATGGATAGTTTTGGCCGGGCTGGTTGTTTGTTACCTTTTAATTCTCAGACTGCTTGAACGGAAAGGATTTTAGTCTGCACCCCCGTAACCGCCAAAGGCTGTACGTGACAGCCAGTGGCATGTTTTCAGCA
Source organism: Desulfovibrio sp. UCD-KL4C (assembly GCF_006210265.1). NCBI lineage: Bacteria > Pseudomonadati > Thermodesulfobacteriota > Desulfovibrionia > Desulfovibrionales > Desulfovibrionaceae > Desulfovibrio > Desulfovibrio sp. UCD-KL4C. The sequence goes on from NZ_VCNC01000001.1 coordinate 606,647, forward strand.
AATTATTTGTCACGTGCCGCCAGCATTGTGGGTAAAGATCGGTTGCTGTTCTCGACAGATTTCCCGTATCAGTATCGCCCTGGTAATGATGCCCGCCGCTTTTTAAATGAGTGTGGTTTGGAGGGGGAGGACTTGGCTGCCTTCGCCCACGGTAACTGGGATCGCCTGACAAAAAACTGCGGCAAATAAATTTGCCGTCTTCAGTCGAGGCCTACTGCCTTGGCTGGACATAGCCCAACAGCAAGATAGAGCCAGCCTTATCTCGTCGGGATGCATGCTATATTTTAAATCAATCTGTTTCAGCTTAGTCGGCTATCCAATTTCAGGCAGTAACTCCACAGCACATTCCGCGTCATCGAGCATTACATGTCCATACCTGTTCAAGGTCATTTTCCTCGCATGCGCCATGAGGCTGGAAGCAGCGCTAGTGTTGATGTTAGTGTTCTCTTAGTTATTTAAATTCCAGTATTACCCAATTGTGATTCTTATTATTTTTACTCAGTTGGCATGAACTGATCATCGCCTGCTTGTTTGTAGAAACTGTTTTTCAACTCCAAGGCACTTTCGTAGGAACGCATGCTTTTCGGTAAGCTCACAGGTTCTTTTATAGCTGGGTTGATTGGGGACTGGTATACGAATCCTTTAGTCCTTTTGAGGAAGTCGTCCTTTACCTGTTTCAATAATTTATTATCGAGTAAGAGGTCGATTCCCATCAAGGTCAAGACTTTCGCTGACGCAATTGCGGCTTTCGTTCCAATACTTGAACCATGGCTCGCAGTTGCCATCCAAGTGTGAACACCAATCCCTTCTGGCGATGCAGGCATGATCAGGCCCATTGTCGGAGTCTGCCAACTGACATCTCCTACGTCAGTGCCCCCACCAAGTGTCTGTTCGTTTGGTAGAAACATGATGTCTTTTGTCATGCCGGTTTCCTCAAGACCAGCCTCTTTTTGTAATCTTTTTGCAAATTTAATTTCTTGCTTTGTATACTGCGGTACCCCAATTTTTTCCAGATGATGTTGCATGCGTTCCGCCAGAGGCGTGTTGGGCAATAAATCATGCACACCGTAATAATCAACAGCTAATGCTTCGGTTTGAGTTGCCAAAGCGGCACCTTCCGCCATGCTTTTCAACCAGACTACACTTTTCTCCACATACTCACGATTCTCATCGCGGCACGTTAACAAAACAGAAGCTTTGTCTGGAACTATATTCGGTGCTTCACCGCCATTTTTAATTATGTAATGAATGCGAGCAGTTGGTCGAATATGTTCTCGCATCATATTTACGCTATGCAGAAATATTTCAACAGCAGCAAGTGCATTGCGCCCATCCCATGGGTTCAGACCAGCGTGAGCAGCCTTGCCAGAAAATTCAATGTACATCTGACTTAGGGCCGCACTTCGTATATTTGCCACCCCGGCCACATTCAACGGGTGCCAGTGCAGCATGGTATCTACATCATCAAACAACCTATCGCGAGCCATATAGACTTTGGCTCCCTCGGTCTCCTCAGCTGCTCCCCCATACACTCTCAGTGTCCCGCTAATCTCCTTTTCCTTCATAAGGTTTTTGAGAGCCAACGCAGCCCCTAACGCTCCCGCGCCGATTAGGTTATGACCGCATCCATGTCCGGATGTGATGTGATCCTTCCGAGGTTGTTTGTATGGGACAGCTTCATTGCCCAGACCGGGCAAGGCATCATATTCTAGCATAATACCAAGTACTGGCGCGCCAGTGCCGTATTCAGCAATAAATGCAGTAGGAACATGTGATGTCCCTTCGCTTGTTAGTTTAAACTCATTTTTTTTAAGTATATTTTTCAGGTATTTTGATGATTCAACTTCCTGCAATGATATTTCGGAAATATCCCACAGCTTCATTCCAACTTCTTGAATAGTCTGGGAAACTTCTTCTGTAGCTTGCAAAGCTTCTTCTGACGTAACAGTCGATTTGGATTTTGCAGCAAAAACCAATCGTGGTACTATCAAGAATCCCACCGTAAGAATCAATACAACACAAAAATAATCAAAACTTATCATTTTTACCTCGCACAAAGAAGTTTTAGTGTTTCACGAGATTATTTCAGATCTCTTAAATATATAAAAGTTTCTTCCTGATAATAGAAGAATTTAGCGCAGAAAAGATTGCTATATTGAGCATTTGCAGTCAAATAAAAAGTATTATAGGAATAATATAAAGCAACCGTTTTTTTGTCAAAGATATTATGTGATTTATAATTTGATAGATTGCTTCATAAGAGATGAGCTATGCGTTTTGAATGAGAATCAAGATACAAAAGTTTAATTTTCTTCAACCAGCCATTAAAAATCACTAAAAATAACCATTTAGTAATGAATACTGAATGGTCATTTTTCATTTGGTGAACCTAGCGGTCAACTGGGTATCAATATTTTCAACTCTACCACCTGCACAAGCCTCGCACATGCAACCGATAGCTTTTAAAGTAGTCCTACAAAATATAAAAAAATCTTGTGATCTAACATCAATCAAGATAGTACCATTTACAACTTTATGTTACTGATGTTTTTTCAATTTTTATTAGTATTGTTGTTTAGTTGAAGCTTTTATTTTTATGTAGCCCGTAAATGTTACTAAAAGTAATTTGATATTCGATGCTGCTGCACAATCCTAACTCTTCTACTTTCTTACAGCAAGAAAGCAACGGCTTTTTAAGGAACAATTTAAGATGGATAAATTGAAAACAAAGGTCGAAAGGTACTGGAATTGGCGGAGTTCAAGCTACGCTCTGGATATTGAAAAATCACCCGAAACGGAAAAAGCTTGGGATACAACAATTAAAATTCTGGCAAAACCTGGTCAGACTCAAGAAGCATTGGATATAGGTACCGGTCCAGGACAGCTGGCCTTTTACCTTGCCGGAGCCGGTTTTAACGTAACCGGAATGGATATATCCCCCAACATGATAAGTAGCGCCCGAAAAAAGGCGAAAGAAATGGACTTTGTTATTAATTTTCGCACTGGCGATGCGGAAAAGCTTGATTTTGCAGATAACAGCTTTGACGTTGTTGTTTCAAGAAACCTTATATGGACACTGCCAAATCCTGATCTGGCGCTAAAAGAGTGGTACAGAGTATTGAAACCCGGGGGGCGAATTATCGTTTCAGATGGTTTCTGGTGTAACCAGACATGGAGACGATTTTATCAAATACCGATGAATATGTTGAAGGGTATGTTGCAAATAAATAGTAGGATTTCACTGCGATTTTTTCTTCATTACGCAAGCATGATAAAGCATTTGCCGTTATATGAAGGTGTAAAAGAAAACGAAGTACAGAAACTGATGCAATGCGCCGGGTTCAGTGAAGTTTTTTCATGGGATATTGGGCAGTATTTCCCAAAAAATCCATATGCATTTGCGATGAGTGTAAGGCCATCGTTCTTCATCGTTTATGCAGATAAATAATCGAGCTTACTAAAAACTTTCAGCGGTCTGATTTATTAATTTTTGCACAGATTTAATTTTCAATCTAATCGATTTATCTGTCTAACTGAACTTTTTCTTTTAAGGAGATTGCATGATGCTTTTAAAAAGGAGCACGAGTGTTTCTGCTAAGTGCTTGATAGTTTTTTTGATACTACTATCTGCTCTAGTCTGTACTTCGCCAAACGTATCCGCTGCGCAGTCCAAGGTTGTCCGTATCGGAGATCTGTTCGCTAACACATACACAAGTCTTGACTCTCAGAAAGAGTCTTTCGGATGGTATACTTCTACACTTGGACTTTCCGAGACCCTTTTTCGTATTGATGACAGCTACGCTGTAGTTCCCTGGTTGGCCGAATCCGCTTCTGTAAATGGTATGACATGGACGATAAGGCTCAAGGATAATGTCGTTTTTTCTGACGGAAGCAAGCTTACTGCTGATATGGCTGTAAAATGTATAGAGCGTGCAAGCAAGGTAAACGAAAAGTCACAGATGCTTAAGGGCGCTTCATTCGCAGTAGTAGATGACAAAACTTTTACCATTACCACCCCTAAGCTTTTGCCAACTGTGGCTAACGAACTTTGCAATGTCTATATGGCGATGATAAATCTCGACGGTTCAAAAAATATAGATACAGCTCCCATCTGTACCGGTCCTTTCATGGTAAGTGAATTCGATCCCGGCGTATCGGTAAAACTTGTACGCAACGATAACTATTGGGGAGGAAAAGTAGCTCTTGATGGAGTGGAAGGACTGTACGTTGCTGACGCTGATACTCTCTCTTTGGCATTTCAAAATGGCGAGATAGATGCATATATCGGCCCTACAACCAATGATCTTAGTATCTTTTCTGCCTATCCTGAAAAATACACGGTTGTAGCTATTCCGGCTTCCCGTCTGTATTACTATTATTTGAACATGGAACGCCTTTCTGCTAAAGAGCTTCGCGCTGCAATAAATATGGCCGTTGATCCGAGTGCCGTATGCATCCTTCTTGCTGGTTTAGCCAGCCCGACAGTCGGTGCCTACGGTGCTGATACTGCCTACGGAAAAATTACAAAACACGGTTACGATCCCGTAGAAGCTAAGAAACTTATTGAAAAGTTAGGCTATACCCTCGACGCCAACGGTTACTATGCTAAAGACGGTAAGGAAATCGAACTGGACATTTCCTACTACGCAGCACGTTCAATTGATAAAATAGTTCTTCTCATGCAGGAACAATTGAAGGCCGTAGGTATCAAAGGTATACTGAAAGTCACAGAGGACCCAGACGGGACCTATATGACTACCGGAGATTTTGATATCGGTGTTTATTGCATGACTGCAAATCCTTCTGCTGATCCGTACTATTTCATGGAACGTGTAGTCGGTGGCGGTAAATATACCTCCGGTAGATATGTTAATGCCAAGGCAAAAAAACTTCTGGAGCAGCTTTACTCGGAGCCTGTTGCAGCTCTGCGGGCAAAGCTTGCCGTTGAGATTCAGCAGCAGATCATTAGCGATGAAGCTATGGGGTTTTTAGCAATACTTAATAAAACAACGGTTATGCGAGCCGGAGTTGTCAATTGTAATGAAAGGAACCCGATCAGTTTCTATTTTCTGAATGCCAAAACTGCGATAAACAACTGATGTATAAAGTTGATGTGTTTTTAACGGCGTGTGGACTTAACCTCCACACGCTTTTTTGTGTTTTGTAGGTTTACAATGCTGAAATATCTCAAAAATACTCTAATGAGGGTTATCCCTGTACTTTTAGTGATAACATTCATTACTTTTTCCCTTATGTCCCTAGCTTCAGGTGATCCTGCACAGAAAAAACTGGTGGCTCGGGGAATAGTTCCGACGCAGGAAGTGCTGGACGTTACCCGAGCGAATATGGGGCTGAACGATCCCTTTCTAGTGCGTTACAGTCATTGGTTGTGGTGTTTTCTTCAGGGCGACCTTGGAGAATCTTACGCAAAAGGACTGCCTGTATCACGGCTTATGTGGAAGGCTATGGGCAAAACTGCAATGGTGGCGGTCTCTGCGTTGGCATTATCCCTGATAGTATCCATCCCTCTTGGTATCTTGACCGCTGTTAAACGAAATACAGTTGCAGATTACCTTGTACGGTTCCTTACCTTCTTGGCCAATGCCATCCCTTCATTTTTGGCTGCTCTATTATTAATTTATCTTTTTTGCATTTATCTTCAATGGCTTCCAGTACTGGCTAAAAATAGTTTTCAAGGACTTATTCTGCCAACCGTTGCCTTGGCATTGCCGACAATGGGTAAGTTTATTAAGCAGATAAGGGCAGAGGTACTGGGTGAGTTAGGAGAAAGTTATGTGACCGGAGCGCAGGCAAGAGGCGTAAAGTCCAGTATTATTCTTGTAAAAGATGTACTGCACAACTCCATGCTCTCAATACTGACGGTTATAGGGTTTGCTGTAGGTCACCTTTTTGCCGGCAGCGTAGTTATCGAGGCGATTTTCCAATGGCCCGGAATGGGGAAACTGGTAATGGACGCTATTTCAGCCAGAGATTATCCGGTAATACAGGGGTTCGTGGTTTATATAGCAATCATCTATGTTCTCATCAATCTGCTGACTGATCTAGCCTATCGTTATTTTGACCCTCGGGTAACTGAAAGCTGAGAGCTCCCCATGAAAAAAAATAATAAAGATTTCTGGTTGAGGATGTTCCTCGTCGTAGCCTGTCTATTGGTGTTGGGAAGTTTATTTGCGGAGCATTTTGCTCCGAATGACCCATATGCCACGCATATAATGCGCATGCGGGAGGGGCCGGGTCCGGAATTCCCCATGGGAACGGACGCCATGGGGCGCTGTGTCTTATCTCGATTACTGTATGGTGCACAGACGAGTGTTTTTTTCTCTCTGACTCTTGTAGTCGTTACAGCTACGTTTGGAGCATTGGTCGGCATTATTTGCGGATACTACAGCGGCTCTGCCGATAAGGTTGTCATGCGTTTTATCGACGGTATTATGGCCTTTCCACAGATGGTTCTGGCTATTTCCGTAGCAGGTATTCTTGGGGGAGGGATGGTCAACGCAATGCTGGCAATGGGGTTTGCCAGTTGGACCCCATATGCGCGTCTGGCCCGAAGTCGAGTCATCTCATTGAAAAATGAAGAGTTTATTCAGGCCGCCAGAATATCTGGATGCAACGATATTGTAATTATGGCCAAATATATCTTGCCTAATCTTTTTAATTCTCTCCTTACCTTTGCTACTTCCCAGATAGGCACGGTGATGCTGGGCTTTGCAGGACTTTCTTTCCTTGGACTCGGCGTACAGCTTCCCCAAGCTGAATGGGGCAGTATGATAAGTGAGTCCAGAGGAATGCTACGTACAGCCCCATGGGCTGTTATATATCCGGCTGTGGCTCTAGTTGTTACGGTCATGGTGTTCAATTATCTTGGGGACGCCTTGCGTGACCGTATTGACGTTAAGGATATCGACGAGGGCCACGTATGAAAAATACAGTGTTAAAGCTGCAGAATCTTAGCGCTGGGTATAATGAGGAAAATATTATACGTGATATTTCCTTTGAGGTCGGTGCAGGGGAAATTTTCGCGCTGGTTGGTGAATCCGGTTCTGGTAAATCTACTGTTCTAAAGTCTATAATGGGACTTCCTTCCAATGGAGTACGGACTTCCTGCGGTTCTATAATCTTCAACGATTTGAATATGGCTGAACTCTCAACTGAGCAGCGGCGGAAACTGCTGGGTAAAAAAATGTGCACAGTTTTCCAGAATCCTGCTACTTCCTTAAATCCCATACGGAAAATACGCAGTCAGTTTCTGGATTCCATGCGTAGCCATAAACAGATTGAGACCCAAGAAGCTCTTGTTGTAATGCGCACCGTCTTCAGCAAATTGGGACTGGGTGATGCTGACCGAGTGCTGGAATGCTGCCCTTTTGAACTTTCAGGGGGGATGTGCCAGCGTATTGCTATAGCTCTGGCGATGGTAATGGAACCTGTCCTTATTCTGGCTGATGAGCCTACCAGTGCTTTGGATGTTATGAATCAACGGCAGGTTATTGAGGAATTCCTTATCCTGCGTGAAGAATGCGGCGCATCAATCATTCTGGTGACCCACAATATAGCTCTTGCTTCGCAAATAGCAGACAGGGTTGCTATTATGCACCGTGGTGAGATTGTTGAATACGGGCTAACCAAACAGGTTCTCACCTCACCACAGCACGCATATACTAAAAAGTTAATATCCGACGTACCGCGCATCCGGAAAGTTCTTCCAGCCCATAATTTTACTTCCGAACTCCTTGAAGTGAGCAGTGTAACAAAGCGGTACAGCATTGCCGAGCGAACAATAGACGCGGTGCAGGACATCGGGTTTACACTTGCCCGAGGCGAGGTGTTAGGAATTGTGGGAGAATCCGGCTCAGGCAAAAGCACTCTTTCCAGACAACTCTTGCAATTGGAGAAAACGGATGAGGGGAGCATTCAATACGAAGGAGACGAAATTACTGCAATGAGCAGGAAGAAATTACGTACTCTTTATCGTCGGGCACAGATGGTGTTCCAGATTCCGCTTACCTCTTTTGATCAGAATAAACGAATTCGTGTAACCATGAGAGATGCTGTACGCAATCTTACCGATCGGAAAACTAAACATACAGCTGATATGTATATTAACGAACTGATGAATAGGGTCGGACTTGATTCTGATTTGGCGGATCGCTTTCCTTGGGAACTATCAGGAGGGCAGTGTCAACGTGCTGCTATTGCCCGTGCCCTGATTGCCAAGCCTGAACTCCTCATTTGTGACGAGGCTACCAGTGCGCTTGATGTTTCTTCTCAGGCCCGTATTGTGGATCTTCTGCGGTTTTTGGTTCAAGACAGTGACATGAGTATGATATTTATTTCTCACGATATTGCGTTGGTGAGTGGCCTCTGCAACACAATGATGGTGATGAAAAATGGGCGGTGTGTTGAATATGGCTCAGTAGAAAAAATAACTACCACTCCAGAGAACCAATATACAATAGAATTATTGAAGGCATCTTCTTTTCATTAAGTGAGCTTTCCTCCTTGGGAGCCGCTTAGCCTTCAATTGGATAATTATCATTTACTATATAGCAGTCTCGGTGAGATTTCTCCTTAAGTGTTGATTGCATCAGGAATGCTTCTGGGTGAGTTTTGTTCTTCAGTTCACCCCGACTTCTCTTTTCCCATTCATCATAGTATGATAAATAGGTTGTTAAAAGCCTAGGTATTAATGTCAGAAGACATACCAATCGACGTGATCAGGAGGACATCATAATGGATAAGAATATAGTGGATCGTGCAGCCGGAGCGATCATGGGTGCATGGATTGGAGATGCTCTAGGAGTTGGCCCTCACTGGTATTATGACCTGTCCGAATTGCGACAAGATTACGGTGAGTGGGTGGATGGCTACACCGCCCCAAAACCGGGACGGTACCATGAAGGATTGAAAGCGGGGCAACTTTCTCAGTCCGGTGTTATCCTTAAACTTATGGTTAGCTCTTTGGTGGAGAGCGGCTCTTATGATGAAGCGGACTTCTGCCGTAGGATGGATACAGAACTTTTCCCGCTCCTCAATGGCGAACCCGCTTCCGGTCCGGGAGGATACACCAGTCAATCCATCCGTGAGGCATGGAGGAGGAGAGTTGAACAGAAACTTCCGTGGGGCGAAACCGCAGGCCATGCCGATACGACTGAAGCCATTGAACGCACCCTTGCCATTGGGGTTCGCTACTCGTTAGATCTCAGCAGACTGGCCAGCTTCGTCAGTAACAATGCGGCTCTGACACAGTTCGATGATGTTGTTCTGTCAATGACAGTAGCATACTCTTCGGTACTAGCTATGCTCATTCAGGGGAACCGTCTTGAGCCTGACATTTCCGACAAGCTGATGAATCTGGTGAAGGATGGTACCCTGCCATTTCACGCAGTCACTAGAAAAGGGCTCAAACCTCCCCAGCCCGGTGACCCTGATCCTCCGCGAGCAGGGCGCTTTGCTTCACCTGACGCTCTGCTTTCTCCGGGATATATGGCTATGGCTGCGACTGATCCAGACATCAAAATCGAGCCCGCATGGAAAGTTTCAATTGTCTATGGGATGCCGTGCGCTATTTACCACATGCTTCCTGCAGCATATTATCTCGCGTCCAGATTCAGGAATGACTTTGAGTCAGCGGTGCTCCACGCCATCAACGGAGGAGGACAGAATCAGGTCCGCGCTATTCTGACTGGTTCTCTTGTGGGAGCTCAGGTCGGCCTCTCGGGCATCCCTTCACGTTTTCTGGAGCAACTGGAAGGGGGTGAAGAGTTGCAAAATCTTGCCATCAGGTTGGCTGAACAGGCGGCGCAGCTCAAAAGCAACTAGTTTCCACGCAAAGAAAAGGATCTTCATGAGCACGCAAAAATACGAACACACTGTCCTTTATATCTCACACGGTGCCGGTCCCATGCCCATTCTGGGTGACGGACGGCACGAGGAGCTGGTGGAAAATCTGAAACTGTTGAGCGCTAAGATTAAAAAGCCCTCCGCTATTATCGTCGTCAGCGCACACTGGGAGGAGAATGTTCCTACAATAACGGCCAGCGGCAACCCGTCGCTCTTGTATGACTACTACGGCTTTCCCGAAGCAGCCTATGATATTGCTTACCCAGCCATGGGACATCCTCCCCTCGCTCAGTCCATTCATGAAGCTCTGGTAGCAGGGGGCATAGAAAGTCGTTTAGACACCGAACGCGGCTTTGACCATGGTATGTTCATACCGCTCAAGATTATGTATCCTGAGGCGGATATCCCTTGCGTGCAGGTGTCGCTCGTCAAAGATCTGGCTCCAGCTATTCATATTGCACTTGGTGAAGCCTTGTCCACGATCGAGCACGAAAATATGCTCATCCTTGGGTCGGGATTCTCTTTTCACAACATGAAAGCTTTTTTTGCTCCAGAAACCTCGGAAACAAGAGGGTGGAATGAAGCGTTCGAGCGATGGCTTATAGAAACATGCGCGGATAAGGAACTTGACGAAAAGGCGAGAATTGCTCGGCTGCTTAACTGGGAGTCCGCACCTCACGCACGGTACTGTCACCCTCGCGAGGAACATCTATTGCCGCTACATGTCTGCTACGGCGCAGCAAACCGTTCTAGCAGTGAGTGCTTTGAACTGGAAATTTTCGGCAAAAAAGGGAGCACCTATCTTTGGTAGCTCTTTCATGTACGCACTGCGCGCAATACCGGACTATATAATATAAACTAAATTTTATATCATATAATAGGGTGTTATGCGTGGAACCTCCCTCGCATGGTATTCAAGAGGTTAAGAACTAATTCTTGTTCATATTTAGCTTATATTTCAATGTATTAATGGTGTATTATGAGTTTATTTTGCTTTTACGTCATTTATGTTTTAGCAATAGAAAAGCAGCCTCATTTGAAGCGGGTTTTTGTGTTTGCATGACTTGCAAGGTGTTGAGTCGCTGTAGAGATGATAGTTCTAATTATCAAAAAGTCTTAAATAAGGGATTAGAAATGAATCTAGAAGGAATTTATGAGACAATTGCGAAGATCGGACATCTTACTTGTACGACCCTTAAAGATGCTACGATGTATAGTCGGATCATTGGCTTTTGTGGAAGTGATAATGACGGTATTTATTTTCTAACCATGACCGTGAAGCCTTTTTATAGACAGCTAAAAGCTAACCCGCAGGTATCGTTGTGCGGGATTTATCCATCCGCAAGGAAAGAAGGGAAAAATAAGGTCGGTCAGCCATACACTAGACCAGGATTCTTTCTTCGTATCACGGGTGAAGCGAGAGAAATCACACAGGATGAGGTGCACGAAAAGGCTGCTAGCGGTAGCGAGTTACACAAGTACGCACTTGAGGACATAGAGCGTTATCCAGCCATGAGACTTTTCTGCATTTTTAAGGGTAAGGGTGAATTGTATGATTATGATTTCGAGATGGAAAATCGGGATCATAAACTTTTACGTGAACGGTTTGCATTTGGCGGGGAGACATTCAACACCTCTGGTGCTCGCATCGACCCTGCAAAATGTATTGCCTGCGGGGAGTGTTTTGAGGTTTGCAGTTTTAAGGCTATCGAGCCTGGAGATGTCTATCGAGTTCGGAACGAACGGTGTGATGAGTGCGGAAGTTGTATCTTAGCATGTCCGCATGAAGCTATTGATCTCCCGATGACATTGTAATCAAAAAGCATATACAGACTGACTTTGATGCCTACTTAATCAACGGTCTTTTTTGCCTATTATTAATTGTTTTATTACGGAGCCAGCAAATTGTTGGGCTTATCTTTTTCGTTCTAGACACGAGTGCTTTGAACTTGAAGTTATCAGCAAAAAAGGAAGCACCTATCTCTGGTAGCATCTTCATATACGTATTGCATTCAATACCGGATTATACAATATAAATTCAATTTTATAATGATATAATAAGATGTTATCTGTATAAGTCTTCGAATGGCATTCAAGAGGTTAAGAGTTCAATTCTCTTCAGTTTCACTCTTTTTGGTGAACAAAAAAAACCGATTAAGCGTAAAAGCTTAGTCGGTTTTTTTGTGTGTCTAATGCGGGCAGTAAAAGTAATAGTCATCGATCTAGGCGATGATAAGTAATCCGATCAATATCGAAAAACGTTTCATAATTATTGATCATAAAATTATCCAACTCAGTGTGATTCATATTACCAAATATAGTTGCTTTGACTATTTTTACCTTTTGCAGTGTTCTTTTTAAGTGCTGTAAACAGAATTAATCAGGTTTTATAAATATATATTTTATACTAAAACAGTATGCAGTATGTAGCTAGGTACTCACATAATATATATAAAATACATATGCCATATTGTGTGCGATATTTAGGTTGGTGTCACGAATACTATTAAAGGCGTGACTTGATTGTAAACATTATAAACTGTGTTTATACATCCATCTTAAAAGGAGATTGTATGGAATATAAAAATACTAAATATATTATTGATATTAAACTTATATTATAAAATATATTTAGTTCATTATTTAGTGATGATTTTGCGTAAATATTTATTATTTTGTATCCACAAAATTATTCTTATCTCTAATTTGTTTTTTTTTGATTGCATTATAATAATATACTGCAATCAATAGGGGGTGTTTTGAATAAAATTAGCTTATTGTTAACTGTGTGTGCATTAGTGTTATTATTAGGATTTCCGCATAATAGCTATGCTGAAACTCAGGTGAATGAAAATAATAACATAGAGAAGAGTTCTAAAGATAATGCTAAAGCTAAAAAAGTCATGAAAAAAAAAGGCATAATGGATAAATGTATTGGCCTTGTTAACATGTCAAACGGTATAGTGCTTCCTAAAGGTAAATTTGTAACCAACATTAAGTATCGCTACGTTCATAAAGACTCGCTCTATGATGGAAGTCATAAGATGAACGGTAATTATGGTGGAAAGTATTCACGAATCAATCAGTCCGTACAGTTAACAGCAAAGGCCGGACTTTTTAAAAATTTTGAAGCTCGTGTAATGGTTCCTTTCTGGGATAAAGTGGTCAAACGTAAACCCGGCAATCTAGCTCAGCCTTGGGATAAGGACACCGTTAGTGGTCTAGGAGATATGGTCTTTATGGGCCGCTATGCTCTTATGACTCAGCGTGAGGGGGATTGGTTAAGCTTTTCAATCGGAGCTGGTGTCAAGTGTCCTACCGGGGATGCTGATCATGAAAATGATCAGCCGTTTAGTAAGATGTACGAGTACCTTGGACCAAGCGCACAGCTTGGAACTGGATCATGGGATCCTAAATTCGAAATAGGTGCTACTAAAATGTTTGGCCGCTCCCGTGTTGATGCTCACATGATGTACACCTTGGGCGGAGAGGGCGCACATCATTCCCGCAAAGGAAATCAACTCAACTACGACCTTGGATATGGGTATTCTTTGAATCAGTATTTTGATTTGGAACTGGAGCTTAATGGAGTTGATCAGGATCGTGATATTCATGCTGGCTCAATTGATGACTCCACTGGTGGTCATACTATTTTTATTACTCCCGGTGTTCACTGGAAAATTACTGACAGGCTTAATTTAGCTGTTGGTGTGCCGGTTGTTGTTTATCGTGACCTTAATGGATATTCATCAACGCCTGACGCAAACAGTCGTTATGGCCTCGGTGAAGACTTTCAGGTTGTTACCAGACTGGGATTCTGCTTCTAAATTTTATTTGCTGTTATGATGAAAGGCGGCTGTTTCGGCAGTCACCAGCATTCTCCTTTCTCCACATGGGATATGGCGAGCCGTATAAACTAGCGCGGTTCGCCATTCCTATCTCTGGTATCATCTTCATATATACCAAACATATAGTGCCGGATTATACCAAAAGACCAGCCATATAACTGGACTGGTCTTTTTTAATGTAAAAAATTTCAGCTGATCAAGACGATTACAATTCAAGCAACAAACCAGCTACACGTACTTTCTCACCATATCCAGCATTAATATATGCCTTCCGGAAAGATTTTCGGAGCAACTCAGTACAGTTAACTAATGCGAAATAATCTGGCTGAGGAAGGTAGCTGTGCGATCAAACTGTGGATTCTTGAAAAATTCCTCAGGAGTGTTTTGCTCAACGATTTCTCCGGCATCCATGAATATTACGCGGTCTGCCACTGTGCGGGCGAAGCCCATTTCGTGGGTTACGCAGATCATGGTCATGCCTGAGCTGGCTAGATCGACCATAACGTCCAGAACTTCCTTGATCATTTCAGGGTCGAGGGCAGAGGTCGGCTCATCAAAAAGCATTGCTTTTGGGTTCATGCATAGGCAGCGGGCAATTGCAATGCGCTGTTGCTGACCACCGGAACATTGCCCTGGGTACTTCTTGGCAAGATGTTCAATTTTGACACGCTTAAGATATTCGTATGCCTGTTCTTCAGCTTGCTTGAGAGTTAATTTTCCCCTTATGGACCTCCTTCAGCTTCCCATGTATAAGATAATCTAATCCTTTTTCCAGATACTTCTTATATCGATTCATAAAGCTTGGAGAACTCATATGACTGAATTTCGCATGGAGACTGACAGCATGGGTGAGGTCAAGGTTCCAAAGGATAAACTTTGGGGGTCGCAGACTCAGCGTAGTTTGGAGCATTTCAGTATAAGTTGCGAACTCATTCCCCGTGAGATGATTAATGCTTATGCCATTCTTAAAAAAGGTTCGACTCTTGTTAACTTCGAGGCAGGGCGTCTTTCCCATGATATTAAGAATTTGATCGTTACAGCTTGCGATGAAATTCTGGGCGGAGGTCACGCCGACATGTTTCCTCTGCATGTTTGGATGACCGGAAGCGGCACTCAGTTCAACATGAATGTCAACGAGGTTATTGCTAACCGTTGTTCCCAGCTTGCAGGGGAGTCACTTGGTTCAAAAAAGCCTGTCCATCCTAACGATCATGTGAACATGTCCCAATCTTCCAACGATTCCTTTCCTGCTGCCATGTGCATAGCCGCTGCCATTGGGACGGCACACAGCCTTATGCCTGCCTTGGTGAATTTGTGTCATGGATTGGCTTCTAAAGCTGAAGCTTGGAAAGATATTGTCAAAATCGGTCGTACTCACCTTCAGGATGCCACCCCTTTAACTTTAGGGCAGGAATTTTCCGGTTACGCAGTTATGCTTGAAGATGACGCCAAGCGTATTTATTCTGCTCTGGATGGTGTTTACAAATTAGCACTTGGCGGTACTGCTGTAGGAACAGGCATCAATGCTGTTCCGGGATTCGATATAGAGGCCGCAACCAAAATTGCAGAACTTACGGAATTACCCTTTGTCACAGCTCCAAACAAATTTGCCGTCCAAGGCGGTCACGATGATCTTGTTCATCTTTCCGGTACCTTACGTACTCTTGCGGTATCGCTTTATAAAATTGCTAATGATATAAGGCTCCTCTCCTGCGGTCCTCGCGCTGGATTTTACGAGTTGATTATACCCTCCAACGAACCGGGATCATCCATTATGCCCGGCAAGGTTAACCCAACTCAGTGCGAGGCTATGGCTATGGCAGCCGTACAAGTAATGGCTAATGATGTGGCTGTGGGCATGGGAGGGGCGGGTGGTTATCTGGAAATGAATGTTTACAAACCGCTCATGATTCATAACATTATGCAATCGATAAGAATTATGTCCGACTGCATGAATAATTTTCGTAAATACGTTGTGGAAGGTATGGTCCCCAACAAAACGAAAATAGCCGACTATGTAGAACGTTCGCTTATGCTGGTGACTGCGCTCAGTCCGGTTATAGGATATGACAAGGCTTCGGAAATAGCCCATCACGCTATGGACAAAGATCTTTCACTGAGGCAGGCGGCTCTTGAACTAGGGTATGTGAGCGAAGCCGAGTTCGATCGCATTGTCGATCCTGTGAAAATGACGCATCCATAAGTTATCAAGGGGTGAAGCGGAGCCGGAGAAGCTTATTTTAGGGTAATAAACATTAAGATTGTGCAGAGACGCTACCCATTAATACTGGACATGATACCTGAAAGATTGCATTTATTTAATTTTTAAAATTTATAATTATACAAATGAAGACGATGTGTTTTAAGGTCAGTTTTGTGTTATCTGAATTTCGATGCTCGGAATTGTACAGGTTAATAGTAAGTCTGGCTGAGTATTCAAAAGTCTCTTCTTAAAAGAACTATCTTATGAGTATTCCTAAAAATTTGCATTTTTGTTGGTTTGGCTCCAATGATATCAGTGCGATAAATGAACAATGTGTTGAGAGCTGGAAAAGGTTTTTACCTGATTGGAAATTTTATTTTTGGAACGAAAATAAATATGATTTAGATAAAGATCATTATGCAAAACTTGCATACCATGCAAATCAGTTTGCCTTTGTGTCTGACTCAGTAAGGCTTAATGTTTTATATCAATACGGCGGCGTTTACGTGGATATGGATATGGAAATTCTTCAAACATTAAATCCACTATTGCATCTAAACTGTTTTTTAGGATTTCAAGATGTCTGTAAAAATGAAGATTGGGTTAACAATGCAATAATGGGCTCAGCCCCCCAAAATCCTTTTTTGTTAGACATAAAATCCGTTGCGCTTGAGTCCATACGGGAAAATAATTATTTTTTACGTTCGCCACAGTCAACAACAAATGTTCTTTTGTCCTATGGCCTGCAAAACTATGAAAACCAAACATTGCGTGATGTTTCTATCTTCGAGCAAGATTACTTTTACCCTAGTCCCTATGGAGTAGATGTAGACAGAAATTATATAACACCCAATTCTATGACGTTACATCATTGGGAAGGGGCTTGGTGCAAATAAAAAATAAAGACCAGCTCTGGAAACAGAGCTGGTCTTAGCTAATCAATTAACAAATGCGTTGTACGCATTTGCCTACTTTTGCAGGGCAATTAGTAATTGGCCATAAACTCCCAACTATTGAGGAGTTACGTCTTTAATTGCATTTCCAGTAACCTTTGAGACTGGAATTGGAGTATAGTCAGAGCGAGTAAAGTCTAGCTTTTTAAGGTCAACCGCTCTTAAGGTCTGGTCGTTGTAGTCGCCAAAGTACAGCACGCGGTTGGTCAGGTCTTCAATTGTGAACCATTGAGTGTAATCTGCCATTTCTTCCTTAGGAGTTTTTTCGCGGCTGATTCCTTTCATTACGGTTACCTGCTCAATTAAGTGGCGTGCAAAAATAATCGCATCTTCGTCCTTCTCAGGCTGGTAAGCAAACTGTTTTAATATTGCGATTCGTACGAAACGAGAAGGAGGAGTGCAGTCACCAGGTAGTCCTAGTAAGCCAGAGCCGTTGCCCGTTCCGGACACATTCATGCCGTTAAGATTTAAATCTTTTTGTATCATCGGAGAAAGGTTTACGTAATTACGAAGGTTAGCCCACTGCATTGGCAGAGGTGGTTCATTGGTAAGAACACCAACTTTATTATCATAGAGGTTAAGTTTACCGTCGATCCACTCTGCCACCAAGCTGTTACCGGCAGGGTCATGTACAGTTATATGAAGCACAGGCATAGTGCCAAGCTCAGGGAGTTGATCAGCCCAGACAAGTACTTTAGGAAGATTTTTCTTTACTTCCTCTATAGTGCTGAAACTTCCGAGAATCCAATCCGGCACCAAAGTTATGTCTAATGCATGCGAAGCTTTACTTGCAGGGATGTTTTGGTAACCAACAGAAGGGAGCCATAATGCTTTAGCTGAAAGTCCTTTTTCGTTCATACCGTCTGTTGAAGCTGTAAGCCCAAGAATAGAAAATCCCACAAAGCCGTACCGCTGTTTCCACTGTAGTCCTTTCGCTTTGTTGGGCGCAGGGGAACTCCATTTTTTCCCGCGTGGGTATACTGTTACCTTGGCTTGATCATTAACAGCAAAGTCCATGGTGCGAGCATTTACGACAGTACCATCTTTTGCTTTGACTACAAAATCCGTACAGGCCATTGCCGGTGCAGCGAATATTAGTATCGCTAAACTAACTAAAACTATTCGAAATGTCATAATTTCTCCTGAATAAATAGGGTTATTATTTTTAGAAGATTAAATTCTATAATTATTTATTTCGAGTGTCGATTAGAAAATCAATTATTCTCCTAGTAGCACACAATCCTAAACAAGTTCATCGCGGCTGAACGGAGTGTGTTCTATCGAAGAGATTAACTCTTTAATTTCTTGAGAGAGATTGCTCTCATTAAGGTATGCAAGAGAAAAAGAAGCTATTGGTAATCCTCCATCGACTTTTATTTCTTGAAAAATATGTTTTCCTAGCTCGTCTTGCACTGTAAACCTCACCAAAATTGCTCCACCAAGATCCTGCAGAATAAATTGTTTAATAACGTCAGCAGTAATATTCTCCATCGCAATTTTAGGCGTAATGTCTTTATCTTTAAAATATTCATCGATTAAGCAGAGATTACGCTCAGGAATAATTAATGGGATCGAAGAAATTTCCTGCGGTTTGATTAATTTCTTACGAATATGTTTAGATCCTTGCAAAGCCACTAGGAGCATATCCTCAGAAAATAGAGGTATCTTTTTTATATGCTTATCCTCGTCCAGGCTCGCTGTAACAATAAAATCAAGCTCGTTTGTCTCAAGTTTCTTAATTAATTGAGGCGTATAATCTAAAATAATTTTTACTTTCAGCTTCGGTTTTAGCCTCTTAATTATAACGATCAGCTTTGGAAGAATATATTTGGCAAGAATATAGTGCGCACCTATAACGACTTCCCCTTTGTGCGAGTTCATTATTTTATCAATTTGCAGCTCAAGTGTCTCTGCTTCATTGAAAACCTTCTCTGCCTGCGCATAAATTTTTTTAGCATCTGGAGTCAGCTTAATAAAATTTCCTTCGCGAACGAGCATCCTGATTCCGATCCAACGTTCCAGTTTTTTAATTTGCATCGTAACTGCTGAAGGAGTCACAAATAGTGCTTCTGCCGCTTTAGATACACTTTTATATTTGGCTGCAAGATAAAAACTGCGCAGTTGATTAAGATTTATTCTCATTATTTCTCTATAAAAAAATTGTGACAACTATTTTCAGCATCTTAGAAATTACGTAAATTATGTTCATTTTTTTTACAATTATTTTGAAACGATATCTCATTAAAACAATTGCAATGCTTGTTCTTAATTACACAATCACTAAAGCGGATTAAGTAAAAGTTAAAACTAGATCATTTTAATTGCCTTGTACACAGTCTTCAAAATAGGCATTAATTCTTTTATTCACAATGTGTCAAAAGCTGTAAGAGCTTATAAAAAAAGATTAAAATTGTATGGAGGTTTAATATGAGTGCAACTGCACCACCGAGCGAAACACCGTTAGTACAAAAAATAGGCTGGATTCTCTCCTTTGTAGTACCAGCTCTTATCCTTGTAACTGTTCATGGCGACGGATTGACCCATGCAATGGTTATATTTATGGCCATTACAGCGTGGGCTGTAATCTGCTGGGCTACAGAAATTCTTCCTGCCCCTATGGTCGGTATAATTCTTCCTACTTTATATTTTGCAACAAAAGTTGCTCCTCCGCAAGTGGCTCTTGGGAAAGCGTTCACAACAGTGATTCCATGGGCAATCATCGGTGCATTGCTTATCGGCCTTATGTCTTACAAAACAGGGCTTGCAAAACGACTTGTTTTGAAATGCATGGTCTCAACAGGTTCTTCATATCGCGGTTTATTCTTTGCCATGTTTGTAAGCGGTATGACCCTGACATTGTTGGTGCCTTCAGGAACTGCAAAAAGCACAATTATGTTGGCTCTGGGCGTTGGCGCTTGTGACGCTTTGAACTTGAAGAAGGGGTCACGAGAATCAACAGTCATAATGTTCGCTGCATTTCTTTCAGTCTGCGCACCCCGTTTTGGTCTTCTTACAGGCTCACTTGAAAATCTGGCTGTCACCAGACTTATGTCGTCCGTCACGGGTGCAACCGTTGGTTATGCTGACTACGCTATACAGAATTTTATTCCTGCAACTATTTACTGTGCTCTTTCCATGAGTTTGCTGTTATTTATGATTCCTGGAAAAGGGAAATTGGACAAGGAAGTACTATTAGCACAGTACAAAGAAATGGGCGCTATAACAAGAGGTGAATGGATTGCTGCTGCTATAGCTGTTCTTGCTGTTGTTCTCGCTGCTACTCAAAAATATCACGGTATCCCAACCATGTACTTGTTCATGGTGTTCGGAATTCCTGCCTTTATTCCTAAGTATAAAATACTGGATCAAAAAGATTTTAATAGTCTAGCTTTCCCAATGCTATTTTTTATTGCTGGCTCATTATCTATCGGTTTTGTTGCTGGGCATATCGGCATAGGAAAATGGTTATGTGCGCTCATGCTTCCAGTAGCCCAGTCCTTGCATAGTGTATTCGCTCTTTCAACACTTACTTATGCTTTCGGAGCAATTTTCAATTTCATACTTACTCCGTTGTCTGCTCAGGCTCTTATGACAGTTCCTCTTTCGGAGCTGGCTGTCTCTCTGCATGTGCAACCTTACCCTATTGTTTACAGTTTTCTTTATGGAACTGATCAATACATTTTTGCTTACGAATTTGCTTTGCTCCTTTTCTTTTGCTCCACGGGCCATCTGCGCCTTCGCTATGCAATGAAAATTCTTGCTTTCAGGTTGGTTGCCACCCCGCTTTTCTTAGGGGCAATCGCAGTACCGTACTGGACAATGATCGGAATCGTTTAAGAACACGCTAAACGAATAATATTATAAATATTTATCCAATTAATTGGAGTTTTAAAATGATCAAAGAAATTAATACTGAAGAATTCGATGCTCTCGACTCTGCTGGGCCAATGATGGTGGAGTTTTATTCTAAAACCTGTGGTCCGTGCAAAATGCTGGCATTCGTTCTTAAAGATATCGATAAAATGATGCCTGACTTCAAAATCTATACAATTGATTTTGATGAAAATCAGGAACTTAAGGAACGCCTTGAAGTAAAAGGATTTCCATCCATGTTGTTTATGAAGGATGGAGTGGAAGTTAGCCGTTTAGCCGGACTTAAGCAGAAGCCGGCAATAGTCAAAGAAATTGAAGCAATCGCATAATCAGGAGAAATTATCATGAGTAATCGTATTACTTACACCTGTGAAGACCATTTGATTACCAAGCAGGCAACAGCTGAAGACGCATTTTTGGCAAACTTTGAAAAAGGCGAATACACTCTGGAAAATCCGCTTGTAGTCAAAAATCCTTACTTGATTAACCCACTGTGCGCTCTTGTTATGTTTACCACAACAAAAGACGCTACTCCAACAGTGACAGTTCACGGCAAACGTATACAGCGTGAAGATCTCAGCCATACTTTCGCTTCCGGTACTGTGCATAAGCTTCCTATTCTTGGCCTTTACGAAGATTTTGATAACAAAGTAGAAATAAAGCTTTGCGACGGTTCTAGTAATACACTTACTATCAAGACCGAAAAACTTCCCGCAAGAGTAAGCCGTTGCAGACAGATTTCTACTTCTCTAGATTATCTCCAAGACAACCTGATATTCCTCAGCACTGCTGGTAAGAATAGCCCAGCAGCATATGACTACAAGGGTAATATCCGTTGGATGCTGACAGTTAACACCATGTTCGACTTAAAGCGTGCTGCTAATGGTAATTTGCTTACCGGGTCTCCACGTTTCTGCCATATGCCATACAATGCAACAGGTCTCGTCGAGATCGATATGATGGGTAAAATTTACAAGGAATATCGCATTCCCGGTAACTATCATCATGATCAGCTGGAAATGGAAGACGGAAATCTTCTGATTTTAACTCAGGATTTACATTCCGATACAGTGGAAGATCAGTGCGTACTTGTAGACCGCAAAACCGGAGAAATTCTTAAGACATGGGACTTTAAAGACGCACTGCCACAGGACGTTGCAGGTTCCGGTTCTCAGGATGCTCATGACTGGTTTCATAACAATGCTGTCTGGTATGACAAAAAAACTAACAGCTTGACTTTGTCTGGCCGTCATCAGGATGCCGTTATCAACATTGATTATGATTCAGGAAAGCTCAATTGGATCGTTGGTGACCCTGAAGGCTGGCCTCAGGAGATGGTTGATAAGTACTTCTTTACCCCCGTTGGTGATGTAGAAAACTTTGACTGGCAGTATGAGCAGCACGGTTGCCTCATTACTCCTTCCGGTGATGTAATGTGCTTTGACAACGGCCAGTATCGTGCCAAATCCCGTGAAAATTACATCAAAAATTCTGAAAACTTTTCTCGTGGCGTTCGTTATCGCATTGATACTGACAAGATGGAAATAGAGCAGGTATGGCAGTACGGTAAAGAACGTGGACCTGAATTCTTTTCCCCATATATTTGTAATGTAGAATACTACGATGAAGGTCATTACATGATCCATTCAGGCGGAATCGGATTTGAAAACGGATTACCTTCAGATTTATTGCCTGCTTTCCTTGATAAGAAAGATCCAAATGTAGAATTACGCTCCGTAACTGTGGAAGAAAAAGACGGTGTTGTCCTTTATGAAATGGAAACCGAAGGCAATTTCTACCGCGCTGAAAAACTGCCGCTGTATCACGATGGTGACAATGTTACTTTCGGGCATGGACAGCTTCTCGGTAAACTGGATGTTACTCCTACTTTTGATACCGATCCTGAAGTAGAAGAAGTTGATGGGCTGCCTTGTTCTTGGCACAACATCATCATCGAAGAAGATGAAGATCGTTTTGTTTTTCATGGTAAATTTGAGCGCGGCACTCTTGCAATGCTTTGCCTTGAAGGTGCTGAGTCAAACCATAACTATTTCATCAATACAGCCGCAACTCGTCACCTTGCAATGTGTTCTGGTACTTTTTTAGAAGATGACGACCGCGACGTGAAATTAAATGTAAGTAAAGAAGGATTGAAAGGGCGCTATACCTTAAAGCTTATTATTAATGATAAAAAGTATCATCTTGGCATTTCCATCAGCGCTGACTAAATAAAGTTTCATCATATCCGCAGCAGATTTGATTCTGCTGCGGTTTCTTATTTAAATTTATAAGGGGTAGTTATGAAAGTTTATGATGTCCTCATAATCGGTGCAGGGCCTGCTGGAATGACTGCAGCAATATATGCAATTCGTGCCAATATGTCTGTTCTTATGATCGACAAATTGTCTCCCGGTGGTCAGATGGTCAATACTAATGAAATTGAAAATTACACTGGTGTTGGCGCAATTAACGGTGCTGAACTGAGTATGCAAATGTTTGAACACACTCAGGAACTGGGCGTGGAGTTCGACTACAAAACAGTTTTGGACATTGTCGATAATGGCGATACCAAGACGGTTATTTGCGAAGAGGATGACACTCATTTTGAAACTAAAACCATCATTTTCGCAACTGGTACTGTGCCCAGAAGACTTAACGTGCCGGGAGAAGATGACTTTGCTGGAACAGGGCTCAGTTGGTGTGCTATCTGCGATGGCGCACAGTATCGAGACAAGGATGTTGTCGTTATCGGCGGAGGAAACTCCGCAGTTGAAGAATCCATATATCTTGCAGGCATTGCTTCCTCACTGACTATAATAACCATGTTTGATCTTACTGCCGATCCTAAGGCTTGTGACCAACTGCGTACTATGAAAAATGTCACAATCTATCCTTATCAGGACGTAATTGAATTCACTGGTGAAGGAGCTCTGGACGGCGTTCGCTTTAAATCAACCAAAGAAGATGCAACAGAGCGTCGTGTTAAATGTGACGGAGTTTTTGAATATATAGGTCTGATGCCTACCTCTAACAGCTTCAAGCATTTAGGGATTCTTAATGATTTCGGCTTTATTAATATTGATGACGAAATGCGTACTCCCGTTAAGGGAATTTACGGTGCCGGTGACATTACCACTAAAAAACTTCGTCAAGTTATTACAGCCTGTTCAGATGGCGCAATCGCAGCCAACAGTGCTGCTAAATACGTTGAAAGTTTAAGAGGATAAATTCTAACAGTAGTTTCATTGGAGGAAATGATGAATTGGATTAAGGTTCAGCTACTTATCGGGCTGATGGTACTTTGTTGTGCGGTAACGGCTTTTGCGGAAGATAATTATCCTGTTGCATGGGGCCCCTCAGGAGCTACATTCGGGCCAAGTGGTTTAAGTATGCCAGCCGGTAAATTTGCTGTTGGTGGTAACCTTGTTTTTGGCGACAGTAATGGATTGTGGCGTAACAGTAAGCGTCTCAATGGTAATACAAAGGGCACAAAAATTAATGAAATTTTTAAGCTCCGTTATGGTATTTGGGATGGTCTTGATGTCCGCGTATCTATACCAGTTTATAATGTACACTTGGACAAGACCAATACTTCGGATAAAAACTTATACGGGGTGGGTGATACAACCGTACTGCTCCATCAGCGTCTTTTGAATCAGAGAGACGGAGATCCTCTTTCTGTTGCATTTGACCTTGGTCCGGTTTTTCCGACTGGTACAGTAAGTGAGCATTCCTCAGATTTAGCTGGAAATGCTGCTTGGGGTGTTATGGGTGGAATCGGAGCGACATATTTTCTATATGCAAACCGCTTTGATACAGAAGTGAACTACGCAACTTTTGCCGAAGGCGGACACGATTATAAGAAAGGGGACAGATTTCGCTGGAATCTATCTTATGCCTACGCTTTGAATGATAATTGGGATATTGGTGCAGAATCGAGCATAGAAACGTATGCTGAGTCTGAGAAGAACGGGCAAATGCAAAATGATGCATCGTTTGAATGGTACGCCGGTCCTAAAGTTGCCTATAAATATAAACCATGGGGAACTTTTGCAGGGCTGACACTTAAGGCTCCTATTAACCGTTGGTATCAGGGAACTAAAGCCTGTTCTGATGATTACAGGGTTGAGTTTAAGTTAATTAAAACTTTTGATTTGGGAAGTCTTTTTGACTAATCTGATTTCTTTAGTTTATTTTAAATATTTAAAGCCGATTCGCAAGAATCGGCTTTTTTATTAAGATCACGAAGACCGCTCACAAAAAATGTTTCAAAATCATAGGATTTTTTGTTCGCAATAATCTTTTTTTGTTGCGCTTCATTGCGCTTAGGATAATAGTTTTTTTTGTATTATAAATAACTAGCTTACTGTAATAAAAAGGAGATATTATGAGCAATCCACTTAAAGCTGCTTTTATTTTTGTAGCCCCTAACGGAGATCCTAAGAAAGATAGAAATTGGGTTATCACAGAAGGAGTAGAGCTTCTTTCTGTTGCCGTCAGTAATTATGAACAGGCCGAAATTTTGGCTCCTGAGCTGGTAGAAAAAGAAGGTATTGTTGCTATTGAGCTTTGTGGTGGGTTTGGATCTGCCGGTACTGCGCGTGTTGCCGCAGCCGTAGATGTGCCTGTAGGAGCAGTTCGTTTTGATATTCATCCCGGCTTAGATAATGTCAGCGGTGATAAAATATTCAGCTAATTAAATTATATCATATGCAGGGGCCATATGATATTGGTGGCCCCTGCGTGATATTTCTCCATTATTAACTATCAGCTAAAACATGTTGCTTAGTGACAAAGCAGGTGAACATGCCTGTAAATACAAGTTCATCTTTACAAAATACTTCCACTTGTACGAGATGCTTGCGTTGCGTAGGAGTTGTGTCGTTCGCTTTGGCAATAAGTTCATCCGTAACGCGGGTGGGTTTTAAGAACTGACTTTCCGCCGCAGCTAAAACGACATTAGGTTCATTGACTGCAAGCATTGCCGCATAATCCGCTAGCCCGAATATGAATCCGCCGTGAACCAGACCACTTTCGTCTGCTTCCATGTTTGGGGTGCATACTAAGCGAACTTTAGAGCGTCCTTGTTCCTGTATGACAGGTTCTCCGCAGAGTGATTGATCAATCTTACTATGTGTTTTTATTTCCAGCATTTCATATTCCTTTTTATCAGATTAACTAACGTTATTAGCCTGTTTAATGGTTTGGGGTAAAATTATTGCTGGTTTCATACCTGAAAGTCTAGATTAAATTTATATTATAGTTGCAATAGATGTTTTTTAGTTCTTCTAAAACTCTTCATGTAACGCAGGATGCCGATCCTGCCTTCGGCCATCAATCTTTGCCAGTGAGCAGATTGCAGACATATCATCAGGCGTGAGTTCAAAATCGAAAATCGATAGATTTTCTAGTTGCCGTTCTTTGGAAGTTGATTTCGGAAGCGGAACAGCATCAAGTTGGAGATGCCAGCGCAGGATTACTTGTGGAACTGTTTTTCCGTATTTTTCACTTATCGCAGTGATAATCGGTTCTTGCAAAACTTTACTTGCTCTTCCCAGTGGGCTCCATGACTGGGTGACAATACCATGTTCCTCATGCCAATCTCGTAATTTTTGCTGCGGAAAATATGGGTGTAGTTCCACCTGATTGGTTACTGGCGTTACTCCAGTTTCATCAATTAGTTTTTGCAAATGTTCCGGCAAAAAATTGCAAACACCGATACTGCGGATAAGACCACGTTTTTTAGCTTCAATAAGAGCCTGCCATGCGTCAACGTATAATCCCAGCCGCGGAATAGGCCAGTGGATCAGGTATAAATCGAAATAATCAAGTCGCATCCGGTAAAGGGACTCTTCTATGGTGTACAAAGCCTCATTGTAGCGGTGATGGCGACCGGGTAGTTTTGAAATTATATACAATTCCTCGCGGGAAATTTCGCTTTGTACAATCGATTCTCCAAGAGCTCCTTCGTTTTCATATTTAAAGGCAGAATCAAGCATTCTGTATCCTGCTTTGATTGCGCTTACTATCGAAGCAACTCCCTCAGAACCATTAAGCTTATATGTTCCAAATCCTAAAGCTGGCATAGTTGATTGATCATTTAAGACAATATTTGGAATTAGTGGGCTATGCATAATATTTCATCTCGTTTTACTTAGTTTAAAATTTTAAAACGGCTTGGATTTATAGAATTAGCATCCACAGTAGGACACCTTTGCTATCACATCAAGTCAATGAAGATTATATGCACTACTTAATCCATAACTGTTCTGCATAATATAATTGATTTGGAATCTATTTATAAGAGAGCCGTAATTGAATGTAAAAAAAGATTTAGAAGATTTTAATTTTTCTGTCAGCTTTTTTGCCACAGTTTCTAGATGTAAACCATTCCGCATATGAGCATTTTTTAATAATGTTTATAACTATATGTGGAATAGTTACAGCGGTTCATCTCGATTATTCTTTCTTAATCGCTTACTTTGGTAAACGTTTCTCGCTTAAAGATTTTGAACGCAGAGTGAATAAGGTGACAGGCGGGCTTTTTGTCGCTATGGGCGGTGGAATACTTTTAAGTAGTTGAGCTTAAAAGTATAAGTGATAAAGTTATACGGTTGTGAACCAAAGCCTTTGAAATGATTATTAAAAAAAGTTCCAAATCAGAATGATGTCATTCTGATTTGGAACTTTTTTTTATTATTAAGTAACTTGCACTGCCAGTTACATATGAACAATCTATTTTGTGATGACTGCTGCGCCCGCTAAAGCGATACTTTCATCTTCATCAACGCTTCCGCCGCTAACGCCAATTGCACCGATAATGACATTGTTAGCGTCAACCAATGGTACTCCGCCTGCAAAAATAACTAAGCCGTCGTTACTGACTTCAATTCCATAAAGAGGCTGTCCTACTTGAGAAGCCGCGCCGAGTGCACGAGTGGTCATATTGAAATAACGTGCGGTCTTTGCTTTTTTTATAGAAATATCAATGCTGCCTATGAATGCATCTTCCTGACGATAGAAGGCTTTAAGGTTTCCGCCTGCGTCAACAATAGCAATGTTCACAGGAACTTTGATTGCTTCGGCTTTTTTAAGTGCGGCAGCTAAAATTTTCTGAGATTGAGCCAAGGTTATGTCGCCCGGAAGAGTTTTTACAGGACTTTTAGCTGAGGCAGGTAGAACTCCAAACATTACGATAGAAAGCATGAGGACAGTTAGCAGAGACAGTTTACGCATTTTTAACTCCATTGGTTTTAAGCATTTTTCAAATAGTGATTCAAACCTTCTTGAATTAGGTCAAGTCCATGAACATATCCAACCTGCAAGGCTGTGTTACACTCTATATAGGTGCCTAATTTAGATATTTGTTACAACTTAGTTATTTTTCTTGCAATAAGAATAATGTTTTAATTATCAACTGATTATCTATGTTATAAAATATTTTTAAAACCGATCAAAGTTCTCATCATTCATGCTGATCCCAATTATACCACTTTGCGATGCGAGTGCTTTAGGCGCGGGCATGCTATGAGTATTGTTTATACTGAAATAATTTACATTATCGGTTAGTTGAGATGCTTGTGAAAATAGTTCTTCAGCTGTAGATGCCATCTCTTCTGATGCAGAAGTGTTGCTCTGAATTACTTGATTCAGGTGTGAAATCGCTACAGCAACTTGCTCCGCACTGTTGGATAACTCACCGTTTGTTTCTGTTATTTCGTCTATCATTTCTGATGTTTGAATTATATCTGGTAACATTTCTCCAAGCAGGTTTCCAGCACGTTCTGCCATATCTACACTGGAGATAGAAAATTCATGAATCTCTTGAGCCGCGGTGCCGCTTCGTTCTGCCAGCTTGCGAACTTCAGAGGCTACCACCGCAAAACCTTTACCATGCTCTCCGGCGCGGGCCGCTTCGATTGCAGCATTGAGTGCCAGTAAATTGGTTTGCCGTGCGATCTCTTCAATAATGGTTATTTTTTCAGCAATTTCTTTCATTGCAATTACAGTTTGTTGTACAGCGCCACCACCTTCTTTTGCCTTAGCGGATGTACGAGTTGCAATTTGGTTTGTTTGCTGTGCTTTACTGGAGTTGTTCCTTATCGATTCGACCATTTCTTCGATTGAAGCTGAAACTTCTTCTGCAGATGCTGCCTGCTCTGTCGCACCTTGCGAAACAGATTCTGATGTGGCGGATAGTTCCTCGCTTCCAGAGGAAACACTAGAGGCTCCATCCTGAACTTCACCAACAACTTTACGCAATTTATCCCTCATAAAAGTAAGCTGTTCAGCAAGCTGGCCGGTCTCATCTTTAGATGTGATATTGATGGATGCGTCTAGGTCGCCGCTAGCTATTTTTTCTGCGAAGGTTACTCCTGCTTTAAGAGCGCCAGCTATGGTTTTAGTTATTAGGTATCCAATGATTGCAGATAAAATAATTATAGAGGCCAGTATTATCAGAACCATGATCTTTGTCTCGTCATAGGCTTTATGTGCACTCTCTTCAGAGTTTTTTTTAGCCGGATCGATGGTTGTGTGCATGATACCTGTCAGCTCATGTAACAGATCAGAATTTTCAGTATCAACGGCTAGGCTTATCTTTTCGATTTCTTTTAAATGGGTCATTAAAGATTCACCCAGCGTGGTATATTCAGCCAGAGCAGATTCAATTTTGGCTGCTATTTTTTCCATTTCAGGTAATCCGGCAATTGTTTTACGCCACTCAGAAAGTCCCGACTTAGTCTTTTCCAGAGCATCAATATAAGCAGACATGGAATCGTCAGTAGCTGATGCAATATAGTCGTGTGAGGCCGTTTTGAGCTCCAATACATTTGCAATAACTTCTTCGTTCATGACCATGTCCACAGCCCCCCAGTGAACCATTTCAGCTACATTTGCCGATTTTTCCGCTTTGGCTTTGTTCGGGTCAATCACTTTGACCATGGTCGTGTCCAGAAAGGTTAAAATATTGCCTACAAGTCCATCCAATTTAGTAAAAATGTCAGTAACTTCCATTTTTACTTTTACAAGGTGCTTAGATTCTTTCTCAACTTTTTGAATACGTGTTTTAATTAACGCAGCGCCTTGAATTAAGTCTGGTTTTCCATCAATGGTCTGAAGCCATTCCTCCAAACCTTTGTTAATTTCGGTAAAAGCTTTTGTAAGTTGTTGCGTATCGTCAGTATTGCCCCTGAGATGTATCAACGTGGCAGCTTTATTTAATACTAAAGCGTTTTGCACTACAGATTCATTCATTACCATATCAACTTCACTCATTATCATGAACTTTTGCATAGCTGAATAAACTGTATTAATAGAATGTATTCCAACATATCCGATTATTATGGCGAGTACAGTAATTATAAGAAAACCACTTCCAATTTTTTTACCAACTGTCACCTTTACCTGCATTATAATCCCTCCCCGTGGTTTTACATACAATTAGTTAAATTTTTACTACTGATAATTATATTGGTAATCAATAGTATTTGCAAGTAACATTTATCATCTTGCAATCGACTTGAACTAAAAACGCCCTTTTCAGTTGCATAACTGAAAAGGGCGTCAGGTTGGGATATTTTATATAGCAATTTTATATTGTAACAGCTCTGTAATATCTGTCATAATTCTTTTATTTACTTTTTCATTTCAATAACGAGATCTTCCAGTTCTTTAGTCAATCCGGCTAACTCATCAACGTCTTGAGATGCTTCATGCATCGCAGATGCTGTTTCCAAAGAGGTGGCGTTAACGCTTTCAATGGCACGAGAGATTTCCTCTGTAGTACTGGCTTGTTCTTCAGAAGCTGTTGCAATGTTTTGAGCCTGAGAAAAATTTCTGTCCGAAATTTCTAAAATTGTTTCAAGAACATTACGAGCATCGTTAGCCATAGTAGTAGAGCTTTCAACTTCTACTCTAGTTGTTTGCATGTGGGTGATATTATTCTGCGTTGCGGTTGTGATTGCAGAAACAGCACGTGTAACTTCGTCCGTTGCTGACATTGTATTTTCAGCAAGCTTGCGGACTTCATCCGCGACTACTGCGAAACCTCTTCCTGCATCACCGGCCCGCGCGGCTTCAATGGCTGCGTTGAGTGCCAGCAGGTTGGTCTGGTCGGCAATATCAGATATTACGTTCATAATAGAATGGATGTCACCGACTTTGTCGCTAAGACCGTCAAGTTCCGTTTCAAGTATTTTGAACTGGCCGTCGATGGAACCGATAACCTTTTCAACATCTAACATCGCTTTGTTTCCTGAAACCGCCTGTTCGCGGGCGTTTTCAGCGTCGGACGCTGCAACTGCTGCATTTTGAGCAACTTCGGCTACCGTTGCATTCATTTCGGTCATAGCCGTGCTGGTTTCTGTAGCTAACTGCTGCTGTACAGTTGAGCCTTTAGATACTTCATTTATCTGGCTATTTAAATTCTGAGCGGCAAGTGCGACTCTCGTGACAATTTTTTCCATTGTATTAGCCGCCGCAAGCATTCCTTCTTTTTTAGCGTTTTCGGCTTCGCGGCGAGCTTCATCTGCTTCAAGTTTGGCTTGCTGTGCCATTTTAGCACGTTCATGGGCTTCGTGTTGTTCGTGCTTCATGCCCTCAAATGTTTCTCTAAGTGTATGATGCATTTTAATGATTGCCAGATAAATACCCTTGGCTGTTTTTTCATCAGGGAAAGAAAGATCCTCATCGCTTTTTGATATTCTGGAAGCAATATCGGCGATGTCATTAGGATCTCCACCAATCTGGTTGGCGATGATTTTTCTGTTATACATTATGATGAATAGGCTAAGGGCTGCGATAAGTAGGATGCCCATTAACATCATTATTTTGATGTTTTCTAGGGAAGCGTCCATTTTCTTCTGGGCTTGAGTGCGCTTTAATTTCAGGTCTTTAACAAAGGTCGCAAGGTTTGTTTGTGCATTCTTAAGAATTTTTTTACCAACTCCTGAATCCAGACGTTTGATGATCTTGGACCACATAAGATTAACGTTGCCTATGGCTGATTGGCTGTTGGCTATCAGCTGGAGAAAATCGGCCGCGCTATCTACTTGTTCACGTGTTAAGATAGGCACTTCGTCCACAGATTTGCGCATCTCAGCACGGTCAATGCCTAGTTCGTCAGCTATTTTATTAAAGTTTTCGTAATCCGGCTGGTTGGTAAGAATTTGTCCACCGACCCATGTTCCTATCTGTATACCGTCAACGGTAATGGGTACTCCAAAATCAACTAATCCTGCATGACAAGAATAGACGTAAGGTTTACCAGTCTCTTTGGCTACTTCGCCGCCTTTGGCATCATTAGCTGCACATCTAATAGCTCCTTCTTTGTTAGGCCTGATCAGGCCGAAGCAGAAACTACTAAACTCTTCAAAACTTTGCTGTTTAAGCGGAGTTCCGTTTTTTTCAACAATGAGGTTGGCTATGCCTGTCATTTTTGAAAAAAGATGTTGAAACTCTCTAAGCATTTTCGGGGAAAGGACTTCTTCTACTTTGACCATAGAGCCTTTCGCTTTTGGGTCGATTGTTTTTGCGCGTTCTTCCGGTGTCATGTCCAGACGTTTACGGTCTGCTATGGATGGTTCGGCTTCTTGTACGTACCAATTCTGCATATATTTTTGAGCTTCAGAAAGTGGTGTTGCGTCCAGTCCGATCTTGGAACTTAACGTGACAGCTTTTTCAGTCAGATTTTTATATTTGGCCTGAAGTTTTTTGTACGGTTCAAGGTATGCCTGCTTTCCTGTCAGCATGTAGTTTCGCATGTCAGCTTCAATTGCGTACATCGAACTTTTTATTTCACCAGTAATTTGAATGAGTTCTATTGTTGTAGCTTGTTTTTTATTTTCATCTAAATAGGAACTCATGACATTCAAAATATAGCCGCTTCCAATTAGAACTAACAAAAGAATCGTGACGTTTCCGACAAGTAGTTGTGTTTTGAATTTCATTACTCGCTCCTAATAAACAAGATACTGTTTTAAAAAAAGAAAAGAGACACCCCGATATATAAAAAAACAACCTGTGCATACGCAGGCCATTCTGGCCAAGTATTTTAAAAAGAATGGATTGAGCCTGATGGCTGCAAAAGAGAATGGTAATATATAGATGGATGTGGCCAGGAAGAAGAATACAAAGAACAGAAATCCTTGTAATGGGCTTCCTTTTTCCATAGCTACACTTACCGCAAGTAAAATAGGAGGGCACAGTACAAGGCTGTTTAAAAAACCTGCAAGAAAAATTGTTTTTTTAGTACCGAATAATAGATTTTTTCCCGGGCATTTTTTTTTCGTACAGCTATAAAAAGTCTGGGCAATGAGCAGAACTCCTAAAGCAATTTGAGAACCTGAAAAAACCGCGTTACTTTGCGCGAAACTTTCATGCCCGATGCGACCTGCAAGTCCGGCCAGCGTGCCGAGTGTGCCATACGCAAGAAGTCTTCCTGCCAAAAAAGTTGCTACTTGTCGCAACCCTGATTGTAGTCCTTTTTGCGGCGAGGCAAGGATGAGTGGAGCTATAGTAGGCGCGCATGTGACCATACAATAAAGGCCTGCAGAAGTTCCGAGGGATAGGGCTTGAATTATCACTCATTTCCCCAAAGTTGTTCGCGGCCTTCTTTTGTCATGCGCGAAGGTTTCCATCTTGTTTTGGTATCAACAATAACTGTGGTCTTTTTATTAGGAGCTGATTCAGTGGCTGTTTTACGAATATCTGCAATAAGATCTTTTATGTAAGGGCAAAATGGAGAAGTTAAAATAATAGTAATAGATAGAGTATCAGCTTCATCAGGACACTTAATTTCTTTTATTAATCCTAGATCAACAATATTAATATTAAGCTCTGGGTCGTTAATCTTTTTTAATGATTGAAGTATATTTTTTTTGCATTCACTTGCTGTAAGTTTAGATGTGGATAAATGATGTTTTGCTAATGAGTTTGTTGAGTTCTGCTTAAATTCGGCAGAAAAAGCAGTTACATATGAAGTGAAGACAAAAGAAATAGATAGTGCGAGACTAATACTAATAAATATAAAATTATTAGTTCGGATCATATCGGGCTTATAGTTATATATAGACATTAAAAAAGTCCGTGGTCTTATGTTTTATAAAAAATATTAAGTCTTGAAAGAAATATTATTTTTTTAATAAGGTTTTATTATAGTTTTATCAAACTCTAATTTGCTCATATTAATGAAAAATATGAATTAATTTATGGCATACAGAACAAGGTGCAACTATCATTTTATAAATACAGGTTACATATTATGAAATATTTAGTTACATAATTTTTTAAAAAACATGACGTGTTGTTTATTAGTTCTGCTCAGTGACACAGGTCATTGTTGTAGAAATAGTTTTAGATATAATTTGCATGATTCATTTGTTTTTTTTAAAAATGGAGAATAAATATGGCTCACTCAATTACGGATAAAGGACGCCGCAAAGCTTTAAAAGCATTTCTTTGTCTGGCAGCATTTCCTCTTCTTGTTTCTAATGCAGAGGCTAAGGAGAGTGGGAATAAAGCACCAAGCATACCTAAAGATATACCCAAAGGTCTTCCTAAGATGTTGTTTGACAATACACCCTTAGTGCCAACTAAAGTTTTTGACAATTTGTACTGTATTGGCAGTAAAAGTGTTGTTTCATGGGTATTAAAAACTTCAGATGGCCTTATTTTGATCGATTCCATGTGGGATAATCGGGATGCTCAGCTTATTTTAGATGGTCTTACGAAAGTTGGTCTAGACCCTGTTGATATTAAAATGATAATGCTCACCCATGGTCATGGTGATCATTATGGTGGAGCTCAATATATAAAAGATAAATATAACGCCAAGATACTTATGACTGAGAGAGACTTTCATTTTATGAATGAAATGAATAAGGGAGCTAATGGTCCCCGTTCTCCAAAGTGCAAAGTAGATGCGTTTATTCATGATGGGCAGAAGGTTACTCTTGGAGACACAACCATGACTGTTGTTGAAACTCCTGGCCATACTCCCGGATGTGCATCCTTTATTTACCCAGCCAAAGAAAACGGTAAAACTTACATGGTTGGTCAATGGGGTGGCAGCGGTCTTCCCAGAGCTCTGGAAGATAAGCTGGATTATCGCAAATCGATAGATCATTTTGATAAGTATATCAGCGCTGAACATGTCAATGTTATGGTAACTGCTCATTTATTTACCGAAAATGGATATAAAAAGCTTGATGGATGCAGAAGCAGAAAAGCTGGAGATAAAAATCCGTTTTATGTAGGTGAAACAGGGTATTCAGATTATTTGAACAGGTTACGCAGTTGGGTTGATAAAGCAATAGTAGATCAGAAGAAGAAAGCTTAGTTTTATGTAATAAACGAAAAATTAAGGGTTAGCTGAATTGTCAGCTAACTTTTTTTTATGGCAGTTAGTGTTTATTGTTAACTCTGATTTGTAGCTGTAGTAATAATAGAAGTTATGGTCCAGACAGGGGTAACAGAGATGGTTGGTTTGATACTTTTAGACAGATTTAAGTCTGGTTGAATGAATGCGTTTATATTTTTATTGCAGATAAAATATTCAGCTTGGAGAATTAAAATGGATAGCGAAAAACTTAAAAAAGCCAATATTGATAACCTGACTAGCCTTTGGAAAAAAATGGGTGCGAAGGCTAAAACTGCTTCCACGCAAATAGAATATTATTCAGCTCTAAGATGGCCTAATCGCTGTTGGTTTGACTGGGCTATAGATACTGATTCTATTGATGATATTGAAAGTGTTTTGACTCTTATCAAACAAGATCAGATTATGCCCATTTGGGATAAAATTGGAAAGAAAATTGGAAAATTAGAGCAGTCACTTATAAATAACGGGTTTAGCGTAATGTTAGAGCAGACTGCCATGGTATTAAACTCAAAAGATTTTTTAAAACATGATTCTTCTACAAGTGATATTAAGTCGGTCAGTTCCTTAGAAGATGTCGAAACTTGGGTGAACGTTGGTAGCAAGGCTTTTGGATATCAGATTGATGCGCAGGTTATCAGCAAGCTTGTCTCTTATGATGATATCAAATTATTTATATACTATTATGAAAACATTCCCGCAGGCACCGCGTTGCTGCACAAAACAGACAAAGTTATCGGAGTGCACCAAGTCGGAGTTTCACCTGAGTTTCAGGGGAAAAGAATTGGTTCGTTATTAATGAAATTTTTGATTTCAGTATGCAAAGAATGGCAGGGGGAATTCATTACTTTGCAAGCTTCATCCGCAGGTAAAGGGCTTTACGAACGTCTCGGGTTTAGGCCCCAATTCATGATTAGAAGCTACCGTCGAAAGTAATACGAAATTTTAGGTGATTATTGGTAAGTAGTTTAACTACCTCGGTGTTTGTTTCGACTCTCCATCTAGTTTTTTGACGCTAATCCAAATTAAAAATAGAAATAAAAAACAATTGCAACAATTAAATAACTGGATAAAAGTTATAAACGATTTGGCCTTCTGTAATAAAGACCAACTAGGCTTATAAATTAAATTTAATCTGGATTTGAAGCATGAAAACATATAAGACAATTTGCCCCTATGATTGCCCTACCTCTTGCGGGCTTTTGGTTGAAAGCGATGGTGAACGCATTGTTAAAGTTAAAGGTGACCCCGCTGATCCTATTTCTAAGGGGCTGATCTGTCGTAAGATGCAGCGTTACGAAAAATCGGTACATTCACCGGACAGGATTCTTACCCCGTTAAAACGCACCGGGGCTAAAGGGTCTGGAGAATTTATTCCTATTTCTTGGGATGAAGCTATCAGTACAATTACAGATCACTGGAAACAGACTTTGGATGAATTAGGTCCGGATTCGATTCTGCCGTTTTATTATTCAGGTGTCATGAGCCTCATTCAACGCAACTGCGGTGATGCCTTGTTTAACAAAATGGGAGCATGTTCACTGATAAAAACGCTTTGTTGTTCTGCCAAAGGAGTAGGGTATTCGACTGTTGTGGGTAATACTGGTTGTCTTGATCCTCGCGAGCTGTCTGACAGTGATTTTTATATTGTATGGGGCAGCAATATGAAAGCCACACGTTTGCAGAGTATGCCTGATATTGTCAAAGCGCGTAAGCTTGGAAAGCGTGTTGTCCTTATCGAATCATATGCCAAGGAGATGGAGTCTTATTGTGATCAGGTTGTTCTGGTTACTCCAGGGACAGATGGAGCTTTAGCTCTGGCTATGATGCATGTGCTGGTCGAAGAAGGGCTGGTTGATTCAGATTTTCTGCAAAGAGAAGCAGAAGGTTTTGAAGAATTTAAAGATACGCTTGGCGCATATACTCCTGCCTGGGCCGAAAAAATATCCGGTGTTCCTGCCGCAA
Source organism: Desulfovibrio sp. UCD-KL4C (assembly GCF_006210265.1). NCBI lineage: Bacteria > Pseudomonadati > Thermodesulfobacteriota > Desulfovibrionia > Desulfovibrionales > Desulfovibrionaceae > Desulfovibrio > Desulfovibrio sp. UCD-KL4C. The sequence goes on from NZ_VCNC01000001.1 coordinate 643,730, forward strand.
TTATAGTTGAACTTGCGCGGGAATATGCAGCGGCATCCTCTCCAGTCATTATTTTAGGAAGTGGTAATTCGCGTTACGGAAACGGCGGAATGACTGTCCGGCTTATTACTATTTTATCAACTCTTACCGGAGCATGGTCTCGCGCCGGTGGAGGAATGTGCGGATGTAATACTGGCAGCGGCCCTTATGTTGATTCAGATCGTATTAACCGGCCTGACTTTCGTACCAATACAGCACGTAAAATAAATATTAACATGCTTGGGGAAGCACTAAACGGTGAAGATGGCAAAGCCCCTATACGCTGTCTGCATGTATACGGTAGCAATCCTGTAGGTTCTGTTGCCGATCAGCAGGGGATTCAAAAAGGATTGCTTAATCCTGATCTTTTCACTGTGGTGCATGAGCGTTTTATGACGGATACCGCTCGATATGCAGATATTATTCTCCCCGCTACATTTTCTGTTGAGCAGTCCGACTGCTATAGCGCATACGGGTATTGTTCATTTGGAACGGCATATAAAATCATACCGGCTTCTGGAGAATGTAAAAGTAACTGGGATATTTTTTGTCTGCTTGCCAAGGCAATGGGGTATACGGACGATCACTTCTACAGAACTGAGAAAGATTTGTTGGAAGAGTTGCTTGCTAATCCTATGATTGCTTTACAGCATATTTCAGATGATGAGTGGAAAGTGCTAAAAAATGGAGGAGTTCTCTCAACTGCGCTAGCTGATCATACCGACTGGAAGACTCCATCCGGTAAAATACAGATTGTTAATAATGAGCTTGCTTCACATATGCCTCAATATCAGGAATGTCATGGTAAAAATCACCCTTTGCGCTTAGTTGCTGCACCAAGCTCCGAGACTCTAAATTCTATTTTTCTGGAACGTGATGACCTTATAGATCGCCGTGGTCTTATGACTCTGGCAATGCATACCGATGACGCAGCAGCACGCGGGATTGCAGATAAAGATTCTGTTCTTGCATTTAATGATATGGGAGAAGTTACTTTCACCGCTATTGTGACTCCTTTGATTGCCAAAGGTACAGTTGCGGCTACAGGTATATTTAAAACGAAACAGTCTGCAAACGGTAATCTAGTGAATACTCTACATCATGAGCGGCTCTCTGATATTGGTGAAGCTACTACTTTAAATGATAATACTGTTGATGTTCGCAAGGTTTGAGCTTTTTAATGCCTGTTAAAAGCTAGGTGGGAGTAATTAGATATACATGTATATCCTGCTAAGCTTGTGTCAGTTGATTTTTAATAGGAAGTGAAATTGTAAATCTAGCTCCGCCGCTATGGTTTGATTCCACAGTAAATGTTCCACCGTGATTCTGTGTTATTATGAAGTAAGAAACAGAAAGTCCAAGTCCAGTTCCTGCCTCTGTATTTTTAGTGGTAAAAAATGGTTCAAAGACTCTTTTTCTAATTTCCGGATTTATGCCGGGACCGTTGTCTTCAATCTCAATGGACATGGTCGTATCATTTGCTCTGGTTTTGATAGTAATACAAGGTTCATTGCCAGAGAAACCATGCATAACCATGGCTTGCGCCGCGTTTTTTAGCAGATTAAAAAGAACCTGTTCAATTTCAGATTTGGAGCACATTACGTCAGGAATATTTTTCTCGAAATCTTTAACAATCTTAATATGAAGAAAGTCGTACTTCTTTTTTAAGTCGTAATCTTTTGCAGCAAGTTTAAGGGAAGCTTCAACCAAATTTTCAATATTAACGGATGTTAGCTGTTCTTTGCCGGGCTTGCTGAATTCAAGCATGTTAGAGACTATCCCTGCAGCACGGGTTCCTGAATCTTTAATTCCGGTTATTATTCTGTTTATTTTTCTGATTTTAAGGTATTTTTGTAGATGTTCCATAGTGCATCCAACTTCGGCTGCCGCTTGAACATTAGCTGGTATTTCTGAGGAAAACCTGCGCTCCAAATTTTGTGCGCCCTGCATAATACTACCTAACGGATTGTTTATTTCATGCGCCATTCCTGCTGCCAATCCGCCTACAGACATCATCTTTTCAGTTTGGACCATAACTTCTTCCATGCGGACACGTGAAGTTACATCATCCATGCGGATAACTACTCCTTTCATCTCCGACCCGAGCAACGGAAATATTGTAACAGTATACAGATTGGGAGATTTTGCTGTGATTCGTTTTCCCTCTAATATTTTGGCTTTTTTGTTTTTTCTCGCTTCATTGATGGCTTCATATATTTCTGTATGGCCGGAGAAAAATACTTCGACATGTTTAGATTCTATTTTTGTTAATCCTTTTCCAAAGATTTCAAGAGCCTTTTTGTTGTACTCGCATGCTTTCATGTTTTCATCGACCCAAACCAATGCTGATGGCATGGAATCAATAATGTTTTGGAAAAAAGTTTTGGAGACTTGAAGTTCCTGTTCGCGTGCTCTTACTTTTGCAGACATAACATCAAAAACCTTCCCAAGATCGTTCAATTCCAGAAATTCACTTTCCTGCGAACTGTCAGTGGGATAGTGTCCTTTGGCTACTTCAGAAAGTCTGTTAATATAATTAGTAATTGGCAACGTAATTCTTGTTTTGAATTCTTTTCTTAAGGCAATCGTTAGCATAATAAAAAAGCAGACGATAAGTGTGGTAACTACTAGCCCAAGTGTTATAACTGGTTCTAATAAATACTCTGCTGTGGATGCGACTAAAATTTTCCAGCCTGTACCTGGTATGAGTGCAACTTTTCCGAAATATATTTTGCCATTATCTTGATAGAATTTTCCTTTTTCTGAATTTACGGGGTGATTAAAAATGCTAAGTGAAGCCACATTAGATTGGATACGAACTTGTTCTTTATCTGGATGGACAATAAGATTGCCGTAGGAATCTGTTAAAATAATGATTCTGTTGTTTGATAAAAAACCGTAAATAAATTTTTGAAGTGCATCTAGGCTGAGTTCAGCAACAATTTTCCCCCCTCCGTCAATGGGAAGACTTATATAAACAACAAGCTTTCCAGAATTTGGGGAGATAATAGGTGAAGTAAGGACATGTTTATCAGAGTCAATATTATTGAAACGAATGGGGAAATCGACACCTTCAATCCCCTTAGGCGCAACAGCAATAATATTTTCATTGCGATCTAATAATATCAGACGTTCAAATCTATTAAATTCTTTATGAATTCCTTCAAATAAACTACGTTTTTTAGCAATGTCGCTATTTCCGCTTATTATTGCAACGGAATGCAATACATCTTCTGCTCCATCAATATAAAAGTTAACATTTTGGGATAGTGACTTTGAAAGTTGTGTGATTTCACGTTCCATTATTCTTATCTGGTTGATCCCAACAAGATAGATAATAAGCATACTCGTGAGCACCCCAGGGACAAGAATCCATATAATAAGTTTTTTTTGGAAGATTCTTGCAAGAGAAGCTTTGCTCATTTTTTGCCTCTGGAAACACTTACAAACGTACCATTCTTAACTGTTACAATATGTTTTGTTCCTTCGACATCACCATATTCGTCAATAGTAAATGGGCCGACTATACTCTTTTTAAAAGATATGCCGGGGAGAACTTTGGCTAACCCTTTAGTGCTACCATCATTTTTTTTGACAGCTTCTGCAAAAACCATAACTGACTCGTAACCGAATGCTGCCGCAAAATTAGGCGGCCAGCCGAATCTTGCTGTAAATTTTTGTTTGAAGTTTTCGTAATCCTGATCATTGAGGTCTTCAGCAAAGTGAACTGAAAAAATAACTCCTTCTACACTTTGTCCGCCAGTCTGGATAAGTTCTTTAGTGTAACCCCACATGCTGCTGAGAATTGTCCATCCTGTATTATCCAGTTTTGAATGCTGAGCAAAAACTGCTAAATCTCGAGCAGCAGTTACGGCGATAATAGAGTCCGGGTTTAGCTTCTTCAGTTTATCCATTATTATTTTCCAATCTACAGGGCCGCTATATGAACTGAAGTCTACTTCTCCTACAACTTTTCCTCCATTTTTATTGAAAAATTCTACAAAAGTATCCTTATAAGGTTCAGCAAAAGGGGTGTTTGAACGGTCCCAGAGAACTGCTATTCTTTTTTTTCTAAGTGTCTTAACTGCATAGTCAGAAAGACTCTTGGATAAATTCGTAAGAGTCGGAATTACCCTGAAGAAATTATCGTTGATACCTTGTATTAAGTTAGTAGAGGTTGTGGGGGAAATAAATATAACCTCATCTTCTTTGATTTCTTTAAGAGCGGCTAAGGATTGAATACTGGTCATGTGCCCGAATATTACTGAGACTCCGGCTTTTATAAGTTCGCGATCGGCTTTAACAGCGCCTTCGCTGGTATTTTCGTCATCACGTACAAGAAGTTCCAGCTTGCGGCCGTCCAGCCCTCCGGCTTTATTAATTTTTTCAACAGCAAGAGTCACACCGTTTCTTCCTTGAACTCCCAAATCAGAATATTTGCCTTTTAAAGTGCCTGAAAAACCTATGAGGATAGGATCTTCTGAGCATGAACATAAACAGAGACTAAGTAAAATTAAAACAAAGATAGTTCCGGGCAACTTTATATTATTCAAATTGTCCATTAATTTTTCTCCTTCTGTATTAATTTGTACTTATGGTTATAAATATACACTAAATTATAAGAAAACACCAAGTCTGAAGATAGCTTTTTAAATACGCTAACAGTGGTAAAATTTAGTAAGTCGGTACTGACTAGGTCCTTCAAAAAAACTTATAAGTTTGTATTAAAATGAAATTTAAAATATAGATAAATTATAAGTGAAAAACTAATATCTTTTAAGCTTTGTAATCAGGAGGAATGTTATGGGCAAATTGATCAAAGAAGATGAAGAAAAAGGGCGTTTGCACATAGAAACAAGCTTGTTGGGAGAATCATTGGTAGGTAAGGGATGTATGCGGCGTACTGAAGCTGATGAATATTTCCATATGCAGCCTGATGTTAATATTTTGAAAATAGGTGGCCAGTCCATCATGGATCGTGGTGCAAAGGCTTTGCTGCCTATCCTTGATGAGTTAGTGAAGGCAAAGGAAGAGCATAAAATTTTACTTATGACCGGAGGCGGAACCCGTGCTCGGCATGTATACAATATAGGTATTGATTTGGGTATGCCTACAGGTGTGCTTTCAAAGCTTGGTGATAAAGTTTCTTGGCAGAATGCAGAGATGCTTTCTGTTTTGCTTGCTAAACATGGCGGGGTTAAAATCGGTCACGGTGATCACCTAGAACAGCTTAACATGTTTTGTCAGCTTGGATATTTACCGATTACGACAGGTATTCCTCCTTATGGTTTTTTTGAGCATCCTGCCGAAGTAGGGTCCATTCCGCCGCATCGGACTGATTCCGGAGCCTTTTTGCTCGGTGAAAATATAGGTGCTAAGTCCGTAATTTATCTGAAAGATGAAAAAGGGTTATATGAGGATGATCCTAAGAAAGCGAAGGATCTAGAAACTCTTAAATTTTATGATAAAATTCATGTAGATGAATTGATTGCAATGGATCTTGATGATTTGATTGTTGAGCGGGCAGTTCTAACATTTCTTAAAAATGCTAAAACCTTGAAACAATTTCAGGTTATTGATGTGCTTCGTCATCCAGAAGATATCCATGCAGCTCTTCGTGGTGAGCATGTAGGAACAATTGTTTATAAATAAACAGTTATAAATATTTTTTTATAAAAAAGTGCCGGAAGATAAAACTTCCGGCACTTCTATCGTCTTTTAGTCAAATCTATTCAGAATATGTTACGCTGCTTTACGTTTTCCTTCGTTTCCTTTGCCATCGCGTGTCAGATAAACAATTTCTGCGCCAGTGTGTTCAGCCAGCTGTTTTAGTTCGCACTTACGGATCCTCTTTACCTTTATTTTCAGCTCTCCGCCTGCGATTCCAACAACTCTAAATCTCGGTCTCCTGTCCCCGTCGGTTGCTTTTACGCGTTCTCTTACGAAAATTTTCATGAAGGCCTCCTTTTGGTGTGGTTGTGTCTTTAAGTTTCTTAGTCTATAATAGATATATATCCTTTAAGAACATATAGTCAAGGAGGACATTGTAAAAATGTCAAAAAGAGTTGGCGGGGGAAAACCCCAGCGTTATGTGCAGCCGTCGTTGCTTATGGCTTTAAAGTCAGAGCCTTCGTATGGATATCAGTTAATTCAGATTATCGGGGAATACGGGTTTATGCGTGAAGACGTGCCGCCGGGGATGATTTATCGTCATTTGCGGCAAATGGATGAGGAGGGCGTTGTTGAATCTAAATGGGATTCACAGGGCGATGGTCCTGCCAAGAGAATTTACTCCATAACCGCAGAAGGTCTGGAAATACTGGAAGCCTGGATTCTTCATATGGAGCGTCAGCGCAATGCGCTGGATAATTTTATCCAGCGCTATAGGGAGCAGTAGTTGAAGGGGATACCGGCTGTGGCTTGAAGCTATGATTTTTTTTACGCTTGCCGTGGGCTGGTTCCCATATTCCTTGTTCGATGTGCATTACTTGCAGTATCGGTTTACCTGCCCATAACGAAGGGCGGATCCAGATTGCATTTTGAATTAAATCTTGTGGAAGTGGAACAAGTGGGTCTCGGTCGGTAGATACAACCTCAATTCCTACATTGTTCAGGTCTTGTACGTGGAGAGGAGTGGAAAGATCGCGCAGTTTTCCATACTCAATGAAACGTCCACACCAGCCGAACTTGGTAAGCCCTATTGCAGCTGTTGCTCCGATTATTCCGTCATTTGTTCCGCCAAGTCCAAACAGTTCTACCGAGTGAGCCGCTTTCATGGCATCTTTTTGGGTAACCTGTTTACCTGTAACAATCTTGGCGAATTCAACTATCTCATCTCCGACTTCGCTTTCACGTGCAATGCATAGCCCCGGGTCACTACCGGGAGCGCAGTGAGCTTCTATATGCTCAATAGCCAGTTTTTTTATATGCTCAAGCGACATGTCAGGATTAACGTCGATAATAGCGCATGCTGAACTGTTGTTTGATGTAAATGGAATTTCGCTCAGTTTAGGCAGTTGATGGCGGATGACTCCGATAAGTTGGTAGTCGCTGTCCAGCCCATAGACAAAATTACGAACCAATCGTCCTGTGCCTATCGGGGCATCTTTATCGTCTGTATCATCAAATCCAAGGTAAATGCGCATTAGGAGTCTCCTTGTATGAGTCAGCGATGACATTTCATCCTAATTCTTTTCAAGTCAACTCTAAAGATTGTGCTGTTAGTTAGATGGTTGCAATTTATTTTTAAAAATCAAAAAGAAAACCCGCATTAATTGAAGCGGGTTTTCTGCATTTGCAAGATTTGAATACTTGCCGTTAGTCTTATTTTACGCATAAAGTCAAAAAGGAAAGTATTTATAATCTATTATTTGTAGGCACGAATTATCTGATTATATATGCTTTTTTTAGTTAGAGGATCAATAGCAAGGGAACCATGTCTTTGACATGGAGGCCCGGGCCAGTATGAGTAATCTGATTGTCCGGTATTGATAACCACCGAATCCTTCATAGTTCCGTGCGAGAAAGCACCGAAGCTACCTTCTGTTGTTCCTTCTTTCCATACCTTGTCTGAGAATTGGAATACGCATGGTCCGAGTAACTCTCCCGGATTATTTTTTTGGTATTCAATGGTTCCATTAAGCTGCTCTTGGATAAAGGTTTGGGTGTAGTTCGGATCCTTGCGATTAAGGCCTATTTCTGTGAATAAGATCGGAGCCTTGAATTGTTGGTAGGTCAGTGGGACCCAGCCTTTTCCCGTGCTTTCTGCGTTAGAGTAAAGGTAGCTTTTGCTATTGTAGGTATTTGCGCACAACATTATTTGACTCTTATACGGGGTAATGCTTGGGGCTTTCAGTAATTTGTTGAAGAGATTCCAGCATGGCATATCGATTCCATTAAAATAGGGTTTTCCCCCTTTTGCAAAAGATACTGGTATGCCTACAAGCACATTTTTATGAAATTTTTTCTCCCTAGATGTTTGTATGAAATTCGCTACAAATTTGATTACATTGTCGTAATTTAGACTGTTTAGTATCGGTTCATTGGTAATAACAACTCCTGCTATAGCTGGATGCCAGCCGGTTCCGGTGCTGTTACCAAAGTTTCTAGAGTTGAAGTAATTTGGAATTTGCTGGTCCCATATAGTTTTGTTCTGACTTGGTAGCCAGTTGGATATTGGGACCACTACTTTTATTTTTAGATTTTGGCATGCATTCAAGAATTGGCTATGGTCATTCCTTGGGTCCCAATCGTATAGGCGGATAAGATTTGCTCCCATATCACTCATAGTTTTTAAGTCGTTTCGGCATATAGAATCTGTACTGTTAGCCAGATAAGGTTTTGTTCCCCACAAAGCTCCTGTTTGTTTACGAGCGATGTCACTACCAAAGTAAATACATGAAATATTGGCTGTTGAAGGATTATAATTGGGGCCAAAAGCCTCATAGCACATTCCTTTGGTTGGTGTCGGAAATAAATTGGCTTTTGTATCCGCATGCAGCGAACTAAAATTGCCACTGTAGAAGGAAATAAATACTGTTACGAAGAACATAGCCACCGCATAAATCAGATTTTTTGACCATTCCATTTCAAAATCTCCATTGTTTAGCTGTCAACAGACTGATTTTATTAGTTTGATTTTTGAACAGAAAGTATGAATCGTCTGCTTGGTAGCGTGTTTAAAAATTCGGCAATGCGATTATTTTCATAATAATTTATCAATTGAAACAGTCAACATAAAAATCTATTTTCTAACGCGATTGTTAGAGAAAAGGTTTATTCAATATTATAAAACGCAGAGCAGTAAATACATCCGAATTAGTAAAAGGAAGAGAAAGTGCCAGAACTGTTAGTCACAGGTTAATTGTAAAAATTACAAAATTGTTTATTTTGTTTAAACTAATGCCAGTCACGGAAACTTTAGTGTTTCTGGATAAGTTAATAAAAAGTTTGATCAAGCGAATCTTAATTGATTTGTAATAAAGATTGAAAACGTGAATTAAGTTTTCTGAATATCGTTGGGCTATTAATGAAAATATGTTGATAAACAGACACATACAGAAAAAAAGAAACGGGATGAGCTAAATTAATTTTTGCTTTTCAATAATTCATTTATTTACTTTCTGCTAAATTCTTAATGGTGCTTTAGTCTTTTTGTCTTTTCTGATCTTAATCTTGTTATTTGTAATATATCTTCAAATTTGACCTGAATTATGCTTCCTGTATTCACATTAATGTAGATTAATATTTCGGAAAATGTCTATTTTTGAAAATTTTATACAAAAAATATGGATAAAAAGAATAGTTTTTTCGGTAGCTAAATTTGCACATGAGTGTAACTATTTGAAATCAAAGTTTTTTACGTCTTTAATAGAGCAAGAATCCCCGTGGATGGGGGGGCTGGACAATAGTTGCATGTAAATGGATAAATCACATCCTACCTACAGGTTGTCAGAAATCTCACCTCACAAGCTGAAAGTTGTTAGGAAAACATGATTGTTGAGATCTTCTGTAAAATTGTAGAATTGAATGAGTATATTTACAAACACAACATAATTATCATGGAGTAGTTAACAATGTTTGAAGCACCTTATTTACTTTTTCTCGGAGAGGCTCCTGATGCCCTGACTGCAAAAATGGCGCAGGGTATTTACGACTGGAGACCTGAAGCTGTTGCCGGACAGCTTCGTATGGAAGGATGCAAAGCAGATCTTGGAGTTAAAGATTTAACAATTAAAGAAGCTGTTGATGCCGGAGTAAAGACTTTGGTTGTCGGCGTCGTTAATCGCGGCGGGATTATTTCTGAAAGCTGGAAATCCATTCTTATCGAAGCTCTTGAAGCAGGAATGGATATTGCCTGTGGTTTGCACAATCTGCTTCGTGATGAAGCTGATCTTGCCAAGGCTGCTGCCGATAACGGTAGAACTTTATATGATGTACGTATTCCTACAGTTAAATATCCTGTAGCAAACGGTAAAAAACGTACCGGTAAAAGATGTCTTGCTGTCGGAACTGATTGCTCTGTCGGTAAAATGTACACAGCTCTTGCAATGGACCGTGAAATGAAAAAACGCGGCCTTAAATCAACTTTCCGCGCTACAGGGCAGACAGGTATATTGATTGAAGGTGGCGGTGTTCCTCTTGATGCTGTTGTTGCCGATTTCATGGCAGGTGCCATTGAATGGCTCACCCCTAACAATGATGCCGACCACTGGGATATGATCGAAGGGCAGGGTAGCTTGTTCCATGCTTCTTATTCCGGAGTAACCATGGCACTTGTACATGGTGGACAGCCTGATGCTCTTATCCTTTGTCATGAACCTACTCGCGAACATATGCGCGGTCTTCCTGACTACCAGCAGCCTTCACTTGAAGATCTTCGCGACGTTGCACTGAGACTTGCTCAGGTTGTTAACCCTGCATGTAAAGTTGCAGCTATCTCTGTAAATACTCAGCACATGGACGAAGCTGCTGCCCTTAAATATTTGGAAGAAGTTGAAAAGAGAATGGGAATTCCAACTGTTGATCCTTATCGTCAGGGTGCAAGTCGTCTTGTCGAGGCTCTTGTATGATAATCTCGGCTAAGAGAGAAGTCTTCCAACTGGCAAAGGTGTTTACCATTTCACGTGGTTCGCGCACTGAAGCTGTGGTCGTACGGGTTGAGATTGAGCAGGATGGTTATAAAGGGCAGGGGGAATGTGTTCCTTATGCCCGTTATAATGAAACTGTCGACAGCGTGATCGGGCAGATTGAAAGTCTTAAAGTTCCCGTCACCCGTGAAAGCCTTCAGCAGGCACTTCCTGCCGGAGCTGCGCGTAATGCTGTTGATTGTGCTCTTTGGGATCTTGAAGCGAAGATGAAAAATATGTCTGTCTGGCAACTTGCCGGACTTGATGCGCCCGGTCCCGAAATCACGGCTTACACTCTGTCTCTTGATACACCGGAGAACATGCAGGAACAGGCCTCTGAAAATGCACAACGCCCGCTTTTGAAAGTTAAGCTCGGCGGTAAAGGTGATATTGCACGTATTGAGGCTGTGCGTAGAGGTGCTCCTGATTCTCGTATTATTATTGACGCAAACGAGGGCTGGACTCCTGAAATATACGCTGAAATGGCTCCTGTACTTGTTCGTCTCGGAGTTGAGATGGTTGAACAGCCTTTACCAGCGGGTAATGATGATGCGCTGCTTGATATGGACCGGGTACTTCCAGTCTGCGCTGATGAATCGTGCCATGAACGCAGTTCCTTGTCCGGCCTTAAGGGCAAGTATGACATGATCAATATCAAACTGGATAAAACCGGCGGATTTACCGAAGCTCTCGCCCTGAGAAAACAGGCCGTAGACGAAGGATATCAAGTTATGGTGGGGTGTATGGTCGGATCCTCACTTGCTATGGCTCCTGCAATGCTGGTCGCTCAAGGTGCAGCTGTTGTCGATCTTGACGGTCCACTGCTGCTTGCTGAAGATCGTGAGTATGGATTGCTGTATGATGAAAAAGGTGCACATCCCCCAGTTAGTAATTTGTGGGGATAGGTCTTAAAGAATTTTATTACCTCCCTATTTAAGGGACTTATATAAGGTGTTGATATGAGCCGTATCGTATATGTTAATGGTGCTTATGTTCCAGAAGAAGAAGCAACCGTTTCTATTTTTGATCGTGGATTTCTTTTTGCAGATGCTGTTTATGAAGTGTGTGCAATTCTTGATGGTAAAATTTGTGAATTTGAAGGTCATGTTGAAAGATTGATCCGTTCTCTTGGTGAATTAGACATGGGAATGCCTGTAAGCAAAGAAGAATTGCTTGAGATTCACCGTGAACTGGTCAAGAAAAACAACGTTGAGCAGGGCGCAATTTACTTGCAGATTACTCGCGGAACTGCCGACCGTGATTTTGTTTACAAGAAAGACATGAAGCAGACTTTGGTTATGTTTACTCAGGCAAAACCATTGACCGGAGAAAAAGCCGGAATTCGTGTAGTTTCTGCTTCTGATATCCGTTGGGGTAGAAGAGATATTAAAACTGTACAGCTTCTTGCTTCATCCATGTGTAAGACTATGGCAAAGGCTGCTGGTAAAGATGACGCATGGTTGGTCCAGGATGGTTTTGTTACTGAAGGATCTTCAAGTAACGCTTACATCGTCACTAAAGACGGCAAAATAGTTACTCGCAATCTTTCCAACACTATTCTGCATGGAATTACTCGCAAGGCTATTCTTAGACTTGCTGCTGAACTTGATATGGAAATTGAAGAACGTCCTTTCACTATTGCTGAAGCTCAGAATGCAGCAGAAGCATTCTTCACTGCTGCAACAGCCTTTGTTTATCCAGTGGTTGAGATCGATGATGTTGAGCTGAACGGTGGTAAACCCGGCCCTATAGCAAAACGTTTGAACGAAGTTTACATTGAAGAAAGCAGAAAATCTTATATCTAGTAGTTTGAATGAGAACTAACCGCGTTTAGCGGAATGCTACAGATTCAATCCGATAAATGAAAGGCCGGTTAATAATTAACCGGTCTTTTTGTTTTTTATTTTTCTAGAAATGATCAACTCTCTGTTTATATATGTTATTGTTTTGTTATTTCAGGTGTATATATTAACTTTATATTGATTAATAAAATCCACAGAACTCATATTCATTGTTTGACATATGCTTTTGAGAGTACTAATTGTTCAATCTCAGTACTGACCAGTCAGTTTTTAAATTGAATAATCAGTTAAGATAAAATTTCATTTTTATACACGGAGCGGAATCATGAAGAAATATTCCGAAAAAGAAACGCGAATTCTAAATGCAGCTTCAGAAATGTTTACGTCCCGTCCTTTTCATAAGGTGTTGTTAAGTGATGTTGCCGGAGCTGCGTCAGTAGGTAAAGGAACACTCTATTTATATTTCAAGAATAAGGAAGAGCTTTATTTTGCAGTTCTATTTAGAGAATTTTCAATTCTTGTAGAGCAGCTTAGTGAAAAAATTAAACAAGATAATTTAAACCCTGCTGAAAAACTAACTACGATTATTAAATGCTTGACGAAGCGTTTGTTTGTTAAAGCTACTAATGTTGAACTTTTAGGGAATGTTGTTTCATGTCCTAAAAGTGAGGAGTGGAAAGAAAAGAGAGTTGAGCTTTGGACGCTTATTGAATCTGTTATTGTACAGGGAGTAGAACAAGGTTATTTTGAAGATTCAAACCCAAGACTTACAGCTCAGTATATCCCTGGATTTATTCGTTCAGTTAGTATTTTTCCCCCAGAAAATATAGATTGCGAAACAATTCAAAAACATGCGTGTGAATTTGTCCTCAAATCTATCAAGATAGAGAAGTAGGCCCTGTATAGTAAAATTTTTTGTATGTTTTGATTAACAGCTAAAATAAAAAATAGGCGTAAATAAAATGAATAAAGACACAATAAAATCATCAGATGAGAAAAGCAGGAAAAAAGGTTTCAAAGGAAATCTTCGTAAAACAGCTTTGATAAGCATTGGAGTGGTTATCCTTTTAGGAGCGATAATCTATCCTTTTTACAAGCATGCCATGACCCATGAGTCCACTGACGACGCTTTTGTTGAATCTCATGTTGTTGCAATCAGTCCTAGAGTTGCAGGGCATGTTGCCAAAGTTCTTGTTTCTGACAATCAGAAAGTCAAGAAAGGGGATATTATAGCTGAGATAGATCCGCGAGATTTTAAAGTTGCTTTGGATATAGCTACTGCTCGTCTGGAATCATCTACTGCCTCAGTTACTGAGGCTGAAGCTCTGGTCATTTCTGCGCAGCAGGAGTTGTTACAAAAGAGAGCAGAATTAACTTCACAGACAGCAGGTCTTTCTAAGACTAAATCAGAAGTTGCTGAAGCTAGAGCCGGATATTCCCGTGACGAGAATGACTTAGGAAGAATTCAAAGAATAGCTAAGGCTGGAGCAGTCAGTATTCAGGAATTTGACCATGCAAAGGCACAGGAAAGGATGTCCCGCGCAAGTCTTAATTCTGCAAAGTACAGCATTGCTACACAGTCGGCTAAAGTTAGACAGGCCAGAGCTGTTATAGAAGCTGCTCAGGGAAAATTACAACAGGCCTACGCACAGATAGATATGCGCAAAGCTCAACTTCGCGAGGCTCAGGCCGCTGTTGAGCAGTCTAAACTTAATTTGTCATATACAAACGTAGTAGCTCCTTGTTCCGGCTATATAACCAAGAAAGCTATTGAAGCCGGAAATTATGTTATGGCGGGTCAAAATATACTTAGCATAGTAAATCCTGATGTATGGGTCGTCGCTAACTTTAAGGAAACTCAAATTATGGATATGCGTTCGGGGCAGGATGTTGAAATAGAAGTAGATTCATATCCAGGAGTTGTTTTTAAAGGCCATGTTGATTCAATTCAGCGTGGGACTGGGTCACGTTTTACGCTTCTTCCTGCAGAAAATGCTGTAGGAAATTTTATTAAAGTTGTGCAGCGTGTACCTGTAAAGATAACACTTGATTCATCTGCCCATGCAGCTGGATATGATCTTGCTCCGGGAATGTCTGTCGTTCCGAGTGTTGATATCTCTACTGAAGGCCGCGCAAAAAAAGTGTCTGTTGCTTTATCAGATAAGCAGGAGCAGTAAAATTGTCTGCGTTTAAAGAACCTGAGGATATGTCTCCGTCAGAACGGTGGATAATAGCTATTACTGTAATGCTCGGAGCCTTTATCTCTGTAATGGATACTAGTGTAGTTAACGTTGCACTGTCCCATATGATGGGCAGTTTCGGTACAAATTTATCTTCAATTACGTGGGTCGCGACAAGTTACAGCATTGCCGAGATCATTATGGTCACCATGTCTGGGTGGTGGAGTGCAGTTATCGGTCGCAGAAATTTTTATATCGTTTCATTTGTTTTGTTCACGGTAGGGTCAATTCTTTGCGGAACAGCTACAAGTTTTGCACAGATAATTATCTACCGAATTATACAAGGGATAGGTGGCGGAGCTTTAATTCCGGTATCTCAGGCTATACTTCGCGAAACTTTTCCACCAGCCCAGCAGGGAATAGCAATGGCTATTTACGGTATGGGCGTTGTGCTTGCCCCTGCTTTAGGCCCTGTTTGCGGAGGGTGGTTGACTGATATGTGGGGCTGGCCATGGATTTTTTACGTGAATATACCAGTTTGTATTATTGGTATATTTATGATCGTTAAGTTTGTTCATGATCCGCCATATTTGCGCCGTGGAGTTAAGTCTGTGGATTGGCTTGGAATCGGATTGCTCACCGCTTTTTTAACAGGAATGCAGATAGTTCTTGAACGCGGTCAGGAGGATCAATGGTTCGAATCAGATTTTATTACTACATTAAGCATCATTACCGTGGTCTCTCTTGTGATAATGGTTTTCTGGGAACTCCGCAGTAAAGAGCCGATTATTAATTTTCGTGTGTTGAAAGATCTGAATTTAACTCTAGGCTCAATTATAGGGCTTATTTTTGGGATAGCTCTTTTCGGAACAACCTTTGTTTTACCTCAATTTACCCAAGAATTATTAGGGTATTCAGCTTTTGATGCCGGGATTGCACTTGCTCCCAGGGCAATAACGTTATTGTTGCTTATGCCTGTTGCAGGAGTGCTGTATCAAAAGATAGGACCTCGCATATTAATGTTGCTAGGGGTCTTCTTTATTATCTGGTCTTACTATGATCTTATGCAGCTGAACACGCAGGCTGGAATGGCTGATATGATAATGCCCTTGCTGATTATGGGGGTCGGGATGCCGTTCATATTTATTCCGCAAAGTGCAGTCGCGTTATGTACTGTAGCCAAATCTGATATGACTAGTGCTTCGAGTCTTTTTACTCTTGCGCGGAGAATTGGAGGGAATTTGGGATATGCTGTTGTCGCTGTTTTGCTGGACAGGGGAACCAGAGTTCATCTCTCATATCTTTCCGAAAATGTAAGTGAACTCAGGCCTTTTTCTCATGATTACCTTCTTCAGATAGGGCAGAAACTTCATGAACTCGGAGTTAGTTCTGTTGCTTCCTCTAAGATTGCTCTTGGAATGCTTGAACAGACTCTTGTTCAGCAGGCAAAAATGCTTGCATACAATGAAATTTCATTCATTTTCGGCTGTCTTTTCCTTTTATTAATTCCACTAATATTTTTGTGTCCCAGCAAGGCAAAGATACTAGCACTGAATAAAGTTCCTGATAAAAAAACTAGTTAAAAATAATTTATTTTATGCAATTAAGACCATTTTTTCGAAAGAAGAGATGGTCTTTTTTTGATATATTCCTCTGCGTGAAGTCATACCATGGGTATACGGTTGCAATATCTTTTTACAATTAACGCAATATTCCTGAACAATAATGTAATGTGGCAGAGTTGTAACAATTCTCTATTGCACTAAATTGTATCTGCCTGTAATAATTTGGAAGCTTATCCACATTCATTGATGTATTTAAATGGAGTTGATTATGAAGAAAATTTTAGTACTGGTTTTAATGGCTATGTTTGCCTTTGCCGGAGCAGCCCATGCAGAAACTTTGAAGCTGCTGACTTGGAAAGGATATGCTCCTCAAAAGCTGATTGATACTTTTGAAAAGGAAACTGGAATCAAGGTTGAAGTTACCTTTTCTAACAACGAAGAAATGATCGCTAAATTGCGTGCTACCCGTGGAGCAGGATTCGATCTGGCTCAGCCTTCGCAGGATCGTATTTCGTCTGTTCAGGAAAAATATAAAATTTATAAAGCTCTAGACTATTCTAAAATCAAATCCGATCTTTTTATTCCCTCAATGCTCGCAGCAGTAAAAAAGAATACCGTAGTTAAAGGAAAGTCTTATGCAGTACCATTTTGCTGGGGAACATCCGGTCTTATTGTAAATAGTGACAAAGCTCCTGAAGTAGATTCATGGAAAGATCTGCTCAACTCTAAGTACGCAGGACGTGTGAGTTACCGTCTTAAAAGACCTATTCTGATTGCAACCGCGTTTGCCCTTGGCTATGATCCGTTCGCACTTTATAGTGATATTCCTGCTTACAAAGCAATGCTCGATAAGGTCGCAGATGCTTTAATCAAAGCTAAACCTGTTGTTAAAAATTATTGGGCAAACGGTGACTCTTTGCTTGAATCCATGCGTTCTGAGGAAGTCTTTGTTGCAATGGCTTGGGATGCAGGCGGATGGAAACTTCACGGTGATAACAAAGCAATCGACTTTAAAGCTCCTAAAGAAGGAGCTCTTGGCTGGATTGATACTTTTGCAATCCCTGCCAAAGCAAAAAATGTCGATGCCGCATACAAGTGGATAAATTTTATAATGAAACCTGAAAATGCTGGTTATTTCTCTTCACAGGAAAAATATGCAACAGCATCAAAGGATGCTCTTAAGTTCACAGCTACTTCTGTAGCTGCTAACTTTGCACGTTCATTCCCTCAGGAAACTATTGATAATATCAAATGGTATCCTCCTGTTCCTGCTATACTTGAAAGGCTTGAAGGCAAGATCCTTGATAAGGTTAAAGCAGCAAACTAACGCATTATAAACAACATGGCGCGGGTCTTAACCGGATTCCCCGCCATGTTCATTAAAATAAGAAGATAGATATGCCTAATGACCTTTCAGTGCAGAATATAGTAAAGAAATTCGACAAATTCACAGCGGTTGATAATGTTAGTTTTGACGTTCCCGAGGGATCCTTTTTTTCTATTCTAGGTCCATCCGGTTGTGGCAAAACCACGCTGCTACGCATGATAGCAGGATTTGAAGAGCCTACCTCAGGTGTACTTGAGATTCGTGGTAAAAATATGCTTGGTGTTCCTCCAAACCGGCGTCCTGTTAATCTTGTTTTCCAGCACCTTGCTTTGTTTCCTATGATGGATGTTGCAGAGAACATTGCGTTCGGTCTTAAACGCCGAGGAGTAAGTGGACCTGAAATTAAAAAGAAAACAGAGGCTATACTCGAAAGGGTCGGTCTTCCTGGATATGGCGTAAAACAAGTTAATCAACTTTCCGGTGGACAGAAACAGCGCGTCGCAATTGCTCGCTGTCTAGTACTGGAACCTTCTGTGCTTTTACTTGATGAACCGCTTGGGGCACTTGATCTCAAATTACGTGAACAGATGAAAGTTGAGCTTAAAAAGCTTCAGGCCAAGGTCGGTACCACCTTCATATATATTACTCACGATCAGTCCGAAGCTCTTGTTATGTCTGATAAGGTTGCTGTAATGAACCGCGGGCAGTTTGAGCAGATAGATACTCCTCAAAATCTTTATGGTAATCCGGCCACTCCTTTTGTCGCTCAGTTTGTAGGGGACAATAATAAATGGAGAGGAAAAGTAACTCAAAGCAATTCAAATGAAGTGCTACTTGAAACGGATGAAGGATATTCATTCCGCACTAAGGCTAATTCTTCGTGTTCTACCGGAAGTACTGTGGATCTGTTCCTTCGCCCTGAGGCAATGAGTATTGAGCCGCAGCAGACTGAAGGTCTTAATGTGTTTGATGTGACCGTTAAGGCGATCCTGTTTGACGGAGCCAACAGTCGCCTTCTAACCGTGACGAAAGAAGATCATGAACTTGTTGTTACTCTTCCGCAAAATCATAAATTTGATCATATCGTAGCAGGGGATGCTATTTCAGTAGGCTGGCATCCTGATTCCGGAATCTGTTTCGAGGCGGAGGGATAACATGAAACGTTCCCGTCTTGCCTTTTGGATATTTTTTGCTCCGGTTTTCTTATGGTTGTTTCTTTTGATTGTATTGCCGCATCTTGAACTTTTGACCATGAGTTTCATGGGTGAAAATGATTATGGAGATACCGTCTGGACCCTTAATAACTATATGAATTTCTTTAATGAACCTGTGTACTGGTATACTTTCGTGCGCACGGCTATGTTTGCAATTCTTACAACTTTCATTACTTTTTTACTTGCCATGCCGGTTTCTTTTTATATTGCCAAGCTGGCTCGAACTAAAGTGCAGGGCGCGCTTATGATCATGTTGCTGCTGCCTTTCTGGGTCAGCGAACTGGTTCGTATTTATGGCTGGATGATACTTTTGCGTGAGTCAGGTGTTCTAAATTATTTTATGCTTCAGCTCGGTATCATCGATAAACCGATAGAGATGCTTTATAATGATGCCAGCATGATCATGGGACTTGTTTACACTTCTATGTTGTTTATGATTGTTCCGCTTGTTTCAGTTATGGAAAGTCTGGATGACAGCTTAATTGAAGCTGCTCACGATCTCGGAGCAGGGTCATTTGCAATCTGGCGCACTATAATTCTTCCGCATTGCAAACCGGGTATCACATCCGGATCAATAGTCGTTTTTATGCTTGCACTTGGTAACTATCTAACTCCTAATCTTATGGGTGGTAAAAATTCGCTTTGGTTTACCGAGCAGATTTATAATCAGTTTATCGCTAGTTTTAACTGGAATCAGGGAGCAGCGTTCGGGTTCTTACTTCTGCTTCTAAGTTCTCTTATTATTTGGGTAGGCCTAAAACTTACTGGCCAAAAACTCGGGGAGGTGGCGTCATGATTCGTTCTCTGCCGAGAAGTAAGAAATATGACTGCTCTTTTAATCTTTTTATTTTACTTTACTTCACATTTCTTTTTGCTCCTTTGCTGGTCACCTGTGTACTGGCTTTCAATAATTCCAATTATCCATCATTACCGTGGCAGGGATTCAGTCTTGATTGGTTTTTTGCCGATGGCCCGGACAGGATAGGGTTGTTTCACGATAGTCAGAATTTACGTTCTATTGTAACCAGCTTTCAAACAGCGTTTTTTGTTTCTATCTTAAGCGTTGTTGTTGGAACCTGTGCGAGTTTTCTTTTTGAGAAAGAAAATTTTCGTTTCAAGGGCGCGTTGTATTTCTTAATGCTCGCTCCGCTGGTAATCCCCGGTGTTATTTTAGGTATTTCCCTGCTTTTGGCCGCGAATTATGCAGGTACTTACTTTGATAATACAATGGGAATAGATTTGGATATATTCAGGCCTAGTTTTTGGCTTGTTGTGCTGGGGCAGTTTTCTTTTATAACGACATTTGTCACTTTAGTTGTTTCAGCACGACTGCGTAAGTTTGATATTTCCCTTGAGGAAGCCGCGTTGAACCTCGGCGCAACACCGTTTGAAGTTATATGGCATGTCACTTTGAAGTTTTTGCGTCCATCACTGATTGGAGCTGGAGCTGTTGCATTCTTGATGAGCTTTGAAAACTTTAATACTACTTTGTTTCTAGTCGGTTCTGAACCGACCTTGCCTATTAATCTTTATCTTCAAGTCCGAGACGGCAGTACTCCGGTTATCAATGCTGTTTCTCTTATGCTGATTGTCGGTACATCCTTACTTGCCTTAGCTAATCTCTATTTCACCAAGAAAGAAGTTTAACCTTTTTCATATTAAATATAAAAACCCTGCTTTTATACAAAGCAGGGTTTTTATATTTAAACTATTTTAAGTAAGGTTCTTTTTAAGTGTCGTGGAGAACCAAGTATACCAAAGTCTGGTTTAGAAGCTGGTAAGCAATTTCCCCAAAAGTTATTGGTCCTACGAAAGGATCTGTTTTTTTCCCGTCCAGTTCAGAATACAGATAATTCAGAATGCAGTTACATGAAAATGTTATTGTTTGTCCTGCAACATTGTTTTCTTTCAGCTGTTTAGTGAATTCTGTTGCATAATTTTCAATTGCTTTTGCATGTCTATAGCGAATTCCTGTGAAGACAGGAGCATAAAAATGAACTTCTCCGCCAGGATCGACACTTTGGAAACTGGTATTAACCAATGCACCATAGTAGTCAGCGACCAGAGGAAGTTTGGTATCCATGTCGCTTTTAATAATATAGTCCGCAAAGTTTTCTTTAACTCCATTGACCATAACATCAGTACATGAGAATCCATCTGCGTCAAAAGTCAGATTGTCTCCGTCGCCTTGTTCAAAGCTGTTGATGATTCCTACATCAACAACTTTTCCTGGTATCAGATTAACGTGCATAACCATGGCTTTATCTTCGTATACTTCGCCTGTTTTACCATTAAAAACTTTTGGCGTAATTTTGCCTAGGTCATCTAAATGAACACCGGATATCCATCCGATAAGTGGCTGACTTCCGAAGTCTTTGTAGTTTGGAGCATTTAAAGCAAATGCGACATGAGCCTCACTTAAGGCTGGAATGATAATAAAGCTGAAACCGCCGTCTCCTGCATCAGTATATACAGTTCCAAGACTGTTTGCTTCATAGGCTTTTAGCGAAATTGATTTTGTTGCAGCCGATATGTCCGTAACAAAGATTTTATCGTGCGAAACAAGACCTCCTTTTTCAGGAGACATAAAATATGGTATTGTTCCCCCAATCCACTGTCCTTTTGGTAACTGTTTAAGAAGATTTTCATCTCCGGCAATGAGTAGGGTCTTTCCTGCAGCTATTTGTTTTTCAACTTCGTTGAGACTAATCAACTCCTGTTGCATACTTCCTCCTAGCTAAAAATAGTTTCCAGATCTTGCTTAACAGACGGGTTTTCTGCATTCTTAGTAAACATAGCATGCAGTTCATCAATTGCTGCAGGAATACTTCCGGGGTCAGTAGCTGCAGCTCTTATCAGACGGGCAAGCAATATTTTACCTGCCAGAAATTTTAGAGTGCATGTTTTTTTTCCTGTAACAATTTCTTTCCACCTAGCATTGTTTTTTGGGGGCACGCCCATAATCATGTTCCTCCTTATACAGTTAACAGACTAAGATTTAGATATTTTCTATGTCTGTAAGTTTAAGAACTTTTTATCTAGTTGGCGGAAATTTTAAATGTGTCCCTTTGTGTAGTCCCTTATAATAGTTGAGTTTTATTTTTATAGTTAACATACCAAAAAAAACATTATATGTCCGCAATTAGTTTTAAAAAATGTTGATATGACTGCAACTTTTTAAATTTGATTATTAGTTTTAGACAGATAGGTGATAATTTTTATAATATTGTAATCTTGACGTTACAAGATATATGACTATTAAGATAGTGCATAATTAAATTACATCATTCTTTTTGAATGTTATTGGAGATATTGTGATGAAAGTAGATATTGAAATTGAAAAATTGCTTAGAGATAAAAATGCAGATTTGCATGAATTTTGCGCTAAGCGTTACGATGGCACATATACTGACGGTGTAACCCTTTCTAGAGAGTTTGATGGTAATATAGAAAACTATGTCCCTGGCGAAGGGTGGGTTGCAGACTACAATCTTCTTCCAGATCTTTAGAGAGTATGTGTTTTATATAAACATATTCAAGTAAAATTAGAGGCTGCAGTGATACAGATTCAACAGCTTACATCGTTAGACAGTAAGCAGGTAAATGAGTTGTGTGAGTTACTGCTTTTTTATATAAACATATAAAGCCAGTTTCTATTTAAAGGAGCTGGCTTTTTTATTAAAATTTACTGTAAAAATCATAGGGCAGTTCGGTTTGCTATTCTTTAAGGTAGGCATCCCGTGTCAGCCACAACTCTTCCATCCGGTACATATGCCAGTAGTCGTGCATAAAAATGTGACGGGCAAATATATGTAAACCGTATTGCTTGTATTCTGGGTGCACTGCAAGCCTCTTCCAGTCCTCAGGTATCGCTTCGGTAAGTCTTTCCACTATGGCAGTACGACCTTTTTTAAAGTCCGACAAAGATTCAGCAATAGTTGGGAGTGATGTCGTTTTGAGTGTTTCATCTTCATCTGGAAAGAAGGGGACAAATTCAGGAGTGTCCTCATCAAGAATCCTGGTGATTCGCTCAAGCCCCATGGGTTGCACGCCTGCTAAGTGTGCAAGGTGTTCGGCAATAGACCAGAAATTTTCACCACGTTTAGCGTAAAGATCTTTTTCGGGGATTGCAGCTATGAAGGCTGAAAGAATAGTGTGGGTGTCGCTAAGTCCGCGTAGTATGGCTTTACAGTCAGGTTTGTGTTGGAAATCAATCATGTCTGTCTCCGTAATTCTGTAATTATACAACTGAGTAACTGAAGAATTCACTTTCTTATTAGAAATGTCAGCATCATAGTAAATTTGCTTATTATTTGTCTATTAAAATAGATACCGTTTTGCTCATGGTTGCGAACCATGAGTCTCTAGAGTACTTCAAATTCTACCCAATAAATATATAGGAGTTTTTTATGAATAATATTGTTTCTGAACAATTAATAGTTAAGCCTATTAAGCGTAAAGACGGCACATATGTTTTGCGTCTGTGTGTTAATCAAGGCCAGCTTACTATAGGTATGCTCAAAAATATCATGGAAACCATGACTGAGTTTAATTTAACATCACTTAGAGCCACAACAGGTCAGCGTATGAACCTTGAGGGTATTCCAGATGCTAAACTGGATGAAGTTATTGCAAGCCTTGGCGTTGCCATTGAAAAGCCTCTTCCAGAAATAACTGTTTGCACAGGTGCTGGAATCTGTATGTACGGAGTTCAGGAAACACGCTCAATGGGTGACAAAATATTATCCTTACTAAAAGAAAACGGTCCTTATCCTTTCAAAATTAAAACCGGAGTTTCCGGTTGTAAAATGTCATGCGGTTTAAGCTATGTGCGTGATATCGGATTAATCGGCGGCCCTAAAGGATGGGATGTGTATTTCGGCGGGGCTGCGGCTCGTAATGCCGGAGTAGGGATTCTGCTTGGCAAGGCCGTAAGTTCAGAAGATGCTTTAAACCTGATTGCTAAAGCTCTCGTGTTTTATCGTGAAAATGGTAAAAAGCGTGAACGTACATCAGGCATGGTTAATCGTTTAGGAGCAGATGAAGTGCTTGCCGCATTGAAATAACAGTCTTAATCAGCTCCATAGTTATAAAATGAAAAAGCTTAGAAGAGTATTTCTTCTAAGCTTTTTGTTTAAAGTCTGATTTGTTTATAGCTGTTTAACCGATCTACACTCATCTCGTTAATATTTAACTGTGTTGCGACCCGCTTCTTTGGCCTCGTATAGCTTCATATCAACACGGTGTACTAATAACTCTATTGATTCTTCCTTTATGAATTCAGCAATACCTATAGATAGGGAGATTGTATGAGCTGTTTTATCTAGTTTACAAGGATATTCTTTTATGTACTGAACCATCGTGTTAATAGCTTTCACGCAATTCTTAAGTTCAGTCTGAGGGAAGATTACTAGAAATTCATCTCCGCCAAGCCTGAAAATAGAATCATTTTTTCTAAATGAATATTTGAGACAGGACGATAGGTGCCTAAGTACAGAGTCCCCAGCGGCGTGACCATGTTCATCGTTCACCAGTTTAAAGTAGTCGACATCAATCATGGCAATGGAGAGTTTCTGATTATATCTTTTAGACTGTTCAATTTGATACTTAAGAATCTGCATTCCGGCTCTTCTGTTTCCTGCGCCAGTAAGCTCGTCTTTCATCGAAAGCTCAGTCAGTTTTTCATTAAGTAAAAGTATTTCTTTTTGTTTTTTTTGTAATAAAAATTGCTGAATAAAAATATAAATGGAAATGGTTATAGCAACAAAAAAAACAATTTGCCTGAAAGGGTCGTAATATTTATTGTGTATTACAGTGTGTTCAAGTGTTAAGGTCCATTTTCCATTTGGAACTTCAACCTGCATGCTTACATCGTCTTTATTCTTCCAGTTGTCGGAAATATACAGCAATGGTTTTTCTGTACTATCAGGGTCATCCCCTTCAAGTTTCATTAAATACCCCTGTTTCTCAAGATTACGTATTTCCGGTGGTAAGATGTCATCTACAAGCATAATGGCTATTGTGAATCCCCAAAATTTTTCTTCCCCGTCAATAACTCTGAAAACAGGTTTTCGCGCTATTACTGCATACTTACCGTTTTGGATAAGCTTTATCGGGCCGACAAAAGTGACTTCTCTACTTTGAACTGTTTTGAGCGCTCCATCGTCGCGTCTTTTGTCTTTGAGCAGGTTGTGTCCTATGGCTCCTTCATTGCCTTTGAGCGGATAAATGTATGATACGAC
Organism: Desulfovibrio sp. UCD-KL4C; assembly: GCF_006210265.1. NCBI lineage: Bacteria > Pseudomonadati > Thermodesulfobacteriota > Desulfovibrionia > Desulfovibrionales > Desulfovibrionaceae > Desulfovibrio > Desulfovibrio sp. UCD-KL4C. Next base: position 668,706 of record NZ_VCNC01000001.1, read on the forward strand.
TCCGTTCGGGGCTAGCTGCACAGCATTTGCAGCGGAGTCGTTTACGACAATCTGCCGTCCCCAGTCATTAAAATTATTTACCTTATAGTTGCTGGATTTTAAAAGAGCCTCAAGAGTTTCTGTTACAAATATTCCATGTGTTATCTCTTTTAGAATATTTTGAGAGATCATGGCACCACTGTTTAATAATATGTCATGCTGAATTGATTCATCATGCTCAGTATCCAGCCGGATAACTAATTCACCTAGACCAATTGTAATAATTGTAAGAAATAAGCAAAATGCTAATGTCCCTGCTAAATAAAGTTTTCTATTCTTAATCATGTATTCCCGTTTAAATCCATTTTCTTTTCTTAAAGTAGAGCAGCATTCCTACTGCCACCACACCTTACCGTTTATTACTAACGGATAGTTCCCAAATATAGAAACAGAATAAGAATCGCGAGCATTATTCCCCAGAGAAAAGCCATGCGAATTGCTGTGACTTTGGCTCGCTCACGATCCCACCATGTTAACGGCTGAATTCCTTGGAGTAAAAATGTCACTACTCCGGCTAGATTAAGGCATATAATATTTGCGAGAAAAAGTAGACCGGCTCCAGCGGCATGTCCCGTTTCTCCTGCTCCTAAAAAAATACCGCAGGCGCTCAGAGGCGGCAGAAGGGATAATGCAACCATCACTCCGACAAGTGAGGTTGGTACTCCGAGCGTAAATGAAATTATACCGGCAGCTCCGGAAACAATGGCTAAAATAATATCTGAGAAACTGGTAGTGCTTCTTAGTAATAGTTCTGACGAGATCTCAGGTAATCCGAGTAATAAGCCGGCTCCAAGTGAAACTAAAAAGGCCAGCACAACGCCTACAATAAGAGTTTTGGAAGATTCTAAGGCCAGTTTTTTGTCACCGAGTGTTGTGGCGAGTGAGAGACCAACATTCGGACCTAAAAGGGGAGCGAGAACCATAGCCCCAATTATGATAGCAACGTTGCTGCGCATAAGTCCTATTACTGCAACGAGAGCAGAAAAAATAACCAGCATAACATAGCTTTTTGACATCATGGATGTGTCTAAAACGTCTGAATATAGTTCTTCGCGACTTATCCTGTTTTTACGTGTAGCTTCTCCGTTTTCGCCGTTTTGCATGGCTTCAGGGATTTCTTTTTCAGGAATTTTTAAACGCGGGATTGTTGCTTCAGCAGCGAATACAATAATCCGATATTTTTCATTCCATGAAAAAAGGTTTTCAAGCTTATCTAGCACGTTCTCAGATTCCTGAACATCAAGGATTACTCTGAACGACAAAGCAGCTTCATCGTCCAGAGGAGATGTCCAGAATACGTATCCTTCATTAGGACGGTGCTCTTCAAGAGATTTAACAACTTCCTCTTTGTCTTCACGCGGTGTAACTATTTCTATTACTCGCAATGGCATTATATTAGTCTCCGAATATATTATTCAAGCATGATAGCATGTCATCTCTGTTAAAGTATTGAGCAAGGTACTTTTGTAGCTTATGTAGCGAATTAAGAAAGATTGCCTCCTGCATCTTTGTTTTTACCAAGCGCATCCACAGGGGGTGGACTGTTTTTGAAATGAACATCCATTTGCGGGAAAGCAATTTCAATATTGTCACGCCGGAAATATTTGTCGATTGCAAAGCGGAGCTCTGAGATGGTTTTAATAGTGTTATCAATATCATCTATCCACACGCGCAGTATGAAATCGAGACTGCTTGCACCAAAATCATTAAAATGAACATATGGTTCAGGTCTATCAAGAACATGTTCGTGTTCCTTTGCAACTTCCAGCAAGGTATTACGAACCAATTCTGTGTCGGAGCCGTATGCTACTCCAACTAGTATATCACGGCGGAGTATTGAATTATTCTTTGTCCAGTTCGTAACCTGAGTGGTAACAAGGTCGGAGTTAGGAATCATTATTACTGCACTTTCAAATGTTTCAACAAGGGTGGTGCGGATGTGAATGTTTTTTACTGTGCACCAGAGACTGTTAAGTTCAATGACATCACCCTGCTGAATTGATCTACCGAAGAGTAGAATAAGGCCGCTGATGAAGTTGTTAACAATATTCTGAAGGCCAAAACCGATACCGACACTAAGCCCTCCAGCGATAACCGCGATGCTTGTGAGGTTGAGACCCAGAATCCGCATGGCTAAAAGCGCGAACAATGACCAGACAGCGTATGAAAACAAGGTTTGCATCGAAGGGACGGCGCCTCGTTTACCGCGGGGCCATTTACTCCCTACAAGTTCTATGGAAACCTTGAAAGCTGAAATGCTGTTTTTAGTTATGAAGAAAAGGACGATGACGGATACAACACTGCCGACAGATATTGAGTACCCTTCCCAGCCTGTGTTCATGGCAAGAACATCCCACACGGTGCTCTGTCCAAAAAATCCGACCAGCCAGAAGTAAGCGACGCTAAATGCAATTGTCCAGCCTAATGGAACAGCAAGGTTGCGAATAACCCCGTTAAGCAATTTTACATTTTTTTCAGTGCTCAGAAATAGTACTTGTCCCCAGAGCATTCCAAATGAGCGGATAAAGATACCGAGTGACCAGAGAATAGCCAGAAAACATGCCAGTCTTCCAAATCCGAAAAAAGATATAACAACCAGAGGACTGAGAAAGCTGCTTTTTTTAGTAGAATCTAGTAAACCTCTGAACCGTCTTTTTTTCCATGCCGAAACAGAGCTTAAAAACCATGAGGATAAAAGGAAACCTAAAAAGATCAATGTTACCCATTTACCCGGTACATGCAGAGCCAATAGAAAAGAGCTGAGAGTAAACAGGACAGCTGTTCTTGCTCGTCCGCTAGCAACTCTGAAATAATCAGTGCATACGTATTTAGATATTTTCAGCACACAAATCAGAAACAGTCCGAAAGACAGAATTTCTAAAGGTTCCATTGTGGAGGGAAATGTTATTCTAGTTGCCACATAAAGGGCAAAACTTATTAAAGAAACGATGAAAAGAGATTTAATCTTAAGATGATTTTCGCCCAGCAAATCTTGCCAGTCGACCTGACGTTCCAAGAAGCTTTTCAGGGCGACCCCGGCCAATATTAAAATTGCAAATATAGACCAGTGTTTTAGTGCATTGTCATCATAACTTTCGATATCACTTTTGAACTCAGAGCCCTTGATTGACCACCAATTGTTATTGTGAAAAGACGAAGTCCAAAAATTAAGGCTGAAAACCGGATTTTTCCCTACCAATAAGTAAGAGCTCCATAGTTGTAGCAGGTTATGCTTTTCACCCTGTTCAAGTTTTTCCAAACGCTTGAGAACTCGATGACCTTCTTTTAATTGTAATTCTATTTTTGAAAGTTGCCTTTTAGATTTGTACCGCAACTTAGCTATGGATTTAAGGTTATTGCGATATAGAATCTTGAGCGGTTCAGGCATATCTGTCGGGATTGAAATGTTTTCGAATGAGTTGATAACATCAATTCTGGAAGTGCATTCTTCCTGAGCATCCTCCAGTTTATCGAGTGAATTTTTTATTTTTTCACGTAGCAGGTTCAGGTTATTTTTTACCTGTTTGCGATCAATGGGAGAACTTGTTGATGCCCGTTCGGAAATTAAGATATATTGAAACTGTTGCAGTGCCTGAGCATAATGTTTTCGTGTAGTCATAAGCAGCGCATCAATTTGTGCGTAGGTAGCCATTTCTTCCACTTCAAATGATTGAAAGCTATGGACTCTGCTTTTGAGCATATCCAGATTTTGATCTGATTCTGCAAAAGAAGTTGAGCTAACTGAAATTGATAAAATAATCGTAATAATTTTTAAAAATATAAGTAAATTAGTTCTAGTTGAGGTCCAAGCCATATATTCTCCAGTGAGTATTAAATTTTTATTCGGGCGAGATTTTTTAATAATTCATTAGAACAAAGAATACTGAGTGGTTGCTAGAATGTATAGAATTAATTGTCAGGCTGAAAAATTAGGGGTGAAGAATTGAGGATAACTAAAAGTTGAATGAGACTGATTATGATTGGTAGATACGTTTAGAGAGTTGTAAAATATTAGCCCGGTATTCTCAGTGAGAATGCCGGGCTTTTTTATGTAATATTTATAACTTTACTGATTAATCATTTTGAAAGCCGGGGGTAGGGTTGATCCTTGCTTCAGGTTTACCCTGATGCCTCCTGTCTAAGTGGGCATATTTCTTTACAGCTCTATCAGTAAAGCGGTCCAGAATGTTTGCAAGGTCTGAATGCTCTACAATTTCTTGAAATTCAGAATTTTCAATGAGAATTGGAGAAATCCTGTATCCCTGCTCAGAGTCTGGAGCGAAAGAGATAGATTCTGGTTTAATATCGAGCCTGTCTCCAACAGTTTCTTGCAGAAAATTTAAGGCGGTTCGTTCAAAGAAGTTGCGAATGTCCACAGTGGATTCAGCCTTATCAATCATATCCCGATAAGCTGGTTCTACGTTACGTTCATAAGCATTGAATGAAACTTTATCCATATTTTCTCCTCCATATTTTGATAGGCTGTCTACGACTAAACTTAGAAGCCTACTTTACAGAGAGGATAACATACATGAGCTGGATGAACAAAGGAAAGCGAGAGAATTATGTTTAATTAATCGTGCATGCTCTAGGGCTGAAGTAGATTTTATAGTGATGAAATATGGAACTTAAAAAGGGGATTTTCATCAAGTCGCTTACATCTAATTTGGCAGTAATTGCTTGTTGTGAGCACTGACTTTTAACGATAAGTTGAAATATAAAGTTGTTAACTAACATAAACATCAGGAGATATCATGCAGGATAAGGTCATAAATATAAAAGAAAAGTTATCAAAATTTTCTGAACACTGGTCACCGCGTGTAGTAGCTCAAATGAACGATTATCAGTTCAAGGTTGTGAAAATAAAAGGTGATTTTACGTGGCATGATCATAAAGATACGGACGAAGTGTTCATGGTGATTGATGGTAAAATGCGTATTGATTTTCGCGACGGATGCGTCGAACTTACTAACGGAGAAATGTTCGTTATCCCTAAAGGATTAGAGCACAAGCCATTTGCAGAAGAAGAAAGCCAAGTATTGCTGGTTGAGCCTTGCGGAGTGATTAATACCGGCGAAAGCGGTGGGGAACTTACTGCTGATAATGATGTTTGGGTTTAGGCGAATCGCCCATACATCTTTTCATGGCATTTTTTTAGAAAAGCCATCATCTCGGCATGATCAGCTGTTTCATAAAATTTGATCATACAAACCAACAGCTAAGCCTTGAAGGTATGTTTGTATCTCTGGAATTTGGGTGTATTTTCTATGCAACGCATAAAAAATAAAAGAAATGCTGGTTAAAACGTTATAATCATAATATTCATAGCTCTGAGTTTTAGGAAGCAGTTGCTCAAATTGAGTTGAACTTTTTAAGAGCGGGGACGTTTATTATGTTAGATTTAAAGGATCTTAACGAGGACACTCGTATAAAAATGTTAGAAGAAGTTGACTTCGATGAAAATAATAACAATTTATTTTTAAGTCCGCGTCTTAACCATGATGGTGTTTTAAAATACCCACAATTGTTAAAAAAATCTATTAAAGAGCATGATGTAGCGTGGTTAATAAATGAACTTTCTGGTGACTTATTTAAAAGTCATGAGCCAAGAAAAACAAAGTCTGGAGTTATACAGGCTAAAGTTCCGTCAAATGCTTCTCAACTTCTTGCTGAAGGTGAATTTAATAGATTTTATTGTAGAGGACTGTGTCTCTTCGCTATTCAAGAAGAAAAACCTTTTGTAGAGGTTTATCGTGCAAAAGAAGTAAGCCGCCCAAGAATAGAATCAGAAAAGAAAATCGGGTTACAACTTGATCCAAATTTTGTTTTAAATGACCTTAGAGATAAAATCGGTGACGAGACCCTTTCAGAAATTTGTATGCCTAATTCAGGGTTAAGCCTCTGTTTGCCTAATATTTAGATAGATCTATTTGTTTTTTAGTAAATAAAGCCCCGACAGACATAACGTCCGCCGGGGCAATCTAATTCCAAATATTCTAGCTATCTATAATTCATCAAAACTAATCATCAAGCTGAATATCCTTACCGGAAAGAACGCGATTCATATTTCTAACCGCACACATTTTACCGCACATGGAGCAGGAATCTTCGTGCTCAGGTTTGGATGATTCACGGTATTCTTTAGGGCGGACAGGGTCCATAGCGAGATCGAACATACTATTCCAATCGAGTGCGGCGCGGGCCTTACTCATGTTGTCGTCCCAGTCTCTTGCACCGGGGTGTCCTTTGGCAACATCGGCGGCGTGGGCTGCGATTCTGGTTGCGACGATACCTTCCTTCATATCTTCAAGAGTAGGCAGGCGCAGATGTTCGGCTGGGGTTACGTAGCAGAGGAAATCTGCTCCGTTCATTGCTGCGATAGCACCACCGATGGCGGCTGTTATGTGGTCGTAACCGGGGGCTACGTCTGTTACCAGTGGTCCTAAAACATAGAACGGTGCTCCGTGGCAAAGACGTTTTTCCATCATCATGTTTCCGGCAATTTCGTTCATAGCCATGTGGCCCGGGCCTTCAATCATGACCTGTACGTTGCGTTCCCATGCGCGTTTGGTAAGTTCACCAAGAGTGATGAGTTCTTCAACCTGACAGGCATCAGTAGCGTCATTTAGACAACCGGGACGGCAGCCGTCACCAAGGCTTAAAGTAACGTCGTACTCTTCGCAGATATCTAAAAGACGGTCGAAATGTTCGTAGAACGGATTTTCCGCTTTGTTGATTTCCATCCATGTGAAGAGCAGTGAACCACCACGGGAAACTATGTTGGTGAGTCTTCCGTTCTGTTTAACTTTTTCAGCGGTGTGCTTGTTGAGTCCGCAATGGATGGTCAGGAAGTCAACACCGTCTTCAACGTGTTTTTGAACAACGTCAAAAAATTCGTCTACAGTAATATCTTGAAGGTTCTTATCGTAGAAGCCTACTGCGTCATAGATTGGAACCGTTCCGATCATAGCAGGTGACATTGCGACTAAGCGTTTACGAAATTCCTGAGTTTTTCCGTAACAGCTGAGGTCCATGATAGCTTCTGCTTTCATATCGAGTGCCATTTGAACTTTAACAAGTTCAGGCTCAATGTCGCTGCAGTCTTTGGAAATACCAAGGTTTACGTTGATCTTTGTGCTTATTCCTTCACCCACGGCTTCCGGGTCCAGATTTGTGTGCTTTTTGTTTGCGGGAATAATTACAGTCCCTTTAGCCATGCGCTCCATAAGATCTTCAATGCGCATGTTTTCTTTGCGAGCAACGATTTCCATCTGAGGGGTTACTATGCCTTTGCGGGCTGCGTCCATTTGTGTGGTGTATGTCATGAGAACTCCTTTTCCGGTTAGTTTAGTTTGCTGCCGCGGACTGCATAGCGTCCCGCAAGGCGTTGATTTTGATTCCGATATTTTCGGCTTCTACTATTTCAGTAACCAGAGCCACACAGCGTGCACCGTGTTTGAGCACTTCGGCTACGTTATTTTCTTTGATGCCTCCGATGGCGACAAAGGGGATATTGATATTTTTTACAACATATTCCAGATATTCAAATCCTACAGGATCGCAAACATCGTCTTTGGTGAAGGTGCGGAAGATTGGGCCTACGCCGATGTAGTCCGCTCCACGATTTACAGCATCACGAGCCTGCTCGGGACTGTGGGTGGAAAGGCCGATAGCCATGTCTTCGCCAACCAGTTTACGGACGACTTCAATGGGAAGATCCTCCTGCCCTACATGCACTCCGTCCGCTTCAACCAGTATGGCTAACTCAATGTCGTCATTGATAATGAAAGCGGCTCCGGCTTCACGAGTCATCTTGCGTATTTCAAGACACTCCTGATACTTTGCACCCATCTTCTTTTCTTTTTCACGGTACTGAACAAGCTTGATTCCGCTGTCCAGCATAGCCTTTATTATTTCCAGATTGGAACGACCCTGCGAGAATTTTTCTGCGGTCAGACAGTAAATGTCCGTGTCCAGAATGTTCTGTCTGGTTATTTTGCCAGCGCTCACTTTAAGCCTCCTTCTGTCTCGAATTTAGTAATATAGTAGCTAAGAACAACGTCAGCCTGTTTGGCTGCGGCAATGGCGACTTTGGGTGAAAATGGCGGATGATCCTTGGAACATTCTGTTTCCATGTCTCCGACCATGTAAAAATTATCACGTACTTTGCGGGTGATAATTGCATCGGCATTGCCTGCTCCGCCTATGCCTGAAGCTGCAACAATTAACTTTTCAGTTGGTAGAAAGGTTTCAACCACGGTGCGTTTAAGTTTTGCATCGTCGAAAGCCTCAACCACCGTGTCGCAATCCTCGAACATGGCTCGTATGTTATCAGGGGTAATTTTTGTAACCCGTACATCAAGATCGAGGGCAGGGTTTACTGAGTGTAGATTTTCGGAAAGAGCATTGACTTTATACTGATCCAGCTGTTGCAATGAGTAGCACTGGCGGTTGAGATTGGATTCTTCAACCTTGTCAAAATCAACTAGCACGAAACGTTTGAATCCACTGCGAACCAGATGCATGGCACAGTTGGACCCAAGTCCGCCTGCACCGGCAATTCCGATTTTTACGCTTTGAAAATATTTCAAACGTTTTTCGCCAAGGTAAGCGGCTATGCCTTGCTCAGTCCGGTTCAAACTGATTCTCCGTAATGTTCGTCCAAGCATTGCCAGTCTTTGAAAACAGGTTGGTAACCGTGTTTTTTTAGAGCCGCACACATTTCTTCTGCGCTGCGTCCGTCGGAAATTTCAAACTGTCCGACTTTTTCTCCTTTTTGGGAGTGTCCGCCAACTTCCGTTGAAACTCCTGCTGACATTTTGGTGACGCCAAGCGGAAGAATTTGTTCACGGAATTCAGGGTTTTCTCTTGTGGAAACAGTTATGCCTAAACGTGGCAGGAAAATACGCAAAGCGAGCATGTTCTGAACCATGTCACGGTCGCTAGCTATAGAAGTCGGCTGGAATGAACCGGCGTGCGGACGCATTCTGGGCAAGGATACTGCTATATCAACATTGGGGTATTTTTTCTGTAAATAAGCGGCGTGCAATCCGGTCAGCAGAGAATCTTTTCTCCAATCGTCAAGTCCCAAAAGGGCTCCGATGTTGACCACGCGCATTCCGCCTTTACAGCTGCGTTCAGGAGCGTCAAGGCGATAGCGGAAATCCTTTTTAGGTCCGGCAGGATGTAAAGTTGGGTAAAGTTCTTCGTTGTATGTTTCTTGGAACATGGTCATTCCGTCCACACCGACTTTGACTAGAGCAGCGTATTCTTCCACGTCCATAGCATATATTTCGATTGATACAGATGGAAAGTATTTGCTGAGTATTTTTACACAGTCTTGCAGGTATTCAGGGGAAGCTTTGATACGGGCATCTCCGGTAAGAATGAGCAATTGCTTCATGCCTGTTGCGGCAATTGCCTTTGCTTCTTCTTCAACCTGTTTCAGTTCCAGATGTTCACGTTTAATATTATTTTTAGTGTTGAATCCACAGTAAATACAGCGGTTTGTGCAGTAGTTTGAAAGGTATAACGGGGTGAACATTTGAATTGTTTTTCCGAAATACTGTATGGTCAGCTTATTGGCTTTCTGTGCCATCTCTTCTATAAAAGGAACAGCTGCAGGGCTGATCATTGCCAAGAAGTCATCAGCGTCTGGTGATTCTGCGTTTATTGCGCGTTTTACGTCTTCTGCTGTTACCGCTGCAAATTTTTCTGTAAGCGGCATGGCTCCGTATTCAGTACAGATGGGATAAAAACTCATAGTCTAATCCTCGCTTAAAAATCCGGTCAGAGGAGATGATGCACTTGCGTGGCAATGTTTTGCTCCGGGGCCGGAAAGATATGCTTCGCGTCCGGCCTTAACAGCCTGACCGAATGCTTTTGCCATCAGGATAGGGTTGTTTGCGGTGGCGATTGCTGTGTTGACAAGACATGCGTCAGCACCCATTTCCATAGCTTCGCATGCTTCAGAAGGGCGTCCTATGCCTGCATCAACAACAATGGGTAGGGCGATTTCATCAATCAGGATGCGTACCATTTCTTTGGTTTGGAGTCCGCGGTTGGAACCGATAGGTGCTCCAAGCGGCATAACTGCGGCAGCTCCAGCGTCAACAAGCGAGCGTGCTACGTAAAGGTCTGCGTTTACGTAAGGCAGAACAATGAATCCTTCTTTTGCAAGAATTTCAGTAGCCTTAGCGGTTTCATATCCATCAGGAAGCAGGTATTTATTGTCTGAAATTACTTCGATTTTAATCCAGTCACCACAGCCCATAGCTTTTGCTAAACGGGCGATGCGTACAGCTTCCTCAGCTGTTCTTGCGCCGGAAGTATTGGGCAGAAACTGCATATGTTTAGGAATAAAATCCATAACGTTTCCGGTTGTGGATTCCAGATCAACACGGCGCAATGCTACAGTTATAATCTGCGAACCGGAAGCTTCACACACTTCGGGAATAACTGAGTCATCGGCATATTTGCCTGTGCCGACAAGCAGCCTGCTGTTAAATTTGTGACCGCCTAATTCAAAAAGATCTTCGCTCATTTTCTCATCCTCCGCCAACGAATCGGAGTACTTCAAGATGGTCTCCGTCGTTTAGCATGGTATTGTCGAAAGTATCGGAGGGGATGATTTCCTTGTTAAGTTCAACCACTACTGTCTCTGAAGCAATCTGCTTCAAATTCAGCAATGCAAGCACAGTCATCTCATCGTTTATTTCGGTTTCTTTTCCATTAACTATGATAATCATAATTTGCTCCGGCAAAAAAAAATGCGCTTACCCAAAAAGGGTAAGCGCAGATAGAAAAAACTTAATATCTATAGCAGCTTCCCTCCGGCAGAATTACCCGCATCAGGTTCGAAGGGACCGACAGTAATGTCATCTCAGTCTATAAAGACGCCCCTAGCTACAAAAAAGCTATGACAATAGGTTAGTGATGTAAAGAGAAAGGTTATTTTTTTGTCACTTTAAAATGAGTCCCCTACTTGACAAGCTTTTTCTTGCAGAATAGTGTTTGTTCAACATTTAGGAATGGAGTCCAGTATTTTGGAAAATGGTAAAAAATCTACATTGGAAAGAGCCATGGTGATCTTGGAATACCTTGCCGAACACGGCACGGCTTCCGCCTCAGAACTTATCGAGAGTTCGGGGATCGCTAAAAGTACAGCGTATCTTCTGCTTAAAGAAATGCTGCAACTCGGTCTTATCTCGCAAAATGATCGCGGTCACTACAGATTATGGGTGCGACTTATAGCTTTAGGTGAAAGAGCTTCTGCTCAGCTGGACATCAGGGAAACATCCCGTCCGCATCTTGAAGCACTAATGGAACGCATCGGATTGCTCTGTCACTTCGGTATTTTTGACGGAGATACGGCCTATTATATTCTTAAAATTGAGTCTCAGAGTTCAATCAGCGTCCGCTCTTATGTGGGCAAAAGATTGTCTTTGTATCGTTCAGGACTTGGTAAATGTCTGCTCGCATGGCAACCGGAGTCTGTTCGTGATGGTATCATTGCAGAGACTGAATTTAAAAAAGTTACTCCTACCACAATTGCCTCCCCGGAAGCTTTAACAGCGGAACTTGCTCATATTCGGATGCAGGGCTGGGGATTTGATAACGGCGAAGATGAACCTTCTGTGCGTTGTGTGGCAGCTCCTGTTTTTGACGCCAGAGGTCAAATTGCCGGAGCAATATCGGTAGTCGGGACATCAATGCAGGTTACTGACGATGCTGTTCCTGCTTTAGCGGAGCAGGTAGTTGCCTGCGCTCGTGAAATTTCTCAGGACTTGGGATGGGTGGAGCACTAAGGCGTGTATCGGGCGTGCTTATAGTTTTCTCCCCTAACAGGATAATTTGTATAAATATGGAGGACGGAAGATGAACCTTCCTAAGATTAAAGAGATTAGAGCCTACTATTGCGGTGGCGCAACTGCCAAAAAAGCCGGAGGCGGAGGTGACTACCATGATCAGGCTGGTGGACATTGGATTGATGACCACATTGCGACTCCTATGAGTAAGTATAAAAAGTACGAGCAATCTCGCCAGTCTTTTGGCATCAACGTGCTGGGCACACTCATTGTTGAAGTTGAAGCTGAAGATGGTACTGTCGGATTTGCTATTTCAACTGGTGGAGAAATGGGTTGTTTCATTGTTGAAAACCATCTGAACAGATTCATCGAAGGACGTTGTGTCAGCGATATTAAGTTGATCCACGACCAGATGATCAATTCAACAATGTACTATGCCGGTTCCGGTGGTATTGTTATGAACACCATCTCTTGCATAGACCTAGCTTTGTGGGACCTTTACGGCAAAGTTTTGGACATGCCTGTATATAAATTGCTGGGTGGTGCTGTTCGTGACGAAATCCGTTTCTATGCAACTGGCGCAAGACCTGATGCAGCTAAGGAAATGGGTTTTATCGGTGGTAAAATGCCTACTCATTTTGGACCGCATGACGGTGACGAAGGCATCCGCAAAGATTCAGCAATGGTTGCTGAATACCGCGAAAAATGCGGACCTGATTTTTGGCTGATGCTCGATTGCTGGATGAGTCAGGATGTTAACTACGCTATTAAACTTGCTCACGCTTGCGCTCCATACAACTTGAAATGGATCGAAGAGTGTTTCCCTCCTCAGCAGTACGACAGCTACCGTGAACTGAAACGCAATGCTCCTGCCGGAATGCTCGTAACCACTGGTGAACATCACGGAACTCTTCAATCTTTCGGAACTTTGTCTGAAACAGGCGTAGATATTATGCAGCCTGATGTAGGTTGGTGCGGTGGTTTGACTACACTTACCGAGATTGCAGCTATAGCTAAATCTCGCGGTCAGCTGGTTGTTCCTCATGGTTCATCTGTCTACTCACACCATGCGGTTATTACCTTTACCAATACACCGTTCAGTGAATACCTGATGACCAGTCCTGATTGTCTGGAAGTTCGTCCGCAGTTCCATCCGCTGCTTGTCGGTGAACCTGTTCCAGTGAACGGACGTATCACTAAGGAAACTCTTGATAAACCAGGATTTGGTGTTGAACTGAATAGAGACTGCGACATAGTTCGTCCCTATAAACACTAGATCTATTTTACATGATGACTCATGGATTCGTGACGGGAAAACTTTAACAAGCGTCCGGAACGAATGTGGGCCACCGGGTGGCAGCCCAGTAGCCCTCTCTCCCATAGCTTAATTAATGTATCACGCAACAGGAGATTTATATGTCACCAAACATTGAACAAGTTGTCAACAAGACTCGATTGCGTCTCATTCCTTTTATGCTGATGTTATACATTTTAGCATTTCTTGACCGTGCAAATATAGGATTTGCTAAAGAATCTTATCAGCTTGCTACAGGGCTGGGTGACGGAGCATTTGCTCTCGGAGCAGGAATATTCTTTGTAGCTTATGCCTTTCTCGGTGTACCTGCGAACCTGCTTATGCGTAAATTTGGTGCCCGTTCTTGGATCGGTGGTACTACTCTTGTTTGGGGTGTGCTCTCCGCTTCTATGGGGTACGCTGACACTGAGTGGAAATTCCTGCTTGTCCGTAGTCTGCTCGGTGCAGCCGAAGCCGGTTTCTTCCCTGGTATGATCTACCTCACTTCACAATGGTTTCCTCAGAAGAGTCGCGCAGGAATAATGGGACTCTTCTATATGGGCGCACCATTGGCTCTGACTCTCGGCTCACCACTTTCGGGAGCTTTGCTTGAAATGCATGGTTTTATGGGCCACCCCGGTTGGTACTGGATGTTCATAATTGAGGGTTGTTTGGCTTTAGCTGCGGGTATTGCCACTTTCTGCTACCTTGATAACTCTCCTTCAGAAGCAAGATTCCTTTCAGCTGAAGAACGTGAGTTGCTATCCAAGACTCTTGAAGTAGAAGAAAGTACAAAAACTACTTCGAAAATAAGTGATGCTGTTCGTAACTGGACTGTATGGCATCTGGCTATTATCTATATGGTTATTCAGATCAGTGTTTACGGTCTGGTTTTCTATCTTCCTTCTCAGGTTGCCGCGCTTATGGGTACTAACGTTGGATTCACTGCGTCGCTGGTAACAGCAATTCCGTGGGTGGCAGCACTCTTCGGCACATATTATATTCCCCGCTATTCTGACAAAACAGGCGAGCGTAGAAATATTGCAGCAGTGACTCTATTGATAGCCGGATTGGGCATTGGAGTTTCTGCTTTTGCCAGCCCGATAGTTGCTATTATAGCACTTTGCTTTGCAGCAGCAGGCTTTATCGCTGTGCAGCCTGTCTTCTGGACTATGCCTACCGGACTTCTTTCCGGTACAGCATTGGCTGCCGGTATTGGATTCACTAATATGTTCGGAGCATTCGGCGGATTCCTTGCACCTAACATCAAGGCTCAGGCTGACATCTTCTTTGGTAATCACCTCGCAGGACTGCTGGCACTTGCTATCATAACTGTTTTTGGATCAGCATTTATTATGATGCTTCCTCAGAAGAAGGCTCCCAAGGCTGTTTATAGCGAAGCCTAATAGCTTCAATCAATAAATAACAGAGTAAAATAATGAGACTTAAAAACAAATTCAAAGAGGCTATTGCAAAGGGCGAAGTGCAGATCGGTTTGTGGCTTAGCACTGCATCTCCTTACATGGCCGAAATGGCTGCTACATCTGATTATGACTGGTTGCTGATCGATGGCGAGCATGCACCTAATACTATTCAGACTCTGCTCGGCCAGCTTCAAGCTGTTGAACCGTATCCTGCTCATCCGGTTGTTCGTCCTTTAGAAGGTGATACAGCTTTGCTAAAACAGGTGCTCGATATCGGCGCGCAAACCGTATTGGTTCCGATGGTGGATACTGCTGAAGATGCAAAACGTGTTGTCTCAGCACTTCGTTATCCTCCTGTAGGAAAGCGTGGAGTTGGTGCCAGTATTGCTCGTGCTTCTCGCTGGGGTCGTGTTTCAGATTATATGGCTAAGGCAGAAGAAGATCTTTGCTTGCTGGTACAGGTTGAGAGCTGTGAAGCTCTTAAAAATCTGGATGAAATTCTTGCTGTAGATGGAATAGACGGCGTATTCATCGGGCCTGCTGATCTATCTGCTTCTATGGGACATCCTGACGATGCCGGACATCCAGAAGTTCTGGAAACAATTGAACGCTGTATCCGTCGCATCCGCGAACAGGGTAAGGCTGCCGGATTCTTGGCTGTTGATAAAGATATGGCATTAAAGTGCATTGAATGGGGAGCTAACTTTGTTGCCGTAGCCGTTGATACCATGTTATACATCAATGCTATTGATGAAGCTTTGGTTCCGTTTAAAGGTCTAAGTAAAGGTTCTGAAAAGAAAAAAAGTTATTAGTTAGCAGACAGATTCTTATCTATCTGAGGCTCCCCGAACTTCTGCCAGCGTGACCACTACGCGTTGACAGCAAGGACGGGGAGCTTTTTTAATCTAGGTATTTTTATTACTGCGCATAACCCCAAGAACTCAGTCTGCTATAAGCGTGCTTAGCATATTTCCCTTCATTATTGTTTTGGAGGAATTTGTAGTATTCACTGGCTGCCATGCGACGGTTTCCTAAAGCTTCGTAGGAAACCCCTTTGAAGAACGTTATGATAGAGTTTCCAGGCAATATTTTGTTATAGTCTTTAAAATCACTTAGAGCCTGATTATACTTTTTTGTATTGATATTTAGAACACCTGCAATTTGGAGAGCCTGTGCTTCCGCAGGATAAATGCTTTTAGCTCGATTTGCGAATTGCAATGCTTCCTTATTCTTGTTTTGAGCCATTTGGCATTTGGACATAAGCAGAAGACCTACATAATCATCCGGCGCAATTTTAAGTGCTTTTGAAAAATGAGCTTCAGCATCGGCAAAAACTTTTTTGTTTATGGATTCTTCACCTTTTTGCATCTCTTCAATAGCCGGAGCTATTTTGCGAATGGACGCGGTGTTATCCATATACCGTTCATGCAGAATTTTACCGTGTTTACTTGCGTATATAGTTTTGCGTTTTTTAACCGCATCTGCATAGCGTTCTTTACTCATAGGATGGGAGGCAAACATTTGCTGTATGAATGACGGATCGGTCTTATTTAACTTGTTAAGCATGTCCATAAGTTCAACCATACCATCAGTATCATATCCTGCTTTATCCATATAACTCATGCCGAGGCTATCAGCCTGACGTTCGTCTGCGCGGGAATAATTGGCAAGCAGTAAGCTTGCGCCCACTACTCCTGCTTGTGATGCCAGCGGAGCGAGGTCACTACCTTGTGATGAAAGAACACCAATTCCTACGGTTAGAATCCCCTGAGTGGCCATGCTGGTGCTCATGCGCGCGGCAGTGTGTCTTGCATTTACGTGACCTATTTCGTGACCAAGCAGGGCTGCTAGTTCTGCTTCGTTTTCAAGCTTGAGCAAAATTCCGCGGGTACAGGCTATACTGCCGCCCGGAAATGCATAAGCATTGACGTAGTTGGCATTTACGCATCGAAAAGTATAGGGCATGTCAGGTCTGTGGCTGGTGGTGGCAAGAGATTGGCCTACCTGATTAACATATCTATTTACTTCGCTGTCCTGCACTGGGCCATAGTCGGCGGAAAATTGGTGTGGAGCGTTCTGTTTGTCGATCTGAATTTCTTCTTGCTGTGAAACCAGCATGAACTGTTGCTCTCCGGTCACAGGATTGACAGCGCATCCGGCCAGAACGCCTAATGTTCCTCCGGCAATAAATTTTAACGCTTGTCTTCTGGATATATCTACTGGGCTTTTAGGCTTGGACATGTTTCCTCCATGATACGAATTCTGCCCTAGATATATCGGCTTATGGAGTTTGGCAACCGTATGTCAGTTTATGAAAAGTAGGTGTGCATATATTAACAGTTTAATCTGAGTTAAGTGTTTTCAAAGTCTCATCTATTAAAAGTCTCAATCTAGGTATCAGTTCAATAAATTGAAATGGAGTTATCCCTATAGTTTTTAATGCGTCTTTATTTAAATCTCCTATAATTAGTGATAGTCCAAGTTCGTATCCAAGAGCTCTAGCAAAATAATCGGCCACATGGATAACTGCTGCTTCTAAGTCCGTTTTAATTATTTCAGGATCATGATGCCCCGCAGCTGCTCTTACAAGGTTTGGTGGTAACTCCCAATCTTGGCTGATAACTCCTCCAAGAACGGCATGATTAAATCCTAACACCTCCATTTCAGCATCATAAAAACTTATTTGTTTTGCGTCTGCTAAACGGAGAATCTCAACGGCAAGATTTCTTTCACTTTCGAAAATTATATGAAGTCCTATGTCGTGGAGAAGTCCTGATACAAAGAAGGGGTCCGGGTCTCCGAGTTTAGCTGTGCGGGCAATTTCTTGTGCAATAATTCCGCAGGCAATGGAATGTTGCCAGAATTTTTCAAGTTCAAGAACCGCAATTTTAGATTTTTTAAACATGCTGAATGAGACTGTTCCAAGAGCCAGAAGTCCTGCCTTTTGTACGCCCAAAAGTGCAACAGCTTTACTAGGCGTATCAATTGTTCCACTAAGGTCGAATGCTTCACTGTTCGCAAGGCGCAGAATCGACGCAACAAGTTTAGGATCTTTATTTATTACAGATACAAGGTCATCGGCAGTACTCGCAGGGTTGTTAACTACTCGTTTAATTTGAATTAAAATCTGCGGTAGAGAGGGCAGAACAACTGCCTTTTTATTTAAAAAATCCTTAGGTCCTAAAGGCTTTTTACCATTCCATGGTTCAACATTTAAAAGTTTAGGTTTATCTTTGAACTCATCTGGGTAGTTAATCATGTCATGATAAATTCTTTTTTGAGCATCTGACTTAAGAATGCTTACAAATTCGCAGTTATTATCAGATTGGCGGAAAATTTCTTCAGCATATTTGTCTGCTGCTTCTTTGATTTCTGAATCAATAGCTTGAATGGTGGTAGTCATTTTTCAGTTACCTCAAAAGGTTCAGTCTTTGTTGCATGAGTTTGAAGGTTGTATTTTCTAAGTAGCATAATGTTGGGCTAATTTGTATTTAAATATATAAAGCGTGATACTTAAGATTGCTTAGGGGGGAAATATAGAATGTAAAGCTAAGAAAAATTGAAAATAATTTATGTATGAGAGCAACCAAGGTTCTATTTTGGTTATGAGTATTATTGCTTAGTTTAACGGAGAGTATACGTTGCCGGATTTGAAACAGATTTCAAGAAAATATGTAACATCATTTTATCATATGGTGACGAAAAGGTTGGAAGCGAAAATGATTTTTTAAAATCCCAGTTGATGCCACACTGCTGAGACCTTCTCTTGAAAAAGTTTCATCCTATACTTTGGGGCGTAAATTCACACTTGGCGGACAGGTTGATATCTATAAATAATGTTTTTAACTAAGTGCTTGGTCTTAATTGTTATCGCTCATTGATAGTTTGTCAGGATCTTTTTTATTATCATCTTTATTGGATTTGGCATCTTGATGTTCAAGATCTATGGAGCGGAATAACTCTGCAGAATCTTCAAGTGCCATGTCGATTTCTTTGCCAGCTGCAGTAGATGCCGCGTGGGCTATCTTGTCATGCTGCTCTAGTTCTCCTTCCACAATAGATTTGTTTTTTTTAGGATTGAAGCCTGTTCCTTCTTTGGTGTTTGTTATTGTAAAAATTTCATCAGGTGCTTTATCTTTTACAGTAATACTTTCGTGTGATTCAACACTTGTATGATGTTTTAATTGTCCTTTGTCATAGCTTTCCAACAAATGACTGTTTTTATGTGTGACCTGGTGGTTGTCATTTTCCGTGAGAGATCCAGCTGTATGGAAAGATAAGCCTCTCAGTCTGCTATTTTTAGTTGCAGATTCTGTGTGCTCTTGTTTTGTCATGAGGTTTCCGTCTTTGTATATTTCATTTTTCCATGAAACTTTGTGCTCTCTATTGTTCTCTCCATATTTTGAAATGTCATCGGTAATAGTATGGTTGTGCTCGTTAATTTCCTTTTGTATTACGCTTGTATAGTTATTTGCATTTGATGTTTTTTTGACTGAAGGTGTTGTAAGAATTTCCATTGGTGTTTTTGGGGTAGGAGTAGAATATTGCTCTTTTGTCATTCCGAATGAGTTAAGTAAGTTGATACTGTCGGGTATTTTTTTACTTTTACTCTCCTTAAGCATCACTGAACTATGACTTTTTTTGATAAGTTCTCCTTCATCATTATACATAGATACACGGAGATCTTGTGTCAGGTATCCTCCTTCATCTCTAAGGTCATCTTTATTAACACTGTCGTACTCAGTATTTGAGATAATATTTCCTTTAGAATTATAAGTCTGCATTTCTATGGAAAATTCTCTCTCTTGTGAGATCTCTTTGGTTTGTAGATGTGCCAACTCTTTTGTTGCCACCCCTCTATTGGTATGATTAACAAATTTATCTGATTTTTCAATTTTAATATTTCTGATCAGGTGTTTGTTTTCATACTCTTGTATAGATGCAAAATATTCAGTCTCGTGTTTATCGTTTGTCTCATTGTTTAGTTTCGATAAGTCTCCAGATTCAGCCTGCGCTTTGTCCATTACAGTTTGAGCAAAAATATTTCCAGCAACATTCCCAGATTGGCTGCGTAATTTC
This sequence comes from Desulfovibrio sp. UCD-KL4C, assembly GCF_006210265.1. Taxonomy (NCBI): domain Bacteria; kingdom Pseudomonadati; phylum Thermodesulfobacteriota; class Desulfovibrionia; order Desulfovibrionales; family Desulfovibrionaceae; genus Desulfovibrio; species Desulfovibrio sp. UCD-KL4C. The sequence goes on from NZ_VCNC01000001.1 coordinate 688,349, forward strand.
ATGCAATCACTCATAGTTCTGGTGACATCTCCATCTTTGAACCACTGTATATTTCTAGTAACTTTGGCAGCGGTCCATCCTTGATTAGCTTTGTCATCTTCAATGCGTTGGAAGACTGTATTGATTGTTTGACTGATTTCACCTTTCTCATCATAAATTTCTGTATCAATTATGGCTCCATCTTCAGTTAATTCTCCTTTAACAGAGCGAATTAGCTTATCCCCGTGATATTCTAATATCTCCATACTTTCGTCATTTACGGTCACAACTTGTCGAATATTGCCTTTCAGAGTTTTAGTGCCTGTTTCCAAGCCATAAAAGGATTTCCATGATTTTTTAGAGTTCGAGTCTATTGCTTCCTCTTCCGTAGTTTTATTATACATATTCAAAGCTTCAGCGGAGATTACGATAGTATCTTTCTTGGAGAATTGGCTTATGTCATTAAGAGAATCGGTTTGCTCGTCCTGTTTTTTTGAAAATATTGCAGAGTAGGGATCAGTCCCGTATGAAATAGAATTAATTGAATCTGTCATGATAAAATTATCCTTACGCTGAAAAGAGTGGTGATCGTATTTTGTTAATACCTCAGCCTTAAAGGATGTATCGGAAGCTCTTAATAAAACTTAATACTTGTAGCATAAAAAAATAAACCATCTTTTGGTAAAATTTTAAGAATTATTGCTAGTTTCAAGCGGTGCTATTCTTTTAAATGTATTACGATATAACTATTTAAATTTAAGTCGAATTTTGAGAATAATAAGGAAGAGTATTAATTAGAAGTGTGCGTTATAAGAATTGATGACGGCGAGCAGGCTGATAAATGTTAATAAAAATTTATATTAAATGTTAAGAAGAGTTTTTTTGTGAAGTTATGCCGGAACAAAACTTACTTTGTATTTATTATTTTTGGGGCCTGAGTTTTCAGCATCCAGTGAGCTAAATAGCTTCCTGCTATCTTCAAGTACAAGGTGTGCTTCCTTACCCATTGCGCTTGATGCGGCATGAGCTAATGGGTCATTTTCAGCCAGGTCACCTTCAGCTATATTTTGGGTGCGCTTGATGTTGCCCCCTGTTCCATCTGTAGTGGTTGTTGACGTAGATATTTTATCCGGCCCATTTTCTACTTCATCTATCTTTTCAAGTGATTCTATCTTTGTACGGTTCTTTAATGTCCCGTTGTCATAGGTTTCTAGTGTATGGCTGTTTTTGTTTATAAGTTGATGGTTGTCGTTTTCGGTGAGAGCTTCGGTAATCTGAAAAGATAATCCATCAGATTTAGGGTTCTTAACTGCGGATTCTTTATGTTTCTGCTTACTTATTATTTCTCCATTTTCATATATTTCACTTTCCCAAGAGATGTCGTGTGCTTGTTTATTTTCTCCATATTTTGAAATATATTCGGCACTGTCTAGGGCATGTCCGTTAATATCTTTCTGCACAGCAGCAGTGTAGAAATTAGCCTTTGAAGAACTTTCCATTAAAGGTTTCGCAAGTAATTCCGAGGCAGATTTTGGTTCACGGGTTATATATTCACCTTCACTCAAATCTAAAGTTTGCAGCAGATCTGCACTTTTTGCTAACTTTTCCCCCTCGGATTCTTTAAGAGTCATTGAACTATTACTTTTTTCAACCAGTTCACCTTTATCATACATGGATAGAGATATTTGCTGCTTATTAACTCCGTCATCAGATTTAGGTCCATCTGAAATAGTATTCAGGAAATTGGCTTTTAGAGTTAAGTCACCATTTGAATCATAGTTTTGCATTTGAATTGAAAGCGATTTTGAATGTGAAATATCCTGTGTCGTTCTAGCCTCTAATCCATATTTGTAGTTATTACCTCTGTTGGTCATATTTAAAAAGCTGTCATCTTTTTTGACCATAATTTTTTTGGATATCTGGTTATTAGAATATTCTTGTATAGATGCGTAATATTTGATTTTTTGAGAGTCGCTGGTAACGTTATCAATTAATTTATTTATGTCATCAGATTGAGCCTGCGTGTTATCCATAATAGTCGAACCCATGGTCATTTGGTTGTAACTACTATCGAGTTGCATGCTGTCAGTCATAGTTCTTGTTACATCTCCATCCTTAAACCATTGTATATCTCTACTCATTTTAGCTGAGGTTCCAGCATTAAGATAATCAGGATATTCCACAGTCTCAAAAACTGTATTTATTGTTTGAGCTTTTTTTCCGTGACCATCAAAAATTGTTGTATCTAAAGTCGCGCCTGATTCAGTAATCTCGCCTGTGACTGAACGGACAAGTATGTCTCCATCATATTCCAGCAATTCAAGAGTTGATCCGTCTATTACCACAGATTGTTTATGCCCGTTTGCTAGTATTGTGTATCCTGACTTTAAACCTGAAAGCATTTGCCAAGAATTTGCTGAAACACTTTCTTGTTTCGTAGAGTTCTTATACATATCCAGAGCCTCAGCGGAGATTCTGGCAGTATCTGCTTTTGAGGGTTGGCTTAGATAAGGTTGTGATTCAATTTGGTCGTTATTTTTATTTGAATATGACGCAGAGTAGGGCTGAGTCCCGTAAGAGATTGAACTAATTGAATCTGTCATGATAAAATCATCCTTATAAAAAAATAATGATAACTGTATTTTGTTAATACCTCAGGCGTAAAGAGTGTATCGGGCATATCTAATAAAACTTAATGGCATTAATATATAAAAAATAATATATGTGCTGGTAAAATTTGGAAGGTTATTTAAAATTTTAAATAATCCAAATCAATATAATGTAATAGAATATTTAATAAAAATGATTAATTAGAAGAGTGAGAGTGGCAGGATAATCATAGATGACTGCGATAGGCTGATACTGGTTAATAAAACTTAAAATTAAGTGTTGGCGTAAATTTGTTTGCCTAAGTTATGCTGAGATAAAACTTACTTTGTATTTATTATTTTTAGGTCCTGAATTTTCAGCATCCAGCGAACTGAATAGTTTTCTGTTATCTTCAAGTATCAGGCTGGTATCTTGACCCATTTCGCTTGAGGCTGCGTGAGCTAGCGGGTCATTATCAGCCAGTTCACCATCAGCTATATTTTTTGTACGCTTGGTGTTGAATCCTATGCCTTCTGTGATGGTCGTTAATGTATAAACTTTATCTGGCCCATTTTCAACTTTATCTATTTTTTCACGTGATTCTACGCTTATTTGGTCCTTTAACATTCCTTTATCATAGGTTTCTAGCGCATGACTGCTTCGATGTATAAGTTGATGGTTATCGTTTTCAGTGAGAGCTCCTCCAGTGCGGAACGATAGCCCTGCGAATTGGGGATTTTTAACTGCGGATTCTTTATGTTCCTGTTTAGTTACCAGATCGCCATCTTTATATGTTTCACTTCCCCATGAAATATCGTGCACTCGGTTATCTTCTCCTGATTTTGAAATATCTTTGGCACTATCTAAGGCATGTCCGCTGATATCTTTCTGCGTTGCAGCAGTGTAAAAATTCGCCTTTGAGGAGGTTTCCATTAAAGGAATTGCTAGCAGTTCCGCAGCTGTGCTTGGCTTACGTGTGACATATTCTTCTTTAGTCAAATCTAAAGTTTGCAGTAGATCTCCAGTTTTTGCTAATTTTTTATCCTTGGATTCTTTAAGAGTCGTTGAACTATGACTTTCTTTGACCAGCTCTCCTTTTTTATACATGGATAGAGACATTTGTTGTTTTTCAATTCCATCTTCAGATCCAGGTCCATCTGACCTTGAATCCAGAAAGTTGGCGCTTAGAATTAAGTCACCATTTGAATCGTAGTTTTGCATCTCAATTGAAAGAGATTTCGAATGTGCAATCTCTTGTGTTGCTCCAGCATCTAATTCGTCTGTCTTGCTAAAACCTCTGTTGCTCTTATTTAAAAAGTCATCATTTTTTTTGATTATAATCTTTTTGGATATCTGGTTATTTGAATATTCTTGTATTGATGCGTAATATTTGGTTTCATGTGAGTCATTGGTAATGTTCTCACCTAATTTACTTAGGTCAATAGATTGCGCCTGAGTGCTATCCATAAGACTTGGAAAGGATGAGTCGTTTTCCCCTCCTGTATACTTACTACGGAGTTGCATGCTGTCAGTCATAGTTCTTGATACATCCCCATCCTTAAACCATTGTATATCCCTATCAACTCTAGCTGAGGTCCATCCTGCATTAGTATCTTCAATTTTATCAAAAACTGTATTTATAGTTTGAACTTTTTCCCCGGCGCTATCAAAAATTGTTGTCTCTAAAACAGCACCTGTTGCAGTCAGTTCTCCTGTTACGGAACGGACTAGCGTGTCTCCATCATATTCCAGAAGTTCCATACTTGATCCGTTTATTTTCACGGATTGCTTATGCCCGTTTTCCAGAATTGTGGTTCCTGATTTTAAACCGGAGACCATTTCCCAAGAATTAGCAGAAACGGATTCCTCTTCCGTTGATTTATTATACATATTTAAAGCTTTAGCGGAGATTCTGATAGTATCAGTATCTTTTGGGGTAGATAGGCTCTCATCAGGCAAGAGGTTGACTTGTTCATCCTGCGTTTCGGGAGATGATTCAGAGTAGGGCTGAATTTCATATGGATATAGAGATGAGTTAACTGGATCTATCATGATAAAATTACCCTTAAGCTTAAGAATAGTGGTGATCATATTTTGTTAATAGCTCAGCCTTAAAGGATGTATCGGATGCTCTTAATGAAACTTAATACTAATGGTATAAAAAAAATAACATATTAGTTAATAAATTTTTGAGGTCTGTTTCTAACCGTAAAGTAGTCAATTTTCTTGTTGTCTGGCTATCTAATACATGAGAACTTAATAGTAGTTTTAAGAAGAATAAGAAAAAATAGCGTGTGTGTGGGGGTAATCCTCGTTTAGACTGCCAGACCTGCAATTCTTTAAAAAATATTAATAAGATGGAATTTAAAAAATATGAAAGAAATTCGCAAATTTATAGATGGGTTCAAGGAATTTAGAAAAGAATATTACTGCCGGGAAGATTCTCCGTTTCTAGAATTGCAAGATAGTCAATCACCGTCGACCATGGTGATAGCGTGTAGCGATTCGCGTACTGATCCGTCCCTTATTTTACAATGTGAACCGGGTGAAATCTTTGTTGTGCGAAATATTGCGAACATTGTTCCTCCTTATGAACCTGATGCAAAGCTCCATGGGGTTTCATCTGCGCTTGAATATGCGGTGAAGTTTCTCAAAGTTCAAAATATTATTATTCTTGGGCATAGTTCCTGCGGTGGTATTAAATCCTTGATGGCGGATGAAATTTCGGAAGAGGATGAATTTATCAGCAAATGGCTTTCGGTTTTGACTTCTGTAAGGGAGAAAGTTCGGGCGCATTATCAGAATGTAAGTGTTGAAGCCTGCACTGCCTGTGAAATGGCAAGCATACTTCATTCTATGAACAATCTTTTAACTTTTCCATGGATTGCAGAGCAGGTTGAGAAAGGTAATTTAGAGAGACATGGCTGGTATTTTGATCTTAAAGATGGGCATCTTTTAAGTTATAATGATGAGACTCGTCTGTTTGAACCGTTGACAGAACCGCATCTGCCTCTGTGCGCTGCAGTTGTGAAGGACACAGAATAACTGCTGAGACTTAGGAATGCCCTGAATTTATTCTGGGCCGGGCCAATCGAACAGATGTGCAAGTTTGTCCCAGAACTGACTGCCTAGAGTCAGTATTGAGGTGATGAAGAGAAGTTCGCTTAGTATTAGTGACCATGTAAGAACTCCGTGGTCCAGAGGCAGGAAGAATATTTCGCTTAATAGAACATAGTAATATGGTAGCAGGCTTGCTACTATCAGTACTACTCCTATGCGGTGTCTGGTTCTGCTGATGTGTTTTGAGCTTGGCTTTTTTTTGAAAAAATTCATAAAGCGATTTTTCATAAGCAACATGAACTCTTTTCCTAAAAGGGCCGCAGCACCGATGAAAGCCAGTTCTCCTGTTGCTAGAAATATTACGGCAAAAGTTCCCGATTTGGCGATGTCTACATCAAGAAAAGGGATAATTGCAAAGACCACAAACGGCAAAAAACTGTAACCGATAAGGATTATTCCAAGATAGTATTTCCAGTCTTTATTCATTGTCTATGTCCTGTCGATTAGTTTATTGAGTTACACTTTTATAACCTGTCATCTTGAATTTGAGAATAGCTTTTAAATTATTTAAGATAAATTCAGATGAAAAGTATTTGAACTGCAGATAAGTATTGAGTTGTCGTAAGTCCTTTTTAGGTAATAGTTTTAGCAACTAAGAGTTCAAGAGGATGCATAGTGGAATTTTCTTCTGCGAATTTTCAAGATATTCTTAATAAGAATGATCTCTGCAAGGGCTTATTTGATTCTTCACCTGAAGCCATCGTTATAACTGCTCCAGATGGTAATGTAGCTGCTTCCAATCTTAAGGCTAAAGAGTTGTTAGGATATTTTGACGGAGCCTCATTTCCTCAAAATATTTTAGAAGTATATTATAATCCTGCGGATCGTTACCATGTTTTATCTAAGCTTTCTGAAGATGGAATAGTGTCAGGTCTTGAGTTAAATTTACGGCATAAAGATAATAGCATTATAAATTCTCGTATAAATGTCTCAATTATTTCTATAAATAAGCAACCTCTTTTTATTACAACTTTCACTGATATTACAAAGCTTAGAGCTTCCGAAGAGGCTTTAAGAAAAAGTGAAGAGAAGTTTAGCAATATTTTTGAAGCTTCACCTGATGCAATTTTGCTTTTGGGTGAGGACAGCCATTTGGTTGATTGCAACCACAAAGCGATTGAAATGTTTCGTTGTTCAAAAGATGAGCTTCTTAAAAAAACTTTTTTAGATTTTTCTTCTCCGTATCAGCCTAATGGACAGAGTTCCAAAGACTTTCTTTTATCAAACATTTCGTTAGTCCTTTCTGGAACACAATTATATTTTCCGTGGAAACAGTTGTTAAAAGATGGGACTTTACTTGATTGTGAAGTGTCATTCAGGCCGATTAAGATCGGGAATGAAACTTTGGTTTTGTGCATAATCTGTGATTATACTGAACGATTTCGCATTCAGGAAAAAATTAAGCTGGATGAAATTCGTTTTGAAGCACTGTATCACTTGTCAAAAATGTGTGACAAGCCTGCATCTGAAATTCTTGAATTTGTTCTTGAAGCTGGTGTACGCATTACTGAGAGTGATATTGGATATATTTATTTTGTAAATGAAGATGAAACAGAACTAACTCTCCACGCATGGTCTCGCAATGTGATGCCTCAATGCGGAGTTGAAAAATACCCTGCTGTATATCAAGTTGAGAACACAGGACTATGGGGTGAAGCAATAAGACTTCGTAGGCCTATCATCACAAATGACTACCCAAACTGTCCTGAAAAGCGAGGTGTTCCCAAAGGTCATGTGGCTATGACTAGGCATATGAATCTACCGCTTTTTGATGATAATCGGATAGTTTTAGTAGCCGGAGTCGGTAATAAGTCTACAGATTATACACAAGAAGATGTGAACCAGTTAACCTTGCTAATGGAAGGCATGTGGCAGATCTTAAGGAGAAAGAAAGCTGATGAGGAGCTTTTGCGTTCTCATGAAAATCTTGAAAGTAAGGTTCTTAAACGCACAGAAGAATTGACGGCAGCTTATGAGAATTTAAAACTCAATAATGAGCAGATTAAGCGTGAAGTTGAGCAACGCAGGATAGTTGAAAAAAAGTTGCAGGAAAATGCTAACCGTCTAGACCTTGCCACGCGTGCGGGAGGCATTGGCGTATGGGAAAGGAATCTTGTCAGCAAAAAAACAATCTGGGATGCCAGAATGAGGGAAATATATAACATTGAACTAAGTCAAAAGGAGGTCTCGGACGATTTATGGCAAAGTCGTGTG